>CAZSTN010000060.1:0-1882 GCA_964609915.1 uncultured Candidatus Saccharibacteria bacterium | reverse complement strand
ACGCAAAAGGTCGAGCGTGTCGACCCTGCGAATTGTCGATATCACTTTGTTCACTAACTCCATTATAGCCGATGTATAATGAGAGGTGAAATTATGAAGTATATTATTGCAGTTAGCGGTGGAGTTGATTCGGTGGTGTTGCTAGACACAATGGTTAAAGATTTTGCGCCCGAAGATTTAGTCATCGCTCATTTTGATCACGGCATTAGAGATGATTCTCATGAGGATGCTCTTTTTGTTGAGGCCTTAGCCGAGCGTTATGACCTAGTGTTTGAGACGAAACGAGAAGAACTAGGGCCTAGCGCTAGTGAAGCTTTGGCTCGAGAGCGTAGGTATGAGTTTTTGCGTGATTTAGCCAATAAATATGAAGCAACCATCGCCACTGGACACCATAAAGACGACCTGGTAGAGACAGTGGCTATTAACTTACAAAGAGGCACTGGTTGGCGGGGCTTGGCGGTACTTGACTCGGGCGCTTATCGGCCACTACTAGTCATGACAAAAAATGAAGTTATTCAATATGCTTTAAAAAATTCTCTAGAGTGGCGTGAAGACAGCACCAACTCTAGTGATGCGTACCTGCGTAATCGGCTTCGTTATCACACTAAAGCGCTCGACAAAAATACGGTTGATTCCTTAGCCGAACTTAGAGGTCGGCAGGTAGAGATAAAATCCCTAATAACCACAGAAAATAATTTAATTATCGACAAAATAAAATCGACAGACGGTTATAGCCGGTATTTTTTCTCGAATACGCCAGAAGAGGTGGCGCTTGAAGTGCTGAGGCATATTTCTAGTGGTTTACTAACTAGACCTCAGACTAAAAGACTATTGCTAGCTATCAAGACCTATGCGCCTGGCAAAAAATACGAAGCTGGAGCCGGTATTATTATCAGTTTCACTACTCGCTATTTCACACTGTAAATGGTAAAATAATATAAGAAAAGAATCATTATTTTTGTATTCCTGAAGGGACTAACCGCTTATATGCCTAAAACATTGCCACCAAAGAAAAAGAAATCTAACAATAACCTAATACGGTTGATACTTTTTTGGGTATTAACGGTTATTTTTGTTCTGTCTATAGCCACTATGTTCTCAAACCAAGGTAGCCTCAAAGAGGTTGCCCTATCTGACGTCATCAAGAGAGCTAACGCTGGCAGTATAGAAAAGATACAAGTTCAAGGTAACGACCTAAGGATAACTCCAGAAGGAAGCGACGAGCCGACTGAGCGTTCTACTAAAGACCCTTCTAGTAGTCTTTACGAACAGGGCTTGAATCAAGATGCTGATGTCGAGTTAGTTGTCACACCGCCTTCGGCGACTGGCGATATTTTATGGAACTTAGCTATCATAATCGTTCCGTTGGTTATAATCATCGCCTTTTTCATGATGATGATGCGTCAAGCTCAGGGTCAAAATAGCCAAGCCATGGGCTTTGGTAAATCAAAGGCTAAACTTTACGGTAACGACAAAGAAAAGGTTACTTTTGCTGATATTGCTGGCAACGATTCCGCCAAGCAAGACCTTGAAGAGGTTGTTGATTTCTTGAAGAACCCTAAAAAATACGAATCATTGGGTGCAAAAATACCAAAAGGCGTTTTGTTGGTTGGTAACCCAGGTACCGGCAAGACAATGCTAGCTAGGGCTGTCGCTGGTGAAGCTAATGTTCCTTTCTTTAGCATAAGTGGCTCCGAGTTTGTTGAGATGTTTGTTGGTGTTGGTGCTTCTCGTGTTCGCGACTTATTCCAAAAAGCCAAGAAGAACGCTCCGGCTATTATATTCATAGACGAGATCGATGCTGTCGGTCGTCGTCGTGGTAGCGGTATGGGCGGCGGACATGACGAACGTGAACAGACTTTGAACCAGATTTTGGTCGAGA
>CAZSTN010000059.1:0-2173 GCA_964609915.1 uncultured Candidatus Saccharibacteria bacterium | reverse complement strand
CACGCCTCCCTGTCACGGAGGAGATCGCCGGTTCGAATCCGGTCGGGCCCGCCACGAAAGCTGCTCACCAAAGGGTGAGCATTTTTCGTACCTCAAATCTAGCTTGAAACCTTCTCCCAGTTAACAACGTGCCACCAAGCTTTGACGTAATCGGCTCGGCGATTTTGATAATCAAGATAATAAGCATGTTCCCAAACGTCTAGTCCGAGCAAGGGCTGTTTACTGCCCTTGAGTAATGGCGAATCTTGGTTGGCTGACTTTGAGATTGTTAAATCTTCATTGAGCCAAACCCAGCCACTTCCAAAAACCGTCAGGGCTTCTTTAGAAAATTCATCAACAAAACCCTGAAAACTACCGTATTTTTCAACTAGTTGCTTTTCAAGCTCGCCACCAGGTTGACCACTTCCACGGGGCGACATCCACTGCCAAAAAAGACTGTGGTTATAGTGTCCTCCCCCGTTATTTCGAACTGCAAGCTGAATTTCCTCAGGCAGACTGTCGAGACCGGACAATAAATTATCAACCGGTAAACCCTTAAGTTCATCATAATTGTCCAAGGCTTTGTTTAAATTATCAATATAGGTCTGGTGATGCTTACTATAATGTAGCTCCATCACCTCTTTGCTGATGTGAGGCCCCAGGTCACCGTAGCCGTAAGGTAGCTCTGGAAGTTTAAACATCACCCTCCCCGTCGATGGCCTCAATGTGAATATACTCTTTAACTCCGCCCTCTTGAGCCTTAACCTCTTCTAGCATCTTGTCGAATTCGCCTAAAACCACCTGCAGAACTTCGTACTGAACCTGTGTTTCGTTGCTATCTATCAGCTTAATAAAGTAGTAGCCAGTGCTACGAGTCGATTTTATCGGCCCAGAAGTTTCACCCTTCTTCATTTTGGATGCAGCCTCGGATAGTCCGCCGTCGTAATTGTCCTTAGGTACCCACATAGGAATAGAGTAAACTACCGAACCCTTTTTCTTAAGCTCGATAGAGTTAGCGATCGACTCGAGGTCCTTGCCCTCTTTCACTAGCCCTTCCACCTCTTTAGAAACTTCCTGAGCAGACGTATCTACTTCGTAGGAGACTTTTCGAAGCAATAATTTACTTCTCATAATTTGACGATACTCTGAAGGACTCCAGCCGTAATAGGTCGCAATTGCACTGTCATAGGTAGCTTCTGAAACGCCACCGCCAACAGACTTACGCTCCTGAATAATAAATTCCTCGAGCTCTTCTTCGCTTATTGATATATTATTCTCTTTAGCCAACTTGGCCGCATAAGTGTCGGCTATGACTCCGTCTAGCTCTCGCCTCTTTATGGCATTGGCCTGGGTTTTACCGTCAGCCGAGCCGAGGTCTATCTGGTCTCTCTCGGAGAGATACTGCACAGAGCTTCTATAGCGCATCAGGTAGTCGCTAAATTTAACGGGTTCACCGTCAACTTTAGCAACTGGAAGCGAGAAGGCGGCCGAAACCCTGTAGAACAAGTCGCCAGAATTCTGAACTCTATAAAGTTGCCACCAAAATACGAGACCTACCACCAAAATCGATACTAGGGCGATAATGACGGTGTTTATAACTAGTCGATACTTAACGTATTGAACCGGGTACTTAAAACGTCGTCCCTCAGCTAGAACGTGCTGACGATGCTCGGCTATAGTGTCGGATGTTATTCGACCCGCAGGAGCTTCTTTCTTCTTAATCCTTGGAATTTTAGGCAAATTCTTTTTCATCATCTTCCTTTTCTCCGACTGCATCATTAACAGCGTCTTGGAGTTTATTATAAGTTCTCTCCGGATGTTCGGCATTACGTATAACCAAGTCACCAACAAAAGTCTGAATTACTATAGTTCCGAACCCGAATATTTCACCAAAGAACCCTGGTACATTATAGCTTATGTTTTGAATTTTTGACAGCCGAAGCTCAACAACGTCTTTACCGAAAAAGCCATATTGGGTTATTTGGCGAAAACGTTGGTTGGTCAATACGAAAATAGTAAAATACCAGATCAAAAAGTGGTAAAAGAACAAAATTAAACCAATTGTTAGCCCTATTATCGGCAATATAAATAGTTCTAGTTTTGTTTGCCAAATGAGAGGTGGTATAGAGGACAAAGCAAAAGGTATTAGCAACAGATAAAAGCCCTTGCGCATAGCAATAATATGACGACGAAA
>CAZSTN010000058.1:0-2230 GCA_964609915.1 uncultured Candidatus Saccharibacteria bacterium | reverse complement strand
GTTGTTACCGTTGTTTGTCGTTCCTGGTATACTAAAGCGCTCGCTTGACGGAGTCGGTGGTATTGGCAAAATGATAAACAGCAGAGGGGACGCATTGACCAAGTCCGCTCGGTCTAAGGGTTCTGATATATACGGTAAGTCTAGAGTAGCCGGGTTTAAAGAGTTCCGACAAAAGAAAGCCCACAGAAGGCGAGTATTGCGCCATGCTGGCGTTGGTGGCGGACCTATAGGTAAAATTAACAAAGCCTTTAACCAGAGTGCTTTGAGTGGTGAATTTGGAGACAGGGCGCTAGCTCAAGCTAGGTCTCTTGAGGAAGCGGAAGACGAGGCACGCGAAAAAGAAGACATGGCGGTTTATGCCCGCATGGACGATGCCGATCGCCTCTTTGTTGCCGAGAATGACATGCGAAATGCCGTCTTGAGTGGGGATAGCAAGAAAGCTCGAGTAGCTGCCAAGGTTTTGATGAAAGCTGGTGGCTTGGGTAGGGACAAGGTGAAGGGCGTGTTACGTGAAACTGAGGGCAGTATGTCTTCAGAGGTCTCTGAAGGGCTGCGTAGTGCATTTAATGGTGATTCCGACACCGCCTTGTCGACGTTCGCCTGGAAGGGTAAAGATGCAAGCTTCAGCTCTATCGAGCAAGACAGCTCTACCTACAGCGGTAAGAATGCCGAGCAATTAGCTGGCTTGAGTAAGGAATCTCTCCAGAGGGGAGTAGCATCTGGAGGAATTAGTAACCGCATGGTCAAGGAGCTTTTGGATACCTCTAAATATAGCCTTACGGATGACCAGCGAAAGGCTCTGGAATTCGGTTCAATAAACCCTAAGCACCACACGCCAGAAACTCTCAAGAAGCTCGATAACGATAATTTTAATGCTTTGGTCGAAGGTTTTAACTCAGGCTCTGTTGAGCAACCAGCCAAGAAAGCTGACAACGAAGAGGAAGCAATCTACGCAGCTCGGATCGCTGAACACAAAAAACGAGTGGATGACTTTGATCAGAACATCCTAGCCGAGTATGATCGAAGAACACGGCCGGAACAGCCTAACCCTTGATTTCTATATCGGTAATTCTCTCGACACCATCGATAGTTTCAAAAGTGGTTTTAATGAGCTGGCTGTTGCTTTCTTCGGCATCAGCTAGGCTAATTGTGCTATATATTTCAAGGATTCGCTCGTTACCATCTGTCGAGGCACTGACTAGTTCTATGTCTTGTGGTCTTGAAGCTAGGTAGTATTCGGCACCTTCAATTCTGAAGGTGTTGTTTTCTATAACCTGAGTATTAGCTCTGTTCATCATTTCGGAAAATTCTACTAAGTTAGGGTTCTCCCACCATCCTTCACTTATGAACAGATTGGTTACAAACAGTTCCTCGTTTTCGTCAGCCCAGCCCTGGGCGTATTCTCTACGAAGTTCAGGAGTATCTTTTCTTTGAACAGTTTCTGTCCAAGGTAAGTAATATCCAGCTAAATCGTCTTCGGGGTAACCTATGTTTTGCCAGTCGTTGATTTTGTCTAAAAACGCCAAAGTTAGCTCCTCGTCGGACTTACCTGCTGGAATCGGCTCCCAGTCAATATCATAGCCCGGGTCTAGCTCTAGGAATATTGCTTCAGTAGTTTCTTCAGGAGCTTCAGTGATCTGGTCTGGCGTGGGAACGATTGTTTCTAGGTCGGTTTCTGGGACGGTCTCTTTTTCTGTTTTCAAAGATTCTTTTGGAGTCTGCGTTTGAACGGCAACCTCTCTAGCTTTTGGCGCTTCTTCTGAAGCCTCTTTTTCACCACAGGAGCTCACTAAGGACGCAACTATAGCAGCCGTTGCCACAATCTCTAGGGCTTTAATTTTATTTCTATTGTCGCCCGGTTCTTCTGGTGTTTTAACTTGGTTTTTTCGTACTTTTGTGAACTCAACTCCATCTGAATGCCTTCCTTTGTAAATTTACATATATTATATACTTGATTAAGGAAAAATGCAAGATATGTCTACCTGACGCATTAATAGTAGGCTAGCGCGGAAAATTTCGCGCAAGCTATGTTACGTGACTTCAAGTTAGAGATATTTTTATTAAAACCGCTTCATATTTCGTATATTTTCGTATATAATTGATATATGAGCAAAGGTAAAAAACAGCAAATTATAGACTTCATAAAACAATATTTAGAAAACGAGGGGGTGTTTCCTACTTTAAACGAAATAAAAAACGCCGTTGGGCTTAGGTCGGTTTCTACGGTTCA
>CAZSTN010000057.1:0-2292 GCA_964609915.1 uncultured Candidatus Saccharibacteria bacterium | reverse complement strand
AGTGCTATTTTGTAACCCTCAAGAATGTGGGCTCGGTCTTTAGCCTTTTTAAGCTCGAACTCGGTTCGGCGTCTAACAACACTCTGGCGATGTTTAATGAACTCACTTAGCGCATCTTTAAGTCCTAAGGTGCGTGGCTGGATTCCATCAACCAGTGCCAACATGTTGTAATTAAAACTACTTTGTAGTGCGGTCAATTTGTAAAGCTGATTAAGAAGCTTCTTCGGATAAGCATCTTTCTTGAGGTCAATGACAACTCGAACCGACCCACGAGCACTTTCGTCACGCAAGTCGCTAATGCCATTGATCTTTTTGTCTTTAACAAGCTCGGCAATTTTTTCAATAAGCGTTGCTTTATTTACACCATATGGCACTTCACTAACGACAATTTGGTGTCGGCCTTTTTTGGTCTCAACGATGTCAGCTACGGCTCGCATCATGACACTACCACGGCCAGTCAGGTAGGCTTGTTTCATCGGCGCACCGCCATAAACTATAGCCCCAGTTGGAAAGTCTGGACCTTTAACGTGTTGCATAAGATCGTCGATAGTAGCATCGCTATTATCGATTAGCTCGATAGTGGCATCAACAAGTTCGCCCAAGTTGTGTGGAGGTATGTTTGTAGCCATACCAACCGCAATACCAATTTGGCCATTCAAAAGAAGGTTTGGAAGCTTGGCAGGTAAAACTACAGGCTCTTGCTCCGAACCGTCGAAGTTGTCGCGAAAATCTACAGTATTTTTTTCAATGTCAGCCAATAAGTCTTCAGCTGGCTTCGCCATACGAGCCTCTGTGTAACGATGAGCGGCTGGCTCATCGCCGTCCATAGAGCCAAAGTTACCCTGACCCTGAACCAATGGGTAGCGAAGAGCCCACGGCTGAGCTAATCGAACCATCGAATGATAAATTGCTGTGTCGCCGTGCGGGTGATATTTGCCCATTACGTCACCAATAATACGGGCACTTTTAACGAACTTCGCTGTCGAACGGTTGCCGTTTTGGTTCATTGAGTAAAGAATTCGCCTATGAACTGGTTTCATGCCGTCACGAACGTCGGGAAGCGCACGATCAACAATGACGCTCATTGAATAACGGAAGAAGTTGTCTTCCATTACCGTCTCTAATTTTCGACGCTCTATCCCACGAATGTCAGCGACAATATCGCCCTCGATAGGCGGATCAAGAGATTCGTCTGGATTTGATGTATTGTTTAATGTATTTTCGTCCATAATTACCGTCCTATATATCCAACTCTTCTAAGTCGGCGTTTTTAGCTCTGTTTTGAATGAAGCTTTTACGCAAGCTCACTTCGTCACCCATCAACTTAGTAAAGATGGCGTCGGCTTTTTCAGCATCTTCAATTCTTACTTGTATTAACACTCGGTGCTCTGGGTTCATGGTTGTGTCCCAAAGTTGGTCAGCATCCATTTCACCAAGACCCTTAAACCTAGATATAGTTACGCCGGCCTGCTTGGCCTGGTCATCTTCTTCGTCGATGGCCGTTCCTCGCTCTTTCCTGTCGGCAATAATCTCACTTAAAATGCGGTCACGTTCGGTCTCGTCGTAGGCGTAGGTCTTCTTTTGACCACGGTTAATACTATAAAGTGGAGGTTTAGCTAGGTAAACATAACCACCTTCAATGATCTCCCTCATGTAGCGGAAGAAGAACGTCAGAAGAAGTGTTGCGATGTGACTACCGTCAACGTCGGCATCGGTCATAATTATAATTTTATGATACCGCAAGCCATTAATGTCGAATGCGTCACCAATACCAACACCAAAGGCTTGAATCATGGCCACGATTTCTTTGTTAGCAAACATTTTGTCTAGTCGAGCTCGCTCGGTGTTTAGAACCTTACCTCTTAGTGGCAAAATAGCCTGAGTCCTGTTGTCACGACCTTCTTTTGCAGAACCGGCCGCCGAGTTACCCTCTACTATGTATATCTCACTATCAGATGGGCTCTTGCTGGAGCAGTCCCATAGCTTACCTGGTAGCCCCATGCCGTCTAGCGCACCCTTACGCAGAACGTTGTCTCGGGCAGCTCGGGCAGCTTTACGAGCTCGAGCAGCCAGAAGGGCCTTGCCTACAATTTTCTTGGCGACATCTGGATTCTCTTCTAGGTAATAAGAGAAGTATTCGTTCATCACTTGTTCAACATAACGCCTAACTTCAGGGTTACCGAGCTTGTTCTTGGTTTGACCTTCAAACTGAGGGTCCGGAAGTTTAACAAGGATAATAGCCGTCAGGCCTTCACGAATGTCGTCACCAGTTAAGTTGTCGTCTTTCTCTTT
>CAZSTN010000056.1:0-2543 GCA_964609915.1 uncultured Candidatus Saccharibacteria bacterium | reverse complement strand
ACTGTTTTTTCGCTTCGGGTTACGAAGCGTCCATCTTGAGGCCGTTTTACCGGCCTCTGTTCTGGTCATCCTTCTGGAGGGCTTCGGCGGCCTGCTGGCCACGGTAGCCGTATAGGGACTTTGCTTGTTCAAGCATTGCCCTCTCGTAGTCGCTCAGAAGCTCGCCCCGATCGGGCTTCTTCGAGGCCTGGTCGTGCTGTTCATTCGTCCAGGTGAACACATTCACCCCTAGGTGATCGTAGGTTAGACTAGCGGTTGCTAGCCTATCTTGGGACGAATTTGCCCCAGAAGTGGTCTTCCCTCGATTGTACCCATACAAGAGTTGACTGCGGCATACGCTCTACAGCCAGCTCTTGCCTAAAGGTTAGCGAGGGAAGCTTTTTGCTATCTCTGTCAAAGTACAGACAGGAGTTGCAAGATACTGACACTAGTCATGAAAAACTAACGCCGATGTCTTGCAACTCGACTTGTCTACCCTCTTATTATAGCAGTTTTATACCTCTCCGTCAATAAGATCTTGCTCAAAAGCCTCTATGCCCTTGAGGTTTTGCGGGTAGCTAGAGGTGTCTGGCAGGTCAAGCTCCATAATTCGTCGCCAAACCGCTTTTATAAGCTTGATTTGTCGGTCGGTGCTTTCATCGTCTAGCGGTTCGTCTATAACGTTGATAATGCCAGACTTGTTTGGTTCGACAAATGCTACGCTGCCCTTCGTGACCGTGTATTTACTGTAATCTCTTGACCCCTGAATAAGGAGTTTGTAGAAAAGTAGCTGTCGATGATAGTTGTGAAGTTTAACCTTTTCGTAGTCGCTAGAACCCTTGGCGCTTAGAGGTGGCTTGCCTGTTTTGTAATCTGTTAAGGTCACGCTTTTATCTTCTTCGTTAAATGTGGCGACGTCAATTTTGCCTGACAGCCTGGCCTGGTCAAAGACTACGTTTTGATGATTAAACGATAGCTCAGGCCTTTGATTTTCGGTCATGGGTGTTTGCGAAATAAAGGTTGGTAGATGGTCGCTACCCTTTTGCAACAACTGTTCGAAGTTCTCGGACGACAACCTTTCTTTTTTTAGAGCTTCTTCAAAGTCGTGCAAGGTGTCTTCCAGAGGTTTTGGCTCCCCTTTGGCAATGACATGGAGGTGAGCTTGTTGCAAAGCATAATGCACGGCATTACCGTAAGCAATGGCTGGCGACGACGAGCGAGGGAATTTTAGCAAATTATCGAGTAGAAAAGCTCTTGGCCCACCCTTCGTGACGTCTAAAAACGAAGTGAAGGCGGTGGCGCTTAATTTGTAGTTCTCGAGACGAGGTTGTAAAACTGACAGAAGGCTACGAGGAGTTTCGGTGTAGTGGCTACGCCAATCGACCTCGGTGAGCTTTATCTCGTCGAGCAGGTCTATTTTTGGCGCTGGCTGGGCAGTGAAAGAGACATCGGCCAGGAAGTCGGCTGGCAACATTGGGCGCTCCTTGTCGTCGCTAGCCGGGTAGCTAATGGTTAAGTTCAACCTGGCTCGTGTCATGGCCACGTAAAATAGACGCAGACGCTCGTCGGCACTGTCGCCAGCTGGTGCTAATGACAGATTTTGCGGATAGCTCAACGACCTTGACTTGCCTCTCGCCGATTGCCCCCATTTATTGTCGGTAGAGTGAATAACGTAAACATGGTCGAATTCCAGACCTTTTGCTTTATGGGCAGTTAATAGGTTGACGGCAAAGGTGTCGCTTCCACGAGTTTTCCTAGGTGTGGTTATGGTGACATTTAGTCGCCTATATGTGTCAATAAACTCTACGAAGTCCTCGAGGTTTGGAGATTCGGTTGATTTATGATCATGTAGTTTATTTCGGACAGCACTCAATGCTGACAAGTGGTCAAGATAAGCATCGGGGTTTTTCTCAACTAGCTCTGAGTTGAAGAAATACTCAAAAAGCGGACTAGGATTGTCGTCGTTTCGACCAATAAGGATATCGAGCATTGTTTCTAGTGGTTGATGTTGTGAGGCGACCACAAAACCAGTTAGCAGCTCGTGAATTGGTACGAAAACTGGCGTTGTTGACATAGTGGTCATCCAGTCTTGTCTGGAGTTGTAGGCATCAAGACTCAGTTTCCAAATATCTTTAGGATCAACTTTCCAGGCCGGGTGCGCTAGCAGTTCTGGTAGCAGCTCGTTAGCTTCTTGGTGTCGGCCTTTAGCTAAAGCGACAACTGTCCTAGCCAGCACCTCTAGTTGCTTAATGGCTGGTTGGTCTAGGGCGTTGTCTTGCTTCTCGTACCTGACCGGTAAGCCCTTTTCTTGTAGGTGTGGCAAGAGCCGGACTAACTCTTCGTGGTTTCTGGCCAAAACGGCAACACTTGGAGGGTCGTTGTCGCCACTCTGCTGGACGAGCTTCTCGATTTCGTTGGCCACCCAAGCTCGTTCAGCTTTCGCCGAGACATGCTCTACGAAATTAAGTCTGCCAGAATCGGAACGATTAGCGGCTAGGGCTTTGATTAATTCAGGGATTTGCCTCTCGAGCCTCTCAACGCCTTGCAATATTACTTCTCTTGAA
>CAZSTN010000055.1:0-2631 GCA_964609915.1 uncultured Candidatus Saccharibacteria bacterium | reverse complement strand
GCTAGCCCGAGCATTCACCCCAACCAGCCTAGCACCAACAACGCAGGCGGAGGCACAGCAGCTGGAGGCGAACGTCAATACGGCTACCTTTACAACTGGTGCGCAGCTATGGGAGCTCAAAGCACAACTAGTGCTTGCGCTAATGCCACCACACCAGCACCAAACACTGGCATCTCAGTTTGTCCAGCTGGCTGGCGACTACCAACAGGCGAAGCCACGACCGGAGAATTCACTCAACTTAACAATGCTATAAATAGTGGACTAACCAACTCTGATGCTGGACTACGTTCTAATTGGCTAGCTCAGCTTGGGGGCGTCTGGAATGGTGGGTTCGGCGGGCAGGGTAGCAGCGGCTACTATTGGTCTGCCTCACAGGCCTCCGCCACTAGCGCCCGCAGCCTTAACTTCGTCAGCTCCAGCGTTAATCCCGCAGGCAGCAGCGGCAAGGTCAGCGGGCGGTCCGTCCGCTGTTTAGCTAGCTAAGTGCTTGCCCCTAGATTTGAAGAATAACACGAAGTGCAGTCGGCAGTAACCAGGAAGCTGTTACTTAGGCTTGGGAAGTCTCAGCTCCGCACATTTGCCCTCCGTTCCATAACTATTTAACTTTTTGGTGATATAATGAAACTATGACCAAACCTGTTATTCTTACTGGGATCCGTTCAAATGAAGAGCCGACACTGGGTAATTACCTAGGTGCTTTTGTGCCGATGGTTGAAATGCAACGTCAAAGGGCGGGTGAGTATCAAATAAACATGTTTGTACCTGACTTGCATAGCTTTACTACTCCGGTCGATCATCGGTCGCTTTATGCTAACACTCTCCAGAATTTAAAGTATTTTATCGCTGCTGGTCTTGATATTAACAACCCTGATACATTCATATATCGTCAGAGCTATATTCCAGCGCATAGCGAGCTTACTTGGGTGCTTGACTGTTTTACTTATGTTGGCGAGATGTCTCGCATGACTCAATTTAAGGAAAAGTCGGGCGTTCAGGGCGAGAGCGTGACGGTCGGTCTGTTTAATTATCCTGTGCTTATGGCTGCCGACATTCTCCTTTACGACGCTCAGTATGTTCCGGTTGGCGAAGACCAATTTCAGCACCTAGAAATAACCCGTGACATAGCAACTCGTTTTAATAATAAGTTTGGCGATATTTTTACTGTTCCACTAGACACTAAGGCCCAGACAGAGTTCATCAACCGTGGTAAAGGCCTTCGCGTCAGAAGTCTCGCTGACCCAACTAAGAAAATGAGCAAAAGCTCCGATGACGAAAAGTCCAAAATTTTATTAGCTGACTCGCCAGACGTAGCCTACAAAAAAATAATGAGTGCTACAACCGACAGCTTCGGGGTTATAAACTACGACTTCGATAATCAGCCTGGTATAAGTAGTCTGCTACAGATACTTTCATTACTATCCGGTAGGTCTCAGGACGAAGTTAATGCTGATTGGGTGGGTAAGACTCAATACGGTGACTTCAAAAAAGCTGTTGCTGAAGAGGTTGTCATCTTTCTAGAGGCTTTCCAGCTTCGCCTAAGCGAGATTACCGACGAAGAGGTCCTCGCCAAGCTAGAGGCCTCAGAGCGTGAGATGTCTAAAGTAGCCAATCAGACACTCCTTCGAGCACAACGAGCCGTTGGCCTAAGACCGGAGGCGTAAAATGGCCACTAAAAATATTACTAGAGAAATAGTCAGGGTTCTTAGGCAGTTTGAGATTGCTGGTCTGGCGACTGTGCCAAGAGAAATAACTCAAGTTAAAGACTTTGAGCCTCGGGGTGGTGTGGTTGTGACCACCTTTCTCTACGATAAAATTCGTTATTTTTCGATAACAGATAATTATGTCGATGACGACACCGAGACCCTTCTTGCCTACATAAAAACCGCTTACCCAGACGTCAAGGGCGAATTTGTGCGTAATCCTCATGAAAAATCTTTTTCGACTTATGGGTTGAAGCATAAGTTTCACGACGTTTATTTATTCAAGAGCCAGCCAAGGTTCGCTCGATTAGATATTGAGCTTGCAAAACGCTACCCAGAGTTTTCTAGAAGTGCAATTCAGAAATACATCAAGGCTGGATATGTTTATATTAGGGGCGAGCAGGCCACTAAGTCTAAGCAAGAAGTTTCTGAGACCGACATTATAGAGCTTCATCCTCCCGAGAAACAAGATTTTTCCAAAAACGAGCTACCGCTACTGTATATGGACGATTTTGTCGTCGTGGTTAATAAACCTTCCGGCGTCTTAACGCACAGCAAGGGCGCTCTTAATGACGAGTTCACCGCTGCTGAGTTTATGCGCAAACACACCGTTGTGGGGCTTGAGACGAGCCGTCCGGGCATTGTTCATCGCCTCGACAGGGACACGAGTGGCGTTTTAATCGGTGCTAGGACAGAAGAGGCCGCTAGTTCTATTAAAAAACAGTTTGCTGATCGTAAGGTTCGCAAAAAGTACTTGGCTATTGTCGAGGGCGTTCCTAAGCTTGAAAGGGCTAAGATAAACCTACCTATTGGTCGTAACCCTTCTGCTCCAAGTACCTTCAGGGTCGACCCGTCCGGCAAGTCTGCCGTTACCTATTACGAAGTTTTAGCCACGGACGGCCAGAAGTCGCTATTACTTCTTAAGCCCGAG
>CAZSTN010000054.1:0-3197 GCA_964609915.1 uncultured Candidatus Saccharibacteria bacterium | reverse complement strand
TCAAGTGCAACCGAAACAACAATCAGAAGACCAGTACCGCCAACAGATAGGCTAAGTCCGCTCAAGCCAACAGTCTGATAAAGAAGATACTCACCAATGAATGGAGAAACAGCCACAAAACCAAGCACCAACGAACCAAACAAGACTAAGCGATTAACCGTCCTTGAAAGATATTTTTCAGTAGTCTTACCTGGTCGTATGCCGGCAATAAAACCGCCTTGCTTTTGTAGGTTCTCAGAAATCTCACGAGAGTTGAAAACTATGCCTGTGTACATGTAGGTAAAGAATATAACCAAGAAGAAGTAAACTGTTGGGTAGATAAACGCATACCACTCAACACCAGTGAAGCTACCTGGGTTTGGTGCCTGGAACCATAATATAAGGTTTTCAGCTAGCTGAAGATATTGCTCGCTACCCGAAGCTTTAATAATCTGACCGACGAAAGCCGGTAGAGACAAGAAGGCAACAGCAAAGATGACCGGTATAACTCCAGCGGCAATAAGCTTTATTGGCAGAATGCTCTTAATACCACCATAGCTAGTGTTACCTTGAACACGCTTAGCATAATTTATAGTGATAACTCGCTGAGCTTCGTTTATCTTGACTAGTAGATACAGCAACGCCAGAGAGAACACCAGCAAGGCCACTACTACCCAGAACATCACAGGATGGAAAGGAAGCTCAAACCAACCAAAGACGCTTAAAGCACCTCCTGACGTGTCCATCAGCAGTGCACCGATTGAAGCAAAGGTCGAAGGAAGCTGGCTGATAATACCTCCAAAAATCAGGAGGCTAATACCATTGCCGATACCCTGCTCGGTTATAAGCTCACCAAACCACATTAACAAGACAGAACCGGCGGTCATAGCCGTCACTGCGACTATCCACTCTATTATGGTTGGGTCAGCTAGAACAGTGGTGTTTCCAGCCAAAACCGTCTGGCGCAGAATGAAGATGAAGGCCACCGACTGAACAATAGCTAGCGGTATAGTGAACATACGAGTCCATTGGTTGATCTTGCGTCGTCCAGTCTCGCCGTCTTTGTTAAGCTCTTCAAGGCGCGGAATAGCCTTAGTAAGGAGTTGCATTGCGATAGATGCCGTAATAAATGGTGTCAAACCGACCATAACAATCGAAAAGCTAGCCAGCGCTCCACCAGAAAGTAGGTTCATGAAGCCACCGAAGTCGGTACCGCCGACTAAGTTGCTCAAGACCTCTTTAAGAGCGGTCGGCTCAGCCAATGGCACCGGAACGTGCGCCAAAAGCCTATAGGTGATAATTATGCCCAAAACAACCAAAAGTCGTTTTTGCATATTTTTATTTTTCAGTGATCGAAATATTGTTTTCCAGTTCATCAGACGTCTCTAGACACTTGCCTCATTATTATTTTATAACTTATCTCTAGCTATTATACACTAAACTATCAGAAATAATAAACAAAAAACCGCCCCATGTTATGTAGAGCGGTTTTTCGACTTAGGTTTCGACTACTTCTCAGTAGATTCAACCTTCTTTGAGCTTTGCTTCAAAGGCACAGCGGTCTTCTCGAATGTTCCGCCGGCTTTGACAATCGCTTCTTGAGCTGACTTGCTAGCACCAGCAACCTTAACGGTTAGGGCCTTAGAAAGCTCACCACGAGTAATAACCTTAACTTTATGGAAAGGTGTTGCCACGTAGCCTTGCTCAAAGAGCGTACCGTTATCAACAATTTTACCTTCAAATTTATTCAAGGTGTCGATATAAACAACCTGAGCTGGGGTACGAATACTCTTGAAACCACGAGCTTTTGGTACAGACAAGACGATGCCTCGCTGTCCACCTTGGAATGTTGGAGCTAATTTCTTACCAGTACGAGACTTCTGACCCTTAGTACCACGACCAGCGGTTTTACCCTGTCCAGATGCGATACCACGACCAACTCGCTTACGGTCTTTATTAGCCTCAGCTTGATGAAGTTCGTTATACTTAGTCATTACTTAGCCTCCTTCTTAGCAGGCTTCTCGGCGACCTTTGTGGTGTGCCAATCTTCTTTAGCAACTAGAGTCTTCAAGGCTTCGATAGTTGCATAAGCAATGTTTACCTTGTTGGTTGAGCCAAGCGACTTAGACAGAAGGTTGCGAATACCGGTCACACCGATGATCGAACGAACTGTACCACCGGCAATAATACCGGTACCAGGGGCTGCTGGCTTAAGAAGCACTCGAGCTCCAGAAAACTTAACTTCGTTTTCGTGCGGGATAGTTTCGTTAACTATTGGTATAACAATCAGGCTCTTTTTAGCAACGTCGGTCGCCTTTTTAACAGCTGTCTGAACGTCTGCGCCCTTAGCAACACCGACACCAACCTTACCTTTTTTATTTCCGACGACAACAAGTGCCTTAAATCGGAAGCGTCGTCCACCTTTAACAACACGAGAAACACGGTCGATGTTTATGACCAACTCTTCGAACTCTTTAGGTTCAGCCGGTGCTTGATCACGTCGACCACGGTTTCTATTATTAAAATCTGCCATAATTAGAACTCCAATCCTTCCTTGCGAGCAGCATCTGCAAGCGCTGAAAGTCGCTTAGCGTACCGTCGACCATTGCGGTCAAGCACAACTTTAGTAATTTTAGCTTTCTTAGCTTTTTTACCGATTTCTGTACCAACAAAAGCCGCTAACTCAGACAAAGATCCTTCTTGTTTTGAGCCGATAGTCGTAGCTGAAACAAGAGTTTTCTGCACTTCGTCGTTTATAATTTGAGCGCTAACATGCTTGTTGCTGATACTGACGCTCAAGCGTGGGCGGTCAGTAGTACCAGTAACTTTTGCTCGAACTCGTGCCGAACGAAGTTTTCGGTTAAGAATTTTCTTTGAGAATTCACTCATGATTACTTACCAGCCTTTCCAGCCTTACGTAGGATAACCTCGTCAGCATATTTAATACCCTTGCCCTTGTATGGCTCAGGTTTCTTAAGGGAGCGGATCTCGGCAGCTGTTTGACCAACTAATTGTTTGTCGATTCCAGCCACTGTTATTGTCATCTTCTCAACGGTTAACTGAACACCTTCACGGGCTTCGTATTTCACTGGGTGTGAAAAACCAAGCGCCATTTCAAGAGATCGTCCGCCACCGCTAACGCGGAAACCGACACCACTAACTTCAAGCTTCTTCTCAAAGCCCTTAGTGACACCTTCTACAGCGTTGCTTAAAAGTGA
>CAZSTN010000053.1:0-3405 GCA_964609915.1 uncultured Candidatus Saccharibacteria bacterium | reverse complement strand
TCGTGCTCAGCTTCGTCAGCTATTTCTTTGGTCTCGTGAACTGTTCCGTGGTCATGCTCAGCTGGTGCGTAGATAGAGTATAGTTTTAGTGGCTCATGGCCGGTATTTACGACATTGTGCCAAACTCCAGCTGGTACGAAAATTGCGAAATCCTCTTCGATGTCCCAACTTTCAAGTTCTTCCTCGCTAGGGCCCATCAGGACGGTTGCTAGACCTTGTTCAATCCGTAGGAATTGGTCGTGATCGTCGTGAATCTCAAGGCCGATGTCATCGCCAGGTTGAATGTTCATTAGGGTCATTTGCATCTGTGAGCCAGTCCAGGCCGCAGTGCGAAAATTTTCATTTTCAAGAGTTAACTCTTCGATGTTTACAACGTAAGGGTTTGGTCCTTTATCTTGCATGGCTACTCCTTTTTTTATGATAACTCTTATTATACATGTAAATTTGCTATAATGAAGTATATGCCCCGGTAGCTCAGTGGATAGAGCAAGAGACTTCTAAGCTTTTGGCCGTTGGTTCGATTCCAACCCGGGGTACCATAAATTATGACTGAGATACAAAAAGCTGTACTGGTTGATATGGACGGCGTAATGGCCGACTTTGATCGTGTCGCGCTCAGTGAAGTACCGCAAGATTTAATAGTTCCTCGCTCCCAGTTTTATGTGGCCCATGACTATCCTGAAGATTTACGGCCAAGTATTGAGGCCGTGTACAATTCGCCTGAATTTTTTGAGAACCTTGATGTAATAGAAGGTGTGCACGAGGGGTGGCAGGCAATGCTTGATAATGGGTACTCACCTCGGGTTGCTTCAGCGCCTTTAAGAAGTAACAAGAACTCTATAGAGGGTAAGATTAAATGGCTCGATAGGGTTATGGTGCCTCATTTTGGTGCAAGCGTTGTCGAGGAAGCCATTATTGATAAGAATAAATGGAAGTACAGCGCTCTGGCGATTATCGACGATAACCCAGTGATTAGCAAGGGTATGAACGGAACTGAAAGTGCCGACTGGGAGCACATACTTTTTGGATGGTCACATCTTGCGACGGTTCCGATGGCAACAGCTGCCTTTAGATTGCTCAGTTGGCGTGATACAGATAAGCTTATCCAGACGCTTGACACAATCGCTGAGCTACGAGTATAGCTTCTGCCTCAGTGGCAATAGGCCCAGTAATAGGATATTATTAGGCTATGAAGCTATATATCATAAGGCACGGCGAAACTGACGAAAATGTTAAAGGTATTATTCAGGGCTGGCTTGATACTAGTTTGAATAAGCGTGGCAAGAATCAGGCAATGGAGTTGGCGGAGTCTTTTAACGAAGACTTTGACGTAATATATTCGTCCGACTTGCTTAGAGCTACTCAAACAGCCTCTTTTTTTAGAGAGAAATTTCCGAATAAGCCCTATTATGAGGACAGTCGTCTTCGTGAACGGAACTTTGGAGAGGTGACTGGTCGCTTGCGTAGCAAAGTTGGCTGGGGTAAGATTTGGTCATCACCTGCAGACAGCGTCCCATTGCCAGGGGTTGAAACCCTTAATGAATATAACGAGCGCGTACAAGACTTTATAGATATGTTGCGAAAAACCAAATCCCAAAGTGTCTTGGTTGTTACTCACAGCGGAACCATTAACCGGATACGAGATCTTGTCAGTGGTGAAGAACACGCCAAACATGCCAACGCAAGCATCTTAGAGGTGGATATTTAACATTGCCCCATGTACGATGAAATTATACCTTTTACCAATATTAAAGGCCGAAACACTTACTAGGCAGCAAATAAACTTATGGATATAACTAACCCTTTCGAAACTTTTCAGAAATCAGCCTTTAGGCTCGAGGCTTTGCCGCAGTATCTAGTTGAGGGCGAGGTGGATGCTTTTAATGAGTTTAGGTTGTCGGGTAAAATTCTTGAGAATATTGACTCTGATTGGTCGGCAACGGTAAGTAAGAATGTTGGTGCAGGTAAGTTGATGAAGCGTCTGAGGTTACTTTCTGACGAACTATCTGACTACGAAAAGTTTGAAACAGAAATATACACAGGCCCTAAGGCGGGTGAAGAGATTCGAGTTAATTCTCGTAGTAAGTATATTAACGATTATAAATATGACTTTTGGATGTTTGATGAACAGTGGTTAATGCAGATGAACTATAGAAATGACGGTACTTTTATTGATTTTGACCTACGCAAAGCAACAGATCAGGAGATTGTGATGTATCGTTTTTGGTTCTCCGTTTTTGAGACCTCAAGACCGCTGAGCGAATTATCCCCCGATATCATGAATAGTCGTAACCTTCGCTCCGAGTGAGCTTAGGCGTTCGGCAATATCTTCGTAGCCTCGGTTTATAGAGTACACGTTGCGCAGAGTTGAGGTGCCTGGTGCCGCTAGCATGGCTAATAATACGACAACCGCAGGTCGAAGGGCTGGTGGAGCCATAACTTCGGCTGGTTTCCAGTTTGTTTTTCCAGATATGTAGATGCGGTGGGGGTCGACCAGTTCGACGGAAGCATTTAATTTCGACAATTCAGTTAGATAAATGGCTCTATTCTCGTATGACCAGTCATGAATTAAGCTTCTACCTTTAGCGCTGGCAGCAACTAACGAGAAGAAGGGTAAGTTATCTATGTTTAGACCCGGGAAGGGTAGGGCGTGTATTTTGTCCACTGAAGCTCGTAAGTCGCTTGGCTTGGTTGTAATATCGACTAGGCGAGTTTTGCCGTTGTCGGCGGTATACTCTTCTGACAATTCGTATTTAAAATTCATGTTCTCTAGAAATTTAAGCTCAATTTCTAGGAATTCAATCGGCGCTCGCTTAACAGTTATTTCAGAATCAGTGACAATGGCGGCTGCTAGGAAGCTCATCGCCTCGATAGGGTCCTCTGAGGGTGAGTATTCGACGTTTTTGTTAATATCTTTGAGGCCGTGGACAGTTAGGGTAGTTGTGCCAACACCTTCAATGCTAACGCCAAGTTTCTGCAAGTAAAAACACAGGTCTTGGACCATATAGTTAGGGCTAGCGTTTCGAATTACGGTTACGCCATCTGTTAGAGCTGCTGCCATTAGGATGTTCTCGGTGACAGTATCGCCTCTTTCGGATAGAACAATCGGCCTAGATGGGACTTTAGGCTCCGAACTAGCTTCGTGGTGACCGCTGACGGTTCTGACGCTCAGTCCAAAAGGCGAGAGCCCAGTTAGGTGCGGTTCGACAGTTCTTTCACCAAGGTTACAGCCACCAGCGTAGGGAAGCTCAAACTTGTTATAGCGGTGAAGTAGGGGACCGAGAAACATAATAATGCTTCGAGTTTTTCGAGCCGCCTCAATGTTCATATTCTTAAGATTTAATTTGGCTGGTGGAGTAATTTCTAGGTTATTATCGCCAAACCAGCGAGTTTTTACGCCAATGC
>CAZSTN010000052.1:0-3429 GCA_964609915.1 uncultured Candidatus Saccharibacteria bacterium | reverse complement strand
TACAGCGATTGGTCTCGGGGTTACGATACTGACCTTCTTTGCAGGGCTGCAGCCCCGCCGAGTCTTCAGAGGCAATCTTACGGCACCTGTTGGTTTCAGGGTTTCTTTCCTGACCTTCGGCGCACGGCTTGGGTGAGCTATCGCCTGAAGACTCTATGTTTTTGCAACGATTGGTCTCGGGATTACGATACTGACCTTCGGCACATGGTTTCAGTCCGGTGTCTTCTTCTGGTATTTTTCTACATCTGTTAGTCTCGGGGTTTCTCTCCTGGCCTTCGGCGCATGGTTTCAAGGTGCTTATGGGGGTTGCGTCTTCGCCGTCCGGATCGTCAGCTGTATCACCACCGTCAGCCGTATCGCCAGCGTCGGGCATATCACCGCCATCAGTCGCATCCTCAACTGCAGTGTCCTGTGGTGGGCTTACATTAAGTATGCCTGGAGTTTGTTCGATGCTATAGAACCAGCCGTCGTCGGAGAATGTCCAGGCCATGTCGTCTTTAGGGTTTTCGTACTCGGTTTCGCTGACAATTTGACCGTCACGATACAGTGCTATTTTACTACTCGAATTAAGTAGACTAAACGAAACTTGGCTGTTTACTAAAACATAATACTCGCCAGGCAGAATAGTTACATCTGGTAATTTAATGTTTTTCTCTAGGCTTTTGCCTGACCTTAGGCTGTAGCCACTAAGGTTCACACTAATATGCCCATAATTATATAGCTCTATAAACTCATTATTCTCGTCTAAACCCTTGGGGTTAGGCAACATTTCATTTAGCCTTAGTTTCGGTAGGTATTCTTCTATTACTCCGTCCTCAGGGAGGGTTTGTGGTTCAGCGTAGACCCAAGCATCGTCGCCAGACCCGAGTATTATTCCAGAAGGAACTACGCCAGGGCTATTGAGGCGCTGGAGCTGATAGCTAGACGGCACAAACGTCGGCCAGTCTAGGGAGTCGACGGTAATACTCTTCTCGTTGAGCAGATGGAGACTGCCACCCTGCGTGGACGACAAGCCTAAGAATATATTAGATAAAGTATACGTAAATGAGGGGTGGGTGCCGTAATTTTCTGCGTAGTCCTCGGAGGTGACTACGATATAGCCAAGAGGGGCCACCACCAAAGAGACACCGCTAGGGCCAGGGTCGAAACATATAAAATTCGGCGCCTCACTACCACTTAAGCACCAATTGGAAATGTCTACAAACCTTTTGGTTGTATTGCGAAGGACTATATATTCATTTGCTTCGCCGAGTTCAGTTGCTGGCCGAACTTGGTCGATGACTATAGGTGTTGAAGATGCGTATGTAGGGGTAACATACGCACTGCCTACGAGAACTGCTAAAACCGATACTAGTCCACGAATTATCTTCAACATAACTCTTATTATATTGATCAATTCTTTAATAGTTATTGAACGGAGTCGGGTTCGAGAATTATTTTAAGTCTGCGTTGGTATGAACATTGGTGACGTCGTCTAGGTCATCTAGAGCATCGAGTACTTTGAGAACTTTTTCAGACACTTCAGAGTCTTCGATCTCAACTAGGGCATTTGGAACATACTGAAGTTCAGCGCTAGCTACGGCTAGCCCAGCATCCACTATGGCGGAGCGGACTTTCGCTAAGTCTTTAGGGTCGGTATAGACAATTATTTCACCGTCTTCTTCGCTGGCATCTTCTGCACCAGCTTCAAGAACAGCCAAGAGGGCGTCCTCACCGGTTGCGGTCACTTCAATAACGCCTTTACGGCTAAATTGAAACATAACGCTACCAGCGTCGGCCATTCGGCCTCCGTTTTTAGTTAAAGCAGTTCGAACCTCTGGAAAAGTACGATTCCGGTTGTCAGTAGCCGCCTCGATTATAATAGCGACGCCACCTGGGCCCATAGCCTCATAGGTGACTTCTTCGAGAACCGCTGAGTTCTTGTCGGCAACACGGTCAATAGCTCGCTGTATATTAGCGATCGGCATGTTAACTGCCTTAGCCTTCTCGATTGCCATAGCAAGAGCTGAATTCATAGCTGGGTCGACTCCGCTACGGGCTGCAATAGCTATCTGATTGCCAATTTTTGTAAAGACAGCACCACGCTTAGCGTCGTTAACGCCTTTTTCTCGTTTAATTTTTGACCACTTGTTGTGTCCGGCCATATAGATATCTCCATTTACAAAACATCCCTTTAGTCGAGCATAGAACTCGCCGCCAGGGAGAGGGATAGGGTACCCCTCTTGCAAAGGTTTCCCGATGCAACGCGTAAACAAACCTGAACGACGAGTTCGATACTGTTTACGCGATTACCACCATGCTCTTCGCCAATGTGACTAATAAGTTTAGGTGTTCTATCTGTTATTATA
The DNA here is from genome assembly GCA_964609915.1 of uncultured Candidatus Saccharibacteria bacterium. Taxonomy (GTDB): domain Bacteria; phylum Patescibacteriota; class Saccharimonadia; order Saccharimonadales; family Saccharimonadaceae; genus Microsaccharimonas. The sequence goes on along the minus strand of CAZSTN010000052.1, from coordinate 1,081 downwards.
GCACACTATAAATGCCTCGTACTACCAAAGGGAATCTTGACCCGAACGTGGTCAGTGCCTAAAGTGTCGGCTGAATGTATAGTTCTATCACCAAAACCTTTATTTATGCCGTCAACCGCCTCATAAAGATGGCCTCGCTTGGTTGCTTCATCCACAAAAATACTAGCCTGCAACCCTGAGTTAGCATCACTTAGTAAATAACAATGTATTCCTATTTCACGAATATCGCTTGGAGCATTCTTGAAAATATTCTTGGCCACAGAGTAGATATCGTCGTCACTAAAAAATGAAGTTCGACTTACCTGCGAAGAGTGCCAATACCGACGCCCGTTAGTCTTAACGTATACATAAACTCCCCTAGCCAGCTTGCCCTGCGAGCGCAAACGAAAACCAACCGACTCGCAAAGATTATGCAACCTCTTTAGTATTTCTTCGTAGCTTAGGTTAAAACTCTCTAGTACGTATTGACGACCGATACGTCGCATTTCTGTCGGCACGTCATCCACCTCCCAGCCCCTCAGCCGTTTATGCCACCATTCTCCGACGATGCTCTTAAAAACAATTTTGCGCAGAGTTATAATGTCGGCATCTAAAAAGTCTATGGCGGTAAAAATACCGACACTGTTTAGGCGCTTCTCGTTCTGACAAGCTATGCCCGTTAGATCTGTCAAATTAAGCTTGGCAAAGACTCCTCTTATGTTGTCGGGGGTTATAATATCAAGTCCGTCAGGCTTATGAAGCCCAGCCGCTGTTTTAGCCAAGAATCTGTTGGTAGATATGCCGACATTACAACGCATCCAGACCCCGACTTCGTCCCTGAGCCGTTGTTTTAACTCTAAGCCTATGTGTTCTAGCCCTCGCTCAACTATATCTGGGCTGGTTTGGCTGAAATCTATAACGCCTTCATCGATACTCTTCATTTCGACCTTGGCAGAGTAGTCGTTCATTATTTCTAGAAGTTTGTGGTAAACGTATTTATATTTCGATGGGTCGGTCTCTAAAGCCACTAAATCTGGGCAGATTAAAAGAGCCTCACGAATTTTCATACCAACCTTAACTCCCCTGTCCTTGGCTTCGTAAC
>CAZSTN010000051.1:0-3443 GCA_964609915.1 uncultured Candidatus Saccharibacteria bacterium | reverse complement strand
AGCCCGAGACTGGTCGCACTCATCAGCTTCGTGTTCACATGCAACACATAAATTGTCCTATAATGGGCGATCGTGTTTATGGAACGGGCAAGGTTAAGAAGCGTCTGTACTTACATGCCTTAAGCCTCGAAGTGACTACTCCACCATCTCGTCGCCAGGTATTTAAAGCTCCAGCTCCGCAAGAGTTTATCGATATATTTAAAGAAGCAAAAAGTGTCTAAAGTTTTAATTGAAGAATCAACTCAGGTTTTATTAGAGGCTTTGCAAAAGAAAATGCCCCAGAGTATTTTACTGCACGGCGAAACTGGCGTCGGCTTGTCGGCGGTAGCCGGGGAACTCGCTAAGGGCTTTGGTAATAATGTCATTACTGTTTTACCTGAGAAGAATGAGGTAGTTGATATAGAAAAGGGCAATATCACGATCGCTTCTATCAGGAAGCTCTATGACCTTACCCGAACAAAAGGCTCCAAGAAGTTAATAATTATCGATTATGCTGAGCGCATGGCCACGCCGGCACAAAATGCGTTTTTGAAGCTACTTGAAGAGCCTAATGACCAAACTTTTTTTGCTTTACTGTCACACGACCCTGCTAAGTTGCTCCCAACTATACTTTCCAGAGTTCAGTCACTAGAGGTGCGTCCGATTACCAAAGTGTCTTCAGAAGAATTGCTCGACGAACTTGGTGTTAAAGACGAGGCTCGTCGCCAACAGCTTCTATTTATGGCGAGTGGTTTGCCAGCCGAGTTAATGCGCCTTCAAGACGAGAATTATTTCGAAAAACAGGCCCAAATTGTCAAAGATGCGCACCTTTTTGTTACCGGCCGCTCATATCAGAGGTCGCTACTGGCACATAAATATCGAGATGATAGACCTAGGGCGTTGCTATTAATCGATATCGCTCTCAAGCTGTTAAAACTTGATGTAATTGGCAAAAAAGACCCGTCATATTTGCGCTCCATTGACAAGCTATTGTCCGCTCGAGAGGCGATAGTGACTAACGGCAATATCCGTTTACAGCTTAGCGTCGCCCTTTAAGCCTCTTTGTGATATAATTACCTAGAAATGTTAGGACTTTTTGCTATTACATTGCTTGGCGTTTGGGCGCTTTATCAGAAGCAAACAGAAGAAGAAATAGTCAACGACTTGCCGGTTAAAACCTCTGACAAGCTTGATGAACTCTGGACTGTTGCTCAAGAATCTCTACGATCACGGAAGTATTTGCGGGCCGAAAAGGCTCTTTTGACGATTCTTCGAGTCGATGAGCGTAATGCCAGTGCCTATAATCGTTTAGGTATTTTATATGCCAAACAGAAAGAGTTTAAAGAGGCTATAGAGTGCTTCGAGATAGCTCAGTCCCTAGAACCAAGTGCTAGTAGCCTTCATAATGTCGGTTTAATATACTTTGAAACCGAAAATTATGCCAAAGCGGCTTTAGCGTTTGAGCAGGCTCTGGCTATGGATAGCGAAGTTGCCTCTAGGCACATCGCTTATGCGAAAGTTTTGGAAAAGCTAGGTCACGATAAAAGGGTTATAGAGTCACTAGAGCAAGCCGCTCGACTTGAGCCGACTGCTCAGACGCTAACTATCCTAGCCGATGCTTACGAACGAAACAACGAACCCGAAAGAGCCACGAAGATACGTGAACACGCCGCTCGGATGGTTATGAGTAATCAGAAGCGCACCATTCGCCAGCCTCGTAGAGTAATTATGTAAACTAATAAAAATTACCACATCTATAGTGGTAATAATTTCTTTGGTGCAGGGGGCAGGATTCGAACCTGCGAAGGCGTAGCCGGCAGATTTACAGTCTGCTGTGTTTGACCGCTCCACAACCCCTGCGAATTGTAAAAATGGAGCCGCTTCACGGATTCGAACCGTGGACCTACTGTTTACAAAACAGTTGCTCTGACCAGCTGAGCTAAAGCGGCACTTAATTTATTTTAGCACAAAACAACTATAATGCTAGGGGGTGGAGCCGATTTCTGCTTCAACTGACGTGCTATAATTAGATGTAATGGTAAAATCAGCAAAGAAATCAAGTCAGGTTGTTGTTCGCCTAGACAAAATAGTTGGTGGTGGTCAAGCTATCGGTACATTAGAAGATGGCCGAAAGGCTTTTGTTTGGGGCGGGCTTCCTGGCGAAACTGTTAAAATAAAGTTAACTAAGCGCAAGTCAAATTTTGTTGAAGGGGTAGTTGTTGAACTGCTATCCGAACCGAGTCTGGAGCGTGTAGAGCCTGCCGACCCAGAGAGCTACCTATCGACCAGCCCTTGGCAACTAATGAATTTTGAGGCTGAGCAAAATTACAAATCTCAACTAATTAATGATGCCTTCAATTTACACCATATCCAGTTCGAAAAGCTCGTTGAAGTATACAGTGACGGTAAGCGTTTCGGCTATAGAAATAAAATTGAGTTTAGTTTTTGGTTTGACTTAGATTCTGAAAAATTGGCTTTAGCGTTTTTTAGAAGAGGTGGTGGCGGCAAGGTGTCTGTCGATAAAACCAGCTTAGCGCACCCCGCAATCAACCAAAAAGCCCAAGAGATTGTCGAGGTTTTGAACAAGTTGCGAGTGGGCGGACGAGACCTTAAGACTTTGTTGATTCGATCTGACGCTGAGGGCAAGACCGCCTGGCAACTATACGTAAAGACTCCAGATTTTGACCATGCTAGTTTATTGAAGGAATTCGGCCCCGATGAGAACGGTGAAGTGATATTCTCCAACCCAAAAAGTCCAGCCAGCGTGATCACCAAGCGCCTAGGTGGTCGGTCCGTCAGTCTTCAGGATGCAATAATGGGCGTTCCGTTTAATTATGCTACCGAAGGGTTTTTCCAGATAAATCTGCCCGTGTATCAGAAAGCTCTCGCTGATATGCAAAAATGGATACCCGCCGATAGCCAAGTTTTAGACTTATATAGTGGCGTTGGTAGCATTGGCCTCACTATAGGCGGGGAGCAAGTAACCCTGGTTGAAGTCAACGAGAGTGCTGTTCGGGAAATGCAGAATAACATCGACTCCCTAGGCGTTAAGGCACAAGCTGTTTTGGCCCCTGCCGAAAAAGCTCTTGATTACATAAGCGGAGAAAAGTTGGTTATAGTTGACCCACCTCGAGCTGGTTTACACAAAGACGTTGTCTATCGTCTGATAGATGAAAAGCCAAGTAGGATTATATACTTGTCGTGCAACCCAGTCACTCAAGCCCGTGACGTTGGTTTATTATTAGAAGCTTATAAAATAGTCGAAGTTCAAGGTTATAACTTTTTTCCAGCTACTCCACACATAGAAAATTTGGTTGTTTTAGACTTGGCGTAGTTTTGCCCCTCGCCTCGTCGTTTACTCACCCGACCATATTTGTTATAATACCCTGTAGTGCCGCGATAGCTCAGCTGGTAGAGCGCATCCATGGTAAGGATGAGGTCTCGGGTTCAAGCCCCGATCGTGG
>CAZSTN010000050.1:0-3613 GCA_964609915.1 uncultured Candidatus Saccharibacteria bacterium | reverse complement strand
TAAGTTAGAGCCGACCACTCGGGTGAAGGATCTCACCGAGGCTGAAGAACAACGACTACGTGACGTTATAGATAGCGGTTACACAGTAGAAGGCGACCTCCAGCGTCTGGTGACCAATAATATTAAAAGGCTAAAAGACATTAACGCATATCGTGGTCTTCGACATAAGTCAGGGCTTCCGGTTCGCGGTCAGCGTACACGTACGAATGCACGAACTCGTAAGGGTCGCGCTATCGCCGTTGGTGGTTCTCAGCCTAAAGCAGCAAGTAAGACCTAGGAAAGGGTATAGACAATGGCAGAAGCAAGTTCATCTCGCAAAAAACAACGTCGATCAGTTCCTTCTGGTCAGATGCATGTTCAAGCGACATTTAATAATACAATTATTAGTTTCAGCGATAAAAAGGGTAATGTTATTGCCCAAGGTAGCGCTGGCGCTAGTGGCTTCCGTGGAAGCAAAAAAGGCACAGCTTACGCAGCTCAAATAGCCGCTGAAAAAGCGACTGAAGCAGCTAAGGCGTATGGCCTTTCATCTGTTGATGTGTTTGTAAAAGGTGTTGGACAGGGCCGTGATTCAGCGGTTCGAGCTCTAAGCAACTTTGACGTTAGCATCAATAGCATCAAAGAAGTAACAGGCGTTCCTCACGGTGGAGTTCGCCCACGAAAGGTGCGAAGGGGTTAGTTTATGGCACGAGATATTTCACCGATCGTTAAACAAAGCCGTCGTGAAGGTTACGCCCTCCATCCTAAGGCGCACAAGGTCATGGCTCGCAAGAGCGGTATACCAGGCGAACACGCTCACGGACGTCAAGGCAAGCCAAGCCTGTACTTGACTCAGCTACGTGAGAAGCAGAAAGTTCGTCGTTTGTACGGACTCTTAGAAAAGCAGTTCGCTAAGTTGATGAACGAAGCGACTCGTCAGGACGGACTAGCCGGAGAAAATCTTCTTCGTATGCTAGAGCAACGTCTCGACAACGCTGTTTATCGAGCTGGTTTTGCAACTAGTCGTCGAGCAGCCCGTCAACTTGTAGGTCACGGACACTTTATGCTCAACGGCCGACGTGTTGATATTCCATCAATTAGACTAAAACCTGGTGACGAAATTGTTGTTCGACCAAAAAGCACAAAGTCTGGCTACTTTACAGAGCTTGCTGATATTTCACAAACTTCAAATCAACCAGCTTTTGGTTGGCTTAAGAGTGATGTCAAGAAGATGACTATTTCAATAACTGGCGTTCCAACTCGTGAAGAGGCAGAGCCAGAAATTAACGAACAATTAATTGTTGAGTATTACTCACGATAGGGTAAGGAGATAACTAAAATATGTCAAAAGTAATTCACAACCCAGCACTTTCAAAAGTTGAAGATCAAAGCGCTACAAGTGCATCGTTCGTTATTGAACCATTACAAGCCGGCTACGGTAACACCCTTGGTAATAGCCTTCGCCGAGTGCTACTTTCTAGCATTAAGGGCGCGGCTATTGTTTCCTTCAAGATAGAAGGTACTAGCCACGAGTTTACAACCGTTCCTGGTGTTAAAGAAGACGTCGTCGATATTATGCTAAACCTTAAAAACGTTAAGCTAAAAGTTGAAGGCGATGAAGCAATCGAGCTTCGTTTAGAGAAAAAAGGTGCCGGCGTTATTACCGCTGGTGACATCAAGACAACTGCCGATGTTGAAGTAATCAACTTAGAGCAAGTTATTGCAACCGTTGATGATCCAAAGAAGAGTTTTGTCATGGACCTAGTTGTTGACACTGGTCGTGGCTACAAGACTATCGAAGGTTCAAGTGTTACTCGTTTGCACTCTGATCACATCGCTTTAGACGCAGTTTTTAGTCCAGTACTTCGAGTACGATACAAAGTTGACCCAACTCGTGTTGGTCAAGAAACCGACCTCGACAAATTGCAGGTAACTATTGAAACTGACGGTTCTATCGCTCCACGTGATGCTTTCGAAGAAGCAGCTGCTATTTTGGTTAACCAGTACACAGCACTAGCTGGAAGCACTACAGTTGAAGCCGCTCCAGCTCTTGGTCAGGAATTTGTAGACGACGCAAGCGAGCTCAATACGCCAATTGAAGAGCTCAGCCTTAGCGCACGCACAGCTAACGCCCTTGTTAACAACGATATCCGTACGGTTCGTGACTTGGTCACTCTTTCAGAGCAAGACCTTCGTGAACTAAAAGGTTTCGGTAGCAAGGCGCTAGACGAAGTTAAAGAAAAATTGGCGGAATTGGACATTTAATTATGCATCGACATGGATACAAAGGACGTAAGTTCGGCCGAGAGCGTGACCAGCGTCGGGCGTTGATTAAAGGCTTGGCAACAAGTTTAGTCGAGCACGGCAAAATAGAAACCACGCTTCCTAAGGCAAAGGAACTTGTCCGATACATTGAAAAACTAATTACTAAAGCTAAAAAGGGCGATCTAGCTAGCCGCCGAGCTGTTATTGCTGGCCTAAGCACGCAAACTGCAGCTTTTCGTCTAGTTGACGTTATCGCACCACAGCTTTCCGGTCGCAACAGTGGCCACGTTCGAGTTGAACGAACTCGTCTTCGAGTTGGTGACGGTGCTCAAATGGCAACCATCGCTTTTGTTGATGAAATAAAAGACGTTGCTCCAAAGGCTCCAGCGCCTGAGAAGAAGGAGGACAAGTAAAATGGTTAATGCAAAAACTTTTAGCCAAAAAACAGCTGACGTGAATCGTCAATGGTTTGTTGTCGACGCTTCAGAAGCTACGCTAGGCCGAGTTGCAACTGTTATTGCCGATAAGCTTATTGGTAAGAGCAAGCCAACATACACGCCTCATATTGACGGTGGTGACTACGTTGTAGTTATCAACGCCGAAAAAGCTGTTGTTACTGGTGCTAAAGAAACAGACAAAATTTACTACCGCTATTCTGGTTTCCCCGGTGGAATTAAGGACGCCTCTTTGATGGAAGTTCGAGAGAAGTTCCCAGAGCGAATTATCGAGGCTGCTGTTAAGGGTATGCTCCCAAAGAACAAGCTATCTGACGGACGTATGGCACGCCTACGTGTGTTTGCTGGTCCAGAACATGCTCATACTGCACAGTCTCCAAAGAAAGTTGAGGTGAAGTAATATGGCTGATACTAAATACTTTTACGGACTTGGTCGACGCAAAAGCGCCACTGCACGAGTGCGTCTTTATGCAAAAGGCAAAGGCAATATTGTTATCAACAATAAGCCTGCATCTGAATATCTTGATGGCAACAAAACTCTTCTTGCTGAGGTCACAGACCCACTAGCCCTAGTTGGCAAGCAAAAAGAATTTGACATCTCGGTTCTTGTCCACGGTGGCGGAACTTCAGGTCAAGTTGATGCTATCAAGCTAGGAATCGTTAAAGCATTGACCACCGCACACTCAGACTTGCGTGGCACACTTAAGAAAGCTGAGCTTCTTAAGCGCGACTCTCGTGAGAAGGAGCGTAAGAAATACGGTCTACGTAGCGCTCGTAAGCGTGAGCAGTTCTCGAAGCGATAATTCTTTCCTAGTCTTCCTCTTTCGACCTAGGCTTCACGCACCGCTTCTTGCCTAGTCTTCCTCTTTCGACCTAGGCTTCACGCTGGGTTCTCGTAGGGCTTCGCTCCTTCT
>CAZSTN010000049.1:0-3616 GCA_964609915.1 uncultured Candidatus Saccharibacteria bacterium | reverse complement strand
CTGGAGTAGCTTTGATAGAGGCTCACCTTTACAAATACGACCCTAGTCATGAAGACGCTGAAGAAGACGGCTACTACTTAGTTGAGCGCTATAGCGATACTGACCAAGAACTGAATGTGGTTTTCGAAAATCTTAGTGATGGTAAGTACTCTCTGGGGTACAGCGCATACGATCGTTCTGGCAATGTTGCTACTGGTGACGAAGTTGAATTTGTAGTTGACACGATCACCGACACGCCTAAGGTTCTAATTTCTAACGCCGACGGCATTTCTGGTACAGCTGAAGCTGGTGCTATTGTGCTAGTTGCTGTAGGTGGTAAGACTTTCGAGGTTATTGCTGACGAAAATGGTAACTGGGCGGTAAAATTTACAGAGCCACTTAATGTAGGTAGCCATCGTTATACCGTAATTGCGGTTGATACTGCTGATAACGAGAGCAAAGTTGTGTCCGGCACTATAATTGTGGACCCTGAGGATGATGATGATCCTGATCCTACTGTCACTTCTGGCGGTACTGGTCTCGGAACCCCAACCAACACTACTTCAGCCGCTGCTGCGGCTACACCGTTCCAGGTGGGCGTGCTTGGCGATCAGGATCTGAATCCAGATTTGACGCCAGAGGCTGCTACTGATGATACATCCGATATTCGGGGTGTGACGGCTGACAAGACTGCTCAGGCTGCTGGCGCTAGTGAAGGTTTGACCTTTGCTGGATTGGCTTGGTACTGGTGGGTGTTGATCGGTGCTGCTGCGATCGGGTTCTTCTGGTGGTTGATCGCTGCTCTTCGTCGCAAGAAAGACGAAGAATAGATAAGTAGTTCTTACAAGAAAACCCCTGCCACGTAGCAGGGGTTTTTATTCGTGAGAATGTGATATACTGTTGGTATAGTGGTAGCGAAAAAACAAACAAAATCGGTTAAAAACGTTAAGACTACTAAGCGCCGTTCGGTTACGGCTTCTTCGAAACATCATATTGCCTCGAAGGCTGCCGTCAAGAAGCGAGTGGTTTCTACGAAGGCGAAGGCTAAGGTTAGCACCAAGAAGCTTTTGGTGCCACATAAAGCCAATGAGTATCGGCCTCACTTAATCAGGCCTTGGGGTCTGGTGGCGGTTTTGATCGTTGCGCTGCTGTCTCAGATTGTTTACGGGTATTTTACAACAGGCAGTTTACAGATTTTGGGCCAGGCTTCAAATGTTAAAGTCGAGGACTTGCTTTACGAGACCAATCGCCAGCGTCTTGAAAACGAACTACCTGAATTGGCGCAAAGTGAACTTTTAAACGAGGCCGCTCGCCTGAAAGCCCAGGACATGATAAGCAACGACTACTGGGCGCATGTTTCACCGACCGGTGCTGAGCCATGGAAGTGGCTGGGCCAGGTTGGTTACGAATATGACATAGCAGGGGAGAACTTAGCCAAAAATTATCCAAATTCCAAAGAGACGGTCTCTGCCTGGATGAACTCCGAAACCCACCGAGACAATATTCTCAATAGTCGTTACACAGAGGTAGGCTTTGCGGTTGTCGACGGTGTGCTAGAGGGTCGTGACACGACACTCGTAGTGGCTTTTTATGGCAACAAGTCGACCGATCAGCTAGCCGGCGGCTATTCTTTTGGCCCGATCGAGTACGAAGCACCTAGCGAAAGCGGAGCGTTGCCTCTGGGCAATTTCGCTTCAATATTCCAGTCGATGAGCCCCGTGACAGTAATCTCCTTAGGTGTGCTGGCTGTGGTAGCGGTTGTCGGTGCGGTGGCGCATTATTATCGGAATCGTCTGCCAGAGTCCTGGCAACGCAACTGGAGGAAGCACTACGGCGCTTATACTTTCTTCGGTATGATAGCTATTGGAATTTTGGTTATATTGGCGACAGGTGGCGGCTCGCTATAGGTTTTCTCTTTGCGTTTTAGTAGATTCAATAGAGAGTTGATGGGCGCCTAAGTTTGGTGGGTTTATACCCACGCATTTACAAACTTAGCTGTCTCTGTTATAATCAGTGACTGATTGTTAACATTTAATTAAAAGTTAACTTATTTAAATAATAAAGGAATTGAAATGACAAAAGCAGTCGTTAAGATCGGTGGCAAACAGTTTATCGCTACCGAAAAAGAGACCCTCCTGGTGGACCTCCTCCCGGAAGGAACTAAAGAGCTCACGCTTGACGCACTATTGGTCATCGACGGTGATAAAACTACTGTCGGCACACCAACAGTCAAAGACGTGAAAGTTAAGGCAAAGGTTGTCGAAGAAGAAGTGAAGGGTGACAAAATTAAAGTCATTCGTTACAAATCTAAGAAGCGAGTTCACAAGTTGAACGGTCACCGACAGAAGTATTCAAAAATTGAGATTGTCTCAATTAAATAACTTTTTAATAGTTTCTTTTAGCTCCTGCATTTATTTGTGGGAGTTTTTAGTTATTAAAACGCTTAAGTTACACCGCTGAGCGTGCTATAATTAGTTTAGTATGGCAACTGTTATTGCGGTTACGAACCAAAAAGGGGGGGTTGGCAAAACGACAACCTCTATTAACGTAGCTTATTTTTTGGCTAAAGCGGGTAAGAGGACGCTCCTGATAGATTTCGACCCACAGGGCAATGCCTCAAGTGGTCTTGGTATAGACAAAACTAAGCTCGAGAGTAGCATGACCGAGGTTATTAAGGACCAGGCTACGCTTGACGAAACGATTATCAAAACTGAGCATAAAAATCTTTGGGTGGCGCCGACGACTGCGGTTTTGGCAAATACCGAGGTTGAGTTGGCTCAGGCTGACAAGCGCTTTTCTCGGCTGAAGGCGGCCATAAGCGTTAGCGCTCAAAACTATGATTTTATAATAATCGACAGCCCGCCAAGTTTGAGCCTCCTGACCGTCAACGGTCTTATTGCGGCTAAGTATGTCTTGCTACCAGTTCAGGCCGAGTTCTACGCACTAGAGGGCTTAGGCCAGCTCCTAGAGACAATGAAGCTAGTCAGAAAGGGCATGAACCCCGAGCTAGAGCTTCTTGGTGTACTTCCAACTATGCTGGACAGTCGCACAACACTTAGCAACCAAGTTTACGAAGAAATTAAAAGACATTTTCCAGGTAAGGTTTTTAAAAACACCATACCTCGTAATATTAGGCTAGCTGAAGCGCCTAGCCATGGTTTACCAGTTGGTGTTTACGACAGGTTTTCTAAAGGCTCTCGAGCTTACAAGGCGGCTACTAAAGAGGTTATTGAGCGAACAGGGGGTGACCTATGAGTGCTATGAAAAAAGGTTTAGGGCGAGGTTTCGACTCGCTTATTCCGACGGACTTATTTGACGAAAACTTTGACCCGACTGCCAGTCAGGACGGCAAAGTTAGTGAACTACGAGAAGTAAGTATTTCAAACATCGAGCCTAACTCTGGTCAGCCACGGCGTTCGTTTGACGAAGAGGCGATTGACGAATTGTCTGAGTCTATTAAAGAGCATGGAGTTTTGCAGCCAATTATTGTTGTCAGAAATGAGGACGGTGACGGTTACGTCATTGTGGCTGGTGAGCGTCGTTATCGGGCCTCGAAAAAGGCTGGTTTAGAAAAAGTACCGGTTATTATTCGGACTTTGACCGACCAAAACCAGCTGGAAGTTTCGCTTATCGAGAA
>CAZSTN010000048.1:0-3760 GCA_964609915.1 uncultured Candidatus Saccharibacteria bacterium | reverse complement strand
CCGAACACTTCTTATACCGATCACGAAATAGCAGCTTTTAATGGTAAGTATAAGTTAGTTTTATCTTCTGACGATGCTGAGTTCGGCGGACAAGACCGAGTTTCAGCTAAAGCACCCTACGAAGCAAAGGGCGACAAAATCAAATTGTATATTCCAAGCAGGACAGCGTTAGTTTTTGAGCTACTGTAGCGCCGACGTCAGTCTGGCGACGCTATCAAGTAGTGAGTTTAGGAAGCTACGCTTTTCCCATTCTTTTAGAGTAAGTCTCTTAGAGGTCTTCAGCAAGTTTAGCTGACGGTCTTCTAGCTTCTTAGCGGTGACGTCGTCTTCAATTATTACGACACACTCTTGATTTAGTTCAAAAGACCTAATATCAAGGTTACTAGAGCCGACAACAGACACCTTCCCATCAATCGTAATATACTTGTCGTGCACTAACTGGGGTTTATTGAAGAGATATATCTCAACGCCAGCTTTTAATAACTCTGAGTAGTAAGACCTCTGGGCGTGCGCTACTACTCGCTGGTCGACGGCCTCGGAGTTCAAAATGGACACCCTTACACCCCTCTTGGTGGCTGAAATTAGCGAGGCCAAGAGTGACTCATCTGGAACTAAATAAGGGTTATTTATAATGATGCTATTTTTGGCGCTTTGAAACAAGGCATTAAAGACGAGTAGATTATTACGATATGGGAAATTCGGACCGCTAGGTAGTACCTGCGCCGTAATATTGCCCCTAGGCGACTTCATAGGCTTCATTATGTCCGGCTTGAGGTTTTCGTCGGTCTCTAGGCGCCAATCTGAGGCAAAAACCGCTGCCGCCTCATTGACACTAGGACCCTCCAGACGCACCATAAGCTCAGTGTAATATATGTCGTCTTTTCGATGGTAACGCCTTTCTATGGCGTTCAGAGAGCCTATAAAGGCATATCGGTTATCAACAACTACTATTTTGCGGTGATTTCGAAGGTCGAAGCGATTATAGCCCCGTTCGCCAAAAGGATTTATGTTCAAAGGAAGCATTTTACGCCAACTAATACCATTTTCGGTCATAAATTGCATCATTTCCTTATAACGAGGGAACTTCTGAGAACCCCAGGTATCAAATAGAACCTTAACTTCCACTCCCCTTTCGGCGGCATTTTTCAAAGCCTCAAAAAACCTCTCGGTTTCAGAATCTAAGGCCATTATGTAGAATTCAACAAAAACATTTACTTTAGCGACGTTTATTTTATTTATGATATCGTCAAAAATCTCGCTATATCCGTGCAAGACTTCTACTGAGTTACCTTTAGTAGGTGCTAATGAGGACAACGACTCCCCTAGCTTGTAGACGCTGCTATACGGGCCGTCTTCATCGTATATCAGGTTCTCTTTCCTTAATTTTTCTGTGTAATCTTTAAGTAAATTGTTAATTTTCTTCTGTTCGTCACGTCGTTTCCTGGAAGGTTTAGTGCTACCAATCAGCAAAAAGGTCACCAGCCCAATAATAGGGATCATGTATATAAACAACAGCCAGGCTAAAGCCGCTGTCGGTTTTCTGTATCTGGGTATATGCACCAAAAGAGCTACCTGGATTACAAAGTTAACAAGATAGAGGATTGCGAGACTTACTAAGGTCAATGTCGAGAAGTCCTGTATGTTCATACACTAAAGAATCTTCGACGGAGCGCCCATCAGCAGGTCACGACTGTCGCCTGTTTTAGGAAAGGCCATAACGTCACGAATGCTTTTCTCGCCTTGAAGGAGCATGACCAGACGCTCAAGACCCCAAGCTATACCACCGTGCGGAGGCGTACCGTAGTTGAATGCTTCAAGAATGTGGCCGAAATCTCGGTCGATGATATCGTCGCTGTAGCCAATAATTTGAAGTGTTTTGCGTAGGTCTTCGGCTCGGTGAGTACGGATACTGCCACCACCAATCTCGTAGCCGTTCAGAACGATGTCGTACTGCGTGGAGATTATGTCACCAATGTTTTCTTTCTTCCTAAGAAGTTCGAGGTCGGACTCAACCGGTGCGCTGAAAGGGTTGTGCGTAAACGTCCAGTCTGCTTTACTTTCAGGGTGAGCGTTATGGTCGACTGGTTCAAACATTGGAAAATCTGTCACCCAGCAAAAAGCTAGCAAGTTCGGGTCGTCTTTGTCTTCTCGAATATCTGGTCGATCGGTGTCGTATTTCTCCATAGCCTCTTTATATGTCATACGAGGAAATGGCACTGTTTGAATTCGTTTTTCAGGGTAAAGCTTGGTTACTAGGTCGATAAGAAGGGCTTCATTGAGTTGCGTGACGTCTTCTTTGTCGACAAAACTTAACTCCATGTCGACCTGAGAAAACTCTGCCTGACGGTCGCCACGAGCGTCTTCGTCTCTGAAGCAACGAGCAATCTGGAAGTACCGCTCTACTCCACCGGCCATTAGAAGTTGCTTAAACTGCTGAGGTGATTGCGGTAGGACGAAATGGTTGCCAGGTTGAAGGCGAGCTGGTACGACAAACTCTCGGGCACCTTCAGGGGTACCTTTGGTTAAATAAGGAGTTTCTACTTCCCAGAATTTTTTCTCGGCTAGATAATCACGGACATGTTTGACGATTTCGTGGCGTTTTTGAAGATTCTGCTTCATGCGCTCTGAACGCATATCGAGGTAGCGGTAGCGCATGCGAAGTTCTTCGCCGGCTTCTGGAGCTTTTTCTATCTCAAAAATTGGCGTTTCGGCAGTATTTAGAATGTCGATAGCTTGAACTTGCAACTCTACCCCACCGGTTGGCGTGTCTTGGTTGATTTGCTTCTCGCTACGGGCCGCTACTTTACCTGTAAACGAAACGACGTATTCACTACGAAGCTCGGAGGCTTTTTCGAATAGTTCAGCATCACCACTAAAAATTACCGACTGAAGGTAGCCAGTGCGGTCTCGGATGTCGATAAAAATGAGCTTACCGTGGTCACGACGAGCATGCACCCAGCCTTTTATAGTTACAATTTCACCGACCATTTCGGGGGTTTGTTCTATCCAGATTCGCTCTGTTTTTTCTGACATTTCTCTCTACTCCAATGTTAAAAGTTGTCTATAATCTGTAAGTATTATACATTAAAACGCCTCATTAAGTAACCTAGCCCCAACCGCACAGACAACATGGTATGATAAAAATATGAAAAGTATTGTGGTCGCCTACGATAGAAATCGTGGTATTGGTGCCGATAACGATCTGCTCTGGAAGCGAGATCTTCCGGCCGACCTCGCCCATTTCAAGGAGCTTACCACTGGAACTTCGATTATTATGGGGCGTCGCACGTTTGAGTCAATCGGGAGTCGAGCTTTGCCTAATCGAGAAAATATTGTCGTGAGCAAGCACCTTGTTGACACGGAGGGAGTGATTACTTGCGAGTCTTTGTCGGTCGCATACAAAATGGCGCAATTTGCGATTATGGTTATTGGTGGCGGCCAGCTATACAGCTCCGCACTACCAGATGTGTCTCGCATTTATGCCACAGAAGTAGATGCTAGCTTCCCGCAAGCATCGGTATTTTTTCCTGAACTAAACTCACAAGAATGGCAAGAGATGTCACGTGACCAACACCCAGCTGACGACAAAAATATGTATCCATATAGTTTTGTTGAGTATGGGCGTGTTGATCGCTTGTAGGTAAGGTCCTACTCCTCGGGCTCTTCTTCCTCCTCCTCTTCTATCTTATAAAGTGGACTTCTGCCCTGAGGTCAACTCGTCAAGCCTATCAATCCACCACCACCACTTTTCCTTCGGCTC
>CAZSTN010000047.1:0-4339 GCA_964609915.1 uncultured Candidatus Saccharibacteria bacterium | reverse complement strand
CAAAGGTGAAAGGAGCTAGCCGATATGTTATTGCCTAATAAAATGAAATATCGAAAAGTTCGCAAAGGTCGCAACGAGGGCGTCGCTACTCGTGGCAACTACATAGCTTTTGGTGATTACGCTATTCAGTCTCAAGACAATAGCGACATTACCTCACGACAAATCGAGGCGGCTCGTCAAGCGATGACTCGTTACATCAAACGTGGTGGTAAAATCTGGATTCGTATTTTTCCTCACTTGCCACGAACTCGTAAACCGCAGGACGTCAAGATGGGTAGCGGTAAAGGTAACCCAGAATTCTTCGTTGCTCGTGTTAAGCCCGGAACCGTACTTTTTGAAATAAAAGGTGTAGATGAAGAGGTTGCTCGAGAAGCAATGCGACTAGCAGGTCACAAGCTACCTGTTAGAACTAAATTTATCGTGAAGGAGCAAGCATAATGGCTGACGCAAAGAAAAAGGCGCCCGTAGAAGCTTCTGAGGTAAAGACGGTTGAACAGTTGCAAGAACAGCTTACTAAACTCAGGGCTGACCAGCTAGAGGCTCTAAAGAGCCACAAGCAAGGTGACCTAGTTAATCCACATATTTTGACAACTACACGTAAAGAAATTGCCCGAACACTCACAGCTATCAAGGCTGCCGAGCGTGCAAGCCAGAAGGAGGAAAACTAATATGGCAAAGACAATTAGCGGTATTGTTACCTCTGACAAGGCTGACAAAACCATTACAGTGACAGTCGCAAGTCGTGAAACTCACCCAATTTACGGCAAGCAGTACTCTGTTAACCGTAAATATACGGCTCATGACGAGAAAAACGAAGCTAACTTGGGTGATCGAGTTACGATTAAAGAAACTCGTCCAGTTTCGAAAACTAAGTCGTTTGCTCTTGTAAGCATTGATGAGCGAGCTCACGGTGCAGTCGAGCTAAAGGAAGAGGAGGTCTAAAACATGATTCAACAAGAATCACGCCTCAAAGTAACCGACAATAGCGGTGCTAAAGAAATTCTTTGTATCCGTGTTCTAGGTGGAACTGGTCGTCGTTATGCACGTGTTGGTGACGTTATCGTTGCAACCGTCAAAGACGCCAACCCAACTGGAAACGTTAAGAAGAAGTCTGTAGTTAAGGCTGTAGTTGTTCGTACACGAGACCAAGTTCGCCGTAAAGACGGCAGTACTATTGCTTTTGACGACAACGCTGTGGTAATTATTAACGATGACAAAACACCGAAGGCTACTCGTGTGTTCGGTCCAGTCCCACGTGAATTGCGTGAACTTGGCTACACTAAGATTATCAGCCTTGCTCCGGAGGTTCTATAATTATGGCTACTATTAAAACTGGAGACACAGTCAAGTTGATCAGCGGTGCGCAAAAAGGCACAACGGCTAAGGTTGTTGCTGTCTTGCCCAAGAAGAATGCGGTTAAGCTTGAGGGCATCGGCCAAATTCATCGTAAAGTTAAGCCAAGCCAACTAAACCCGTACGGTGGACATAAGGACATTCACGTTCCAGTGTCACTGCACAAGGTTGAGTTTGTCTCGGCCGCTGAAAAATCTGACAAGAAATCTAAAAAGGAGAATAAATAATGGCAAAAACTGCTACTATCACCGCTCCTCGCTTGAAAGCCTTGTATAGCACAAAGTACGCTAAGGAACTACAAGCCGAACTCGGTCTTGATAACATTAATCAAGTTCCAAAACTTGAAAAGATCGTCGTTAGCGCAGGAATCGGTAAAAATAAGGACGACAAACGTCACTACGAAGTTGTTCGCAATACTATAACTAAGGTGACTGGGCAAAGCCCAATCGACCGCATGGCCCGCAAATCTATTGCTGGTTTCAAGATTCGTGCTGGTATGAACCGTATTGGCATCAGCGTTAACCTTCGCGGTGCTCGTATGTACGAATTTCTAGACCGTCTAATAAACGTTGCCTTGCCACGAGTTCGAGACTTTCATGGCGTCAGCGCTAAGGCCTTCGACAAAAGTGGTAACTATAGCCTGGGTGTTGTAGAGCAATCTATCTTCCCAGAACTTACTTTCGAAGAGACCCAACATATTCATGGACTACAAATAACCTTCGTTATTAAAGGCGGAAGCAAAGAGGCCAGCCGAGCACTTCTTGAGAAGTTTGGTATGCCTTTTGAAAAACAAGGAGGAGTCAAGTAATGGCCAAGACATCAGCAGTTGTTCGTGATCAGAAACGACAGAAAATGTATGAAAAATACGCTGCCAAGCGTGCCGAGCTCAAAGAGCTGGGTGACCAAGAGGGTCTAGCTAAACTTCCACTTAACAGTTCACCAACTCGTCGTAAGAACCGTGACATGCTTCACGGTCGACCACGAGGCTATATGCGAAGGTTCGGCCTCAGCCGTATAAACTTCCGTGAAAAAGCCTCGAAAGGCGAAATACCTGGTGTTACAAAGAGTAGTTGGTAGGAAAGGAGAATAAGCATATGTCACTACAATCTACAGACCCAATCGCTGACCTCCTGACTCGTATTCGTAACGCTGTCTTGGTTGGTAAAAATCAAATCACTGTTCCAACAAGCAAGCTAAAACTTACTGTTGCACAGGAATTAAAGAAAGCCGGCTACATAGCTGACGTCAAAACCGAGTCAGCCAAGCCACGAGACGTCCTTGTTGTTACTATCAACAAAGAAGGTGAAAACCCAGTCATTAACGAGATTAAACGAGTTTCCACTCCTGGACGCCGTGTTTACGTTGGTGCAAATGACATACCTAAGGTCAAAAACGGTCGAGGAATCGTCCTAGTTAGTACCTCTAAGGGTGTTGTAACTGGCCAAGAGGCTGTTAAACAGCGTCTTGGTGGCGAATTGCTACTTAGCGTTTACTAGTTGCTTCTCGGTGTATAAGAAAACCTCCGCTTATTGGCGGAGGTTTTTAATTTATAGCTATTTAAGTTACAATAAGGTAATGATTATTCGTAACTCTAAGCTGTCACCATGGGGTGTTGTGCGTGTCCTTGTTCCTGTTGTCGTCAGCGTATTCGCAATGTATGTATTGTGGGAAGTGATTATTTCAGGCATTTTACCGTCAAATTATGCAATAGGTGCTACCGCCGGTCTTTTGCTGTGGATAGCTTTGATGCTACTAATGTTTTTCCGACGTCCTTCTCGTAAGAGGTGGAATATAACAGTCTTGGTATGCGCCATCATAATGCTAGTCGTATTGCTAATAACATCTATTTTCGGTTTGTATGTACTCAAGAAGGGTCTTTCAACCCTTAATGAGCTATCTGCCGGTGGTAACTCTGTAACACTCAACACGAATGACTCGTTCAATATCTTCATTAGTGGTATCGATACGACAGGGGATATATCTACTGCCTCACGGTCTGATGTAAATATGGTCGCAACAGTTAGCCCTAAGACGCACAAAATACTTCTAACAACCGTACCACGCGATTCGTACGTCTCTATCCCACTAGGGGGTAATGACGGTATGGATAAACTGACGCACGCAGGTAATTATGGCCCAGAATCATCGATGGGTGCCGTATCGAGGCTCCTAGACACCGATATTGATGTATATGTTCGTATTAATTTTACGTCATTTATTTCAAGTATTGATACTCTGGGGGGAATCACTATAAATAACCCTGAAACATTTGTTTCCGACGACGGAAAGACCTTTAGGTCAGGAAGCCTTTACTTAAATGGGGAGGATGCACTTAGTTATTCTAGAGAGCGTAAGAACTTAGCGGCTGGTGATATAGACCGTGGTAAAAATCAGCAACGAGTTATTCAAGGAGTAATAGATAAAATGACAGGAGTTCGCTCCATCGGTGGCTTTGAGGCTATACTCAGCTTAGTTGGCACAAACGTAGACACAAACATGTCACAAGAAACCGTGCGTAGCCTTATTAACCGTCATCTGAGCAATCCTGCTGGCTGGACTACCGATTCTTATACGCTTACAGGCACAGGCTCAACTGGAACGCATAAGTCTTATGCGATGCCTAACTCTTCTTTATATATGTATATATTGAGTGACTCTTCAGTTGAAAAAGCTTCTAGCCAGATAAAAGAGTACTTGAGCGCTAAGTAGAAGAAGAAATTTGCAGGTTTGCGGCTCTAAATACCTTGCTTTTCACCCTAAAACATGCTATTATTTAACAGATATATTAATTGCGAGTGAAATCTGGGAGATTTTGCGCCCATAATTATCTTGAAGCAGAAGACATGCTTCGTTGCTACCGCAGAAATGCCAGCAAGATAAATTATGCCAGCACAAGAACAAACACTTCGCTTGCCGTAACGAAAGGTAAGAAATGAGTCGAATCGGAAAACTACCTATTGACTTACCGGCCGGTGTGACAATCACG
>CAZSTN010000046.1:0-4479 GCA_964609915.1 uncultured Candidatus Saccharibacteria bacterium | reverse complement strand
TACTGCTTCACTATAAAGCCAGGAATTATCCGACTAGCTTAGCTGAAGACGAGCATCAAGAGTGGGAAAGGTGGCGTTCAAATAGAATAAACAGACAGTTGCCGTCCTTCAATCTGCGACTTCAGGAACTCTCTAAATCGGTGGTTGACGATAGCAAGCAATTTATCTTGCAAGAGCTACAGTTATGGGCAGAGAGTATTTTGCCGTCAGTCGACTAAATTCGCTGTAGGCGAGAGCTTTTTGTAGAAATCATATTAGCAAATCTTGCGCAGTAGATTCGAGCGAGAGTAAAGCCAATTAAGCCTGCAAAAACATACAGAGCATTAGTTGCACTGATAGATATATCGGTTCCGGGAATTATACCGGCTAGTAAAAACATAAAAATAGCCGAGACAGCATTCAAGCTGTCGAGTATAAGAATTACCGAGAGCGCCGTAAAAATTATAGAAAAATTCTTTTTCATAGTTACACCTGTGATTTACTAAAACTATACACCTAGGGTTGTTAAAACGCAAGCATAGGCGTATTACTGTTATGTATCTGGAAAAAAATAGCAATGTAGCGTATAATAAGTCAGCTATGGCAGAGGTAATTCGTGTAATTGGTGCAAGAGAGCATAACCTAAAAAATGTCGATGTAGAAATACCTCGAGACAAATTAGTTGTCATTACTGGCTTAAGTGGTTCTGGCAAATCAAGTCTTGCTTTTGATACAATTTACGCCGAAGGCCAAAGGCGTTACGTTGAAAGCCTTTCTAGTTACGCTCGCCAATTCTTAGGTTTAATGGAAAAGCCCGATGTTGACCAGATAGACGGACTGAGTCCAGCTATTAGTATTGACCAGAAGTCTACTAGTAGAAATCCACGCTCAACCGTAGCTACGGTTACGGAAATATACGACTACATGCGCTTATTGTTTGCTCGAATTGGTGTACCGCATTGTCCAGTTTGTGGCGAGGCTGTCAGTAGGCGTACGCCACAAGATATTATCGACGAAATTATGAGATTCAAAGAAGGCTCGAAGCTTATTTTACTAGCGCCACTTGCTAAAAGTAAAAAAGGTGAGTTTGCACACCTGCCTGAGCAGTACGGCCGTTTAGGTTTCGCTCGAGTGAGAATAGACGGCGTAATCTATGCTCTGGACGAGTTCCCAGACCTTGACAAAAATTATAAGCACGACGTTGAGTTGGTCATTGACCGTATTGCTATGAGCGAAAGTATTCGAGGTCGGTTAACTCAGTCTGTTGAGCAGGCCCTGGAATTAGCTAATGGCGTGGTTGAGGTTTTCAATGCTGACAATAGTGAAACTTTTGTTTACAGCCAGCGTTATGCTTGTATAAATCACCCCGATGAAGAGATCCCAGAATTAGAGCCTCGACTTTTTAGCTTTAATGCTCCCCAGGGGGCCTGTCCAGTCTGTACTGGTTTAGGGAGTCGCTTAGAAGTTGACCCAGAGTTGGTGTTTAACCCTAATTTAACAATCTCCGAAGGTGCAATACGCCCGTATAATCGAGTTAATTCCGATGCCTGGTACATGAAGCGTTTGTCGGCCGTGGCTGAAAGGCACAATTTTAGTCTAAGAGTTCCAGTGAAAGACTTGTCTCAAGAGGTTATCCAAAAAATACTTTATGGTACTGGTGAAGATATTTATGAAATCAATATTGGCGGTGACAGATCTTACGAGGCTAACTACGAAGGTGTTATACCAAACCTCGAGCGTCGTCATAAAGAAACTGATAGCGACTTTATGCGCAAAGATATCGAGCGTTTTATGCGTCAGCGAGACTGCAATTCTTGCAAAGGCACTCGTTTGAAGCCGGTAGTTTTGGCGGTAACTATTCACGGACTTAATATTATGGATATAACCAGCCTTGGTGTCGAAGACGCCCTTGACTTTTTTTCTAATAAGTTAAAACTTAATGAAAACGAGCTACTTATAGCAACTCAAATACTAAAAGAGATAAAAGCTCGACTTGGTTTTATGAACGATGTCGGTTTAAGCTACCTGGAACTTTCTAGGGCAGCTAATACACTTTCTGGTGGTGAGGCTCAGCGTATTCGTCTAGCTACTCAAATAGGGTCGGGGTTACAGGGAGTTCTTTATGTTTTGGACGAGCCTTCTATCGGTCTTCACCAGCGTGACAACGATAAGCTCATAGCAACCTTGAAACATCTGCGTGACTTGGGTAATACGGTTTTGGTCGTTGAGCATGACGAAGATACTATTCGCCAAGCCGACTATTTGATAGACATGGGTCCCGGAGCTGGTGTGCATGGTGGTGAGATTGTCGCTCAGGGCACCCCCGACGAAGTGGCCGCTAGCCCAGAAAGTTTGACGGGGCGGTATCTAAATGGAATCGAAAAAATACCAGTACCCAAAAAACGTCGTCCGATCATTAAAGACAAAGCCCTGGTTATCAAAAACGCCAGAGAAAATAACCTCAAGAATATCGATGTTCGAATACCGTTAGGTCTTTTGACGGTCGTGAGTGGTGTTAGTGGTTCGGGTAAATCAACCCTAATTAATGATATTTTGGCCAAAGAATTATCGGCTCGACTCCATAGGGCACATGCCGTACCCGGGTCGCACGACACTATCGAAGGCGTTGAAAACCTCGATAAAGTAATTGTAATAGACCAGTCGGCAATCGGCCGAACCCCTCGTTCCAACCCAGCAACCTATACTGGTGTGTTCACGGCTATTCGGGAGCTCTTCGCCGGTACTCCAGAGTCAAATGTTCGTGGCTATAAAGCCGGTAGGTTTAGTTTTAACGTCAAGGGCGGTCGTTGTGAGAATTGTCAGGGCGACGGTGTTATTAAAATCGAAATGCACTTTTTGCCAGATGTTTACGTAACTTGTGATGTTTGTAAGGGCCGTCGTTATAATCGTGAGGCTCTAGAAATTAAATACAAAGGCAAAACAATTAGTGATGTTCTCGGCATGACTGTCGACCAAGGTTATGAATTCTTTCAGAATATCCCAGCAATTTCTAGAAAACTTGAAACGCTTGTTGAGGTTGGTCTTGGTTATGTCAAGCTTGGTCAGCCAGCAACGACGCTTTCTGGTGGTGAAGCTCAGCGAATAAAGCTTGCTTCCGAACTTTCTCGTCGGTCAACTGGAAAGACTTTGTATATTCTTGACGAACCAACCACTGGTTTGCACAGCGATGACGTCAAGCGCTTGTTAGAGATATTGCATCGCTTAGTCGACGGCGGTAACAGCATGGTCGTGATTGAGCATAACCTCGATGTCGTTAAAACTGCCGACCATATTATAGACATGGGGCCAGAAGGCGGACTTGGCGGTGGTATTGTTATAGCCGAGGGTGCACCTGAGGCCGTCGTCAAGAACGAGAAGTCGTTCACCGGTAGGTATCTGAAGGCAATGCTGTAGATCATAAGACTACCTCTAGCTTCTCGCTCATGCTATAATTAACCTAACAATCACTAAACATAGCCAAGGAAATAGCTTAGCATGATAAACAATCGTTTACGCTTAGATAACAACAATAAGGCCTTCACCATTGTCGAGCTCCTCATAGTAGTCATAGTCCTGGTCATTCTCGCCACTTTAGTAACCGTTGCCTATAGAGGCATAACATCCCAAGCAGATGAGACGGTATTTAAAAAGAATCTTACTCAAGCCTCAGACCAGCTAGAGTTGTATAAATTATCTAATAAAAGGTACCCTACCGGAGTAACCACCGACGAAGCCCTAGAGATGGCTAGCGTCAAACGAGACAGTAAAATGTCTTACGATTTTACGTCTTCAGGGACTAAATATTGTCTTAGCGCAACACTAAATGGTCAGACCTATAACATACAGAGTAATGTGGGTAGTGTAGAGCAAGGTATTTGTCCACCTACTTACATCCAAACCATAACCAACGCTAATTGCCCGACAGAAAGAACAGTTGCAGTAGACGCTAGAGATAACCACACCTACTTCATCCAGAAGCTAGCCGACGGTAAATGCTGGATGCTAACCAACCTAGCTTACGCCGGTGGAACATCAAACGGTGGCACAGACACTTACGATGACACCATACCAACAGGAAATGGTACTAACGGTACACTAAATGGCCCAGACAACTCTGGTTCATACACCCTAGCTAAATACTACGTCCATACTAACGCTAACCCGAGCATTCACCCAGCAACCCCAAGTACCAACAACGCAGGCGGAGGTACGGCAGCGGCAGGCGAACGCCAATACGGCTACATTTACAACTGGTGTGGGGCTATGGGAGCCCAAAGTGCAACCAGTGCTTGCGCCAACGCTACAACGTCAGCACCGAACACTAACATCTCAGTTTGCCCAGCTGGCTGGAGACTACCAACAGGCGTAGCTACTACCGGAGAGCTTACTCAACTTAACAATGCCATAAATGGTGGACTAACCAACTCTGATGCTGGTTTGCGTTCTAATTGGCTAGTTCAGCTTGGGGGCACCTGGGCTGGTGGGTTCGACGGGCAGGGT
>CAZSTN010000045.1:0-4719 GCA_964609915.1 uncultured Candidatus Saccharibacteria bacterium | reverse complement strand
TAGGGCTAGACATGGTCTTGATGTCGTAAATGAACTGCAGTCCATTGAGGGCGCCGATGTGGTTATTTTTGCCGACAGCGTTAAAGCTGAAGAAGGTGTCGACAATCGACTCTTGTCGTTGGCTAAAAAGCACGGTGGTCTACTCTGTACGATCGACTATAATTTAAATAAAGTCGCTCAAGTCGAAGGCATTAAGGTGCTGAACATTAACGACATCGCTAAATCTTTGCGCATGGACTACTTGCCAGGTGAGAAAATATTTATTGAAATAACTCAAAAAGGTAACGATTCAACTCAGGGTGTTGGGCATTTGCCTGACGGAACTATGGTTGTTGTCGAGGGTGCCAAGCAGAGTATTGGTAAAATTATAGAAGTAGAATTTATCCGCAGCCTTCAGACCTCAGCTGGAAAGATGATGTTCGCTAAAATGTCTGGTTCTGCTAAGACTAGCGCTAAGCCTAGTGCTAAGACCAGCACCAAAACTAATCCCAAGGCTAATGCCAAAACTACCATTAAGAAACCCGCCAATAAAACTCCTAAAAAGAAGAATTATCGACGGGAAACTCCTGAAGACAGGCTCGTAGAACTAGCTAATAATAACTAGTTTACGATACTCACGCCAGCTGATACCTGACCAGCTTCGTCTTCTACTGTAACTGTTTTACCAACGGGAGAACTTTGCGACGTTCCGGTACAGGTTGTGTTTGAACATTGCAGTGCACCGCCGTCGCTGACTTTTCCACGCAGAATGTTATAAGAGCCTTTTCTGGCGCTTACTGAAATTTTCCAAACTCCATCATCTTCGTCAGCTTTGGCAGACACAACTGTTGGCTTAGAGATACTTCCACAGTCGTCTAGTTCTCTCCAGTTGTACTCAGACGGAACGTTAGCGTAAGCCTCTTTTTTGGTGACTGGGTCAATAGTTTTTATGGCTGGAACTTCTATAATTGCTCCTGGTGGCGTACAGTCAACAGCCTTTTTCTTGCTGAACTTATTGAACTTTAGAGTTTCAGCGGTTTGACCCTGGGTTTTGTCCCACCAAGAAGGGTAGACCTCTCGGCCGATTCTCTTAATGCCCTGAGGTTGCTCGAACCAGTCTGTTGAGCTCCATTTACCCTCTGGGCCATAGATTTCTTTATGGACCTTTTCCATCACGTATGCCACATAGGGGCTACCGATAGACGACGTTCCGTTTTTAAGAATCGTCGTGTCTGGGTTACCGAACCAAACGCCAAGAGTTAGTGCTGGAGTATAGCTTAGCATCCAAAGGTCTTTAGCGTAGCCACCCTTGTCGGAGGTACCGGTTTTTGTAGCTGTCTTGACGCCAGAAATGTTTTTTGCAGAGTAGTTGCCTAGGGCTGCGCTAGCGTTTACGTCAGCCAAGATGTCGGTTACTATGTATGCTGATTGTGATTCTATAGCTCGGGTGCCTTCGCTGTCGTTCCACTTTATTAGAACTTCGCCACCATTGTCCTTAACCTCAAGGATGGAAGACTGCTCTTTGTTAACTCCACCCCTTGCAATAGACGCATAAGCGTTGACTAGGTCGGTTTGCTTAACGCCACAACCACCGATAGCCGAAGCTAGTCCAGCCTGCCTGTCAGCGCCAACACTACAGTAACTCGTTGCGCCTAAGTTTCTAATAGTTTCGACGGTCTGCTCAACGCCAGAGATGTACATAGCTTTAACTGCCGGGATGTTTCTAGAGGTTGCTAGCCCGGACCTAATCGTTATGGAGCCGTTAAACCTACGGTCGGCGTTTTGAAGCTTGGTGCCATAAATTTCGTCGATAGGTTCATCTACTAAAATATCTCCGCTACCGAAGTTGGCGCTACCTTCAGGTTTTTGCTCAAATAATTCTGCATAGACTAATGACTTGACAGACGAACCAGGCTGTATGTAAGCGGTCGAAGCGTTGTCTTGACCGAAGCCTTCATATTCGAAGTCTCGGCTACCAACCATACCTACGATCTGCCCAGTCTTGTTGTCTTCCATTGTAGCCGCACCGTTAGTGAAGCCTGCCCAGTCGGGTACGTAACTGCCGAACATGTCCTTCATGGCTGTTTCCATATGCTCTTGAATTCTAAGGTCGAGAGTTGTAGTTATAGTCAGTCCGCCCCTGCCAACAACGGCTTTGCCGAGTTCTTCCTCAACTTGGCTTCGGACCATCTGCACAAAGTGTGGTGCCTTTATGTCCTTGAATTGGCTAGCTTGAGGTTTGATGTTGTCTAATATCGGAAATGCCTTAGCTTCTTCGGCCTGCTCTTTAGTTATATAGCCCTCTTCGAGCATGGCGTTAAGCACGTGGTGCTGTCTGTTGATAAGCCCCTCGTGCCCAGTGACGTTATAAGGGTCAAATACAGTAGGGTTTTGCGGAATAGCGGCCAGCAGCGCTGCTTCGGCTAGGGTTATTTCTTTGGCTGATTTGCCAAAATAAGTTTGAGCGCCAGACTGCACGCCGTTTCGACGACCACCATAAGGTGACTCGTTTAAGTAAAGCGTTAAGATTTGGTCTTTGTCGTACATTCGCTCGATCTCGATTGCTAGAATGAGCTCTTTTATTTTCCTAGGTATACCGCCCCAACTTCGGTCGCTAGCTTCATCGGCAAAGAACACTTGCTTAACTAGTTGTTGGGAGAGCGTTGACCCACCTTGAACTGGTTTGCCACTAAAGTTGTTCAAAGCTGCACGAATTGTCCCAGGGATGCTAACGCCGCTATGCTTTAAGAAGTCTCTGTCTTCAATTGAGATGGTAGCATTTTTGATAAAGTCGCTTATTTCGTCGCTTTTGGCTGTTAGCCTATAGTTGCCGTCACCCTTGTCTTCCCAGAGTAGCTTGCCATTGCGGTCGTAGTACTTATTAACTGTTGATTGGACTTGTTTGTCTATCTCGCCAGGGCGAATTTGGTCGAGGTCTTTTCGGAAATAGGCAAATAAACTACCAACAAACAAAAAGCCCAGCAGTATTGCGACACCGAGAACTTTAAGAGCCATTATTCCGCCTTCTTTACTAAACCAGTAAGCCCAGAAACGCTTTGGATGCAGATAATACACCATTCTCTTGAAGAAGTTGTCTGGCACGTGACTTGGCCTGGCGGCCTTTTTGGCGTCTTTCTTTGTTTTGTATTTTGTAGACAAATTAGAATATAGGCTCAATTTTTTACTTGAGTTTTTCGTAGCTGAACCCGAAGCCTTGCTCTTTTTAAGAGTCTCCTTGGGCGATTTTTTTGGACCTTTAGGCTGCTGTTTTTTCACATTACTCCTCGCAAATATACATATTCATTATAGCATTGCAAAATAAATAAACATAGACAATGTTCACTACGTGGGGTACACTTAACAGAGGATTAACAGAGAAAGGAAAAGCATGAAGCTTTCAGAAGAGCTCACTTGGCGGGGTTTCGTTAACCAAACGACACTCACAGATATCAACGAACTTGATAAAGGCCCTCTTTCTTTCTATTTCGGCGTCGACCCAAGTGCCGACAGTATGCAGATTGGTAATTTTGCCTCTGCCATGATGGTTAGGCATTTTATAAATGCTGGACACAAGGCTTATTTATTGGTTGGTGGTGCGACTGGTTTGATCGGTGACCCAGACGGTAAAAAAGACGAACGAGAACTGCGTGATGCTGACGTTGTCGCCAAGAATACTAGGTCTATCGCCGAGCAATTCGAACGTGTTTTTGACGGCAAAGATTTTACGATTGTTAACAATGCCGACTGGTTCAAAGACATAAACTATGTTGATTTCTTGCATCAAATAGGCAAGCACGTTCCACTCAGCTCCATGATAGGCCGAGAATTCGTGCAGTCTCGCCTCGGCGAGGACGGTTCGGGCATCAGTTACGCTGAATTTAGCTACTCCCTTATCCAGGCCTATGATTTCTTGCACTTAAACCGTGAATTTGGCGTCACGTTGCAACTTTGTGGTGGCGACCAGTGGGGCAACTCGATTGCTGGCGTTGACCTAATCCGTCGTATTGAGGGCAGTGAAGCGCACGTCTACTCGGCACCGCTAGTTATGAATAAAGCTACTGGTCGTAAATTCGGCAAAACCGAAGGTGGTGCAATCTGGTTAGATGAAAAAAAGACCAGCGTCTACAAGTTTTACCAATTCTGGCTAAACTCTGACGACCTAGGCGTCGTAGACTATGCTAAAATCTTCACCTTACTTGACCGTAATGCTATCGCCGACATGGAACGTCAGGTCGCTGAAAACCCTGGCGCCCGTGAAGCCCAAAAGACATTAGCCTTTGAAGTCACCAAGCTAGTCCACGGTGAAGATCGAGCTAAAAGTGCCGAACGAGTAACCGCCGTCTTGTTCGGTGGTGGTAATTTTTCTGACCTTTCTGGTGATGATGTCGAATTGCTTGCTGGTGAGATCCCCAGCGTCTCGGTCGGCCTTACGGCTATTGGTGCTTTGGTTGATGCCGGTATCGCCAAAAGCAACGGCGAAGCTCGTCGCTTGATTGAAGGTGGTGGCGTATCTGTCTCTGGCGAGAAACTTGTTGCGGATAAAATAATCGACGCCCCTGCGTTGGTGAAAAAAGGTAAGAATAGTTTTGTGTTAGTTAGGTAGGGGTAGGGAAGCCGGGCGTAGTCTGACGAGGCTCAAGTTTTCTTTTGTGACTAGCGCATGTTTATGTTCTGCCTCACTTTTCTGCTTATGCTAGAATAAAGCTATAAGTAATATAAATTTAAGAAACTATTTAAAAT
>CAZSTN010000044.1:0-4856 GCA_964609915.1 uncultured Candidatus Saccharibacteria bacterium | reverse complement strand
CTTCAGATATCGCATGGTATTCCGACACGCCCTGGACATCTATATCCGCAAGCGCCACCCCATGCTCTGAAGCGGACTGCAGATTATCTATTGAAGTTCCGTAAAAAATGCCATGCACAAATTTAGCTTCAACAAATTCCCTAGCGATGAGCATGTCACGAGCTTTATCTTCATCGATGAAATTATAGTCTAGGCCATCAACTTCTGGGAAACCGCCGTTTTCTCGGAGCGACCTCGTAGTATATGAAACCACACCGCCGAAACCGTCCATTTGCAAAAGTTGTTTTTTTATAGAGTCTTTACCGGCACCAGAAATACCTACCAACAATGCAACATTAGCACTCTTGACGACCTCGATAGCTCGAGATGGAATGGTATAACTTTCTGTTAATTGCTCTAGGGTCATTGTTAATCTCTCTTTAACATTACCATAAATGCTTCTGACGGAATGTCAACCTTGCCGAAGCGCTTCATGCGCTTTTTACCCTTAGCCTGCTTAGCGAGAACCTTTTTCTTACGGGAAACGTCACCGCCGTAAAGCCCCGTAGTGACATCTTTTCGATAGGCACTAATGTCCTCACGAGCAATAAACTTTCCGCCAACCGCTGCCTGCAACGAAACTTGAAAATTCTGACGAGGAATAACATCTTTAAGCTTCTTGACTACTTCTCGGCCGATCGACTGTGCCTCCGAGCGATGCGCCATAACACTCAAAGCGTCAACTATTTCGCCAGCGACATAAAAATCAACTCGCACTAAGTCCTCGACTCGATATTCAGACAGCTCATAATTAAACGACCCGTAGCCACTAGTCACAGACTTTAGCTGGTCGTAAAAATCTGTCAAAAGATTCGCCAAAGGTGCCTCAAAACTAATCAAAGCCCTCTCGTCTATGTAACTCAGGTTTTTCTGAAGCCCCCTCTTAGAAACAATCAACTGTATAACCGAGCCAATATATTCCTTGGGAACAATAATCTCGCCATCTATCCAGGGTTCACGAATTTCAGCAATTTTTGTTGGGTCCGGCAAGTTGCTGGCACTCTTGATGTCTTCCTCCTCACCGTCATTTAGGGAAACATGATAGTCAGTTGATGGGTTGGTGATGACTAAATCTAGGCCATACTCACGCTCTAGTCGCTCTCGAATAATATCGAGGTGAAGAAGGCCCAAAAAGCCAATCCGCACACCAAAACCGAGAACTGGCGAATTCTCTGGTTCAAATTGCAGAGCCGAGTCACTAAGACTAAGCTTCTCGATGGCATCTTTCAGGTCTTGGTAATCGTCGTTGCTAACTGGAAAGAAACCAGCATAAACAAAAGGTTTGACATCTTTATAGCCCGGCAGCGGATCAACTGTTGTGTTTTTCTTTAACGTGACAGTGTCACCTACTTTAGCGTCTCTGGTGGTGCGAAGGTTAGTGACTATATAGCCAATTTGACCAGTCTCAATAGCCTCCTCGGGTTTCATGCTGGGACTAAGCAAACCAACTTCAAGGGCGATACCCTTTGCGCCGGTAGCCAGCATAGAGATTTCATCGTTCTTGCTAATTTTGCCATCAACCATGCGAGCATACAAAATAACGCCTCGATAATCATCAAAATAGCTGTCAAAAATCAAAGCACGAGCTGGAGCTTCGGTGTCACCAGTCGGTGCCGGAACTCGCTCGATAACTGCATCTAGAACTTTATCAACATTCTCACCAGTTTTAGCACTTATTTTAATAATGTCTTCTTCAGAACAACCGAGCAGATTAATCACCTCTCTTGACACTCGTGGAACATCGGCAGCTGGCAGGTCAACTTTATTCAAAACTGGTATTATTACTAGGTTTTGCTCTAGAGCAAGATAAACATTCGCCAAAGTCTGAGCTTGAATTCCCTGGCTGGCATCGACCACCAAAATCGCCCCTTCGCAAGCCTGAAGACTACGAGAAACTTCATAACTAAAGTCTACGTGGCCAGGAGTGTCTATAAGATTAAGCTGGTGACCGTTATAGTTCATATGAACTGGGGTAAGTTTTATAGTTATACCTTTTTCACGCTCCAAGTCCATACTGTCGAGTAGCTGAGACTTCATATCTCGCTTCTCAACAGTGCTAGTTATTTCCAACATTCTGTCAGCCAGTGTAGACTTACCATGATCAATGTGGGCAATAATACAAAAATTTCTGGTTTTTCCTTGATTCATCACGACCTCCGCTTCG
Source organism: uncultured Candidatus Saccharibacteria bacterium (assembly GCA_964609915.1). Lineage (GTDB taxonomy): Bacteria > Patescibacteriota > Saccharimonadia > Saccharimonadales > Saccharimonadaceae > Microsaccharimonas. Next base: position 2,653 of record CAZSTN010000044.1, on the reverse strand, counting down.
GAATAAACTGTTTAGCTCGATCTAAGATCGGCTTGACTTCTGGGACTTTCAATACGTAACAGGCAATTAAATATGCTAATAAACTGACTCCGACTATTAGCGCAAACTTTGGAAACGTCACGAAGAAGCTTTCGTCTACGGCTTTAAACGGAAAGGCTAAAATCATTAAATACATAACCACTGAAGTGACAGCCGCTGAAGTTGCCATTCGCAAAACGGCGTCAAAGAAACCGTCACCAAACAATCCTTTAATTCGACGTGACATTATCTTAAATAGAATCACAGCCTCAACGAACGAAGCTATGACCGCAGCTCCGGCTAGACCGCTAACTCCAGCCTTTGGTGGACCCATCGTGAACCAAATAGCTAACGAAATACTTAGACCGATGGTAAATAACGATATATAAAGTGGCGTTTTTGTGTCTTGCTGAGCATAAAAACTTCGAGCTGAAATGTGGTAAATTGACCTAAAGATAATAGTTAACGCTAAAATACCCAAAATATCTGACATCAAGGGGTCGCCACCTGGTTGAATAAAGCTTACTAAATAACCACGGCCGAAATAAGTAACGACAGTCACCGGCAAAGCTATCCATATAATAACTCTTAAAACGGCTTGAAGTTCTTTTTTAAATAAATCTGGTCGTCCCTCGCCTAGCCTCTCGGTCATCTTAGGAAAAGCGGCCGTACTGATAGCCACGCCGATTAAGTTTATCGGAACATACGACAAGTTCAAGGCCTGCTGGTAAGCCCTGACGCTTCCGGCTGCCATTCGAGAAGCCAGATTTATCTCGACGATGCCATTAACGTAATCCATACCCTGGTCAATAGACCTAGCTGGCAACAATCTAATAACCTGATGAAGACCTTTATTCTTCCAGTATATTTTAAACCTGTAATCAAAGTTCATCCCGTAAAGACCGATACTACTGACGATAAGTTGCATAACAGACCCCAAGACCACACCAAGTGCGACGCCCATTATCCCACCTTCGAATATCTGCCAACCAAATATATTTATACCGTTGGTGAAAAATAAAGCACCAATTATAATGCCGATATTATAAATGGCCGGAGCAAGAGCAAAAAATGTAAACCTACCAACCGCCTGTTGCATGCTAGAGAAAATAGTCGCTATAGCAAACAGGAATGGGTTAATAGCTATAACTCGCATCATACTGGCCGCCAAAGCTCGACTAGACTCGTCCAGGCCTGGACCAACAACATACTGCACCAAAGGCTCAGCAAAGATAATAATTAAAATACTGACAAAGAAAGTTATTATCGCCAGCAAATTAAGTAGGCTAGAGGCTAGCTCCCAGGCAGATTTTTTATTACCAGTTGCCAAGCGTTGGTTGAAAACTGGTATAAAAGTGACGCTTAGCGCTCCGGAAACCAAAATAAAGAACATGAAATCCGGAATAGTAAAGGCTACCGTGTACGAATCGAGACCTATCTTGTAGGTGTCGTAATACATGGCGTTTAGCAAGCGGTCCCTAAACAAACCGAGTAAACTAGCGATCAAAGACGAACCAGCCAAAAGTGCCGCTGCTAATTTCAGCGACAACTTTTGATTAGCTTTTGAAATGGTTGTCTTGAAACTGATCATTTTCTATTTAATAAAGCTTAGCTTCTTCTGGAAGTTTTGCGCCCTTTAAGATTTCGGCTACTCGTGACTCTTCGATAGTCTCTTCTTCCAGCAAAGCCTCGGCCAAAGCGTCTAACCCTTTTCTGTTGGCAGTAATAACTGCTTCGGCTCGATTGGCAGCCTCTCTAACGAGGGTAGCAACTTCTTCGTCTATCTTGCGAGCCGTTTCGTTACTATAAGGACGCTCGTGGGTAATTTTGTCAAAAACCATACCGCCATTGTCTTCATGGAAAACTTGGTCTCGAAGCTCAGTACCCATACCCTGCTCGATGACCATGTCTCGAGCTATTTCGGTAGCTTTACGAAGGTCGGAGCCAGCACCGGTAGTAACTCTATCGGCACCGTAAATAATCTTTTCGGCGATTCGACCGCCCAAGGCTCGAGCCAAAATGTCCTTAAACTCAATGACACTAGTGTAGCTTCGATCTTCTGGTGGCAAGAACCAAGTGACACCACCAGTTCTACCCCTAGGAATTATAGTGACCTTGTGGACTGGGTCGCTGTCTGGTAGAACATGGCCAACAATTGCGTGACCCGCTTCATGGTAGGCTGTCATGCGACGCTCGGCTTCGTTCATAATTTTAGTCTTGCGCTCTGGACCGATGGCGACCTTCTCGAAAGCCTCGGTTAGGTCGGCATTGCTAATCTTCTTGGAGTTTCGGCGAGCCGCCACAATAGCCGCCTCATTGGCGATATTTGCAAGATCAGCACCAGAAGAACCGGCCGTTTTAGCAGCCAAAGCATCTAGATTAACGTCCTTATCAACAGGCTTGCCCTTAAAGTGTACCGTCAGAATTGCCTCACGGTCTTTACGCTCTGGCAAAGTTATGTTTGTGCGACGATCGAAGCGACCTGGTCGAAGCAAGGCTGGGTCAAGAACATCAGCACGGTTGGTGGCAGCTAAGACAATTACAGTTGTACCAATTTCAAACCCGTCCATCTCGACCAAAATCTGGTTCAAAGTCTGTTCACGTTCGTCATGTCCACCGCCCATACCACTACCAC
>CAZSTN010000043.1:0-4967 GCA_964609915.1 uncultured Candidatus Saccharibacteria bacterium | reverse complement strand
TAACATCCCCTGAGGAACTCTTGTCCCAAGTTCGAACTACGTTACCTGGCTTTATATAACGAACTGGGGCGCCAGTAAGCACAGGTGCGACTGGAGCGATTCTGTCGATAGTAAACGTCACCTCAATCTCGCTCTTTTTGCCTCTATTACCAGCAAGGTCACGAGCTACAAACTCGACCCTGTAAACACCGTCTTCGCTAAGTTCGAATTGGAAATTATCATCGTATACGACTTTGTCAGTTATGCCACCAATGCTTTGCGGAACACCATCCTTAGTAACAGTTAGCCAGTAGTGACTATGGTTTTCATCTTCAACCGAACCAGACACGGTAACTGGAGAGTTGTAAATTCCTCCATCAGTCACACCTGAGATTGAGACTACAGGATCGATTATATCAACGATAACCGTGCCTACCTCAGGCTTTGTACTATTTGGACCGTCACTACGATTATCCGACTCGTCGGTAACTACGTAGCTAATCTTGTACTCACCGTCAATGATTGGTGCACCGGTGTCGGTGACATTGATCTCAACCTCTGTTTCGCTAGTAACAATGTCCTTGGGGTACGTCTCACCGTCTGGCGCCTCGACTTTAAACCGATGAGATTTAATGACATCGTCATCAGAAGCTATGCCCTTAATTACGAAGTTTTCTTTTGAGTAAGCCGGAAGCACCAATTTAGCAGTAGGAGGAGTCGTATCAGGTATAGCAACATCAAACGTGTGAGTTGATACCCCCCCCACAAGGCCAGATTTAGCCACAGACTGAACAGTCAAAGTATACGTACCGTCGGCAAGGCCAACTAAGCCGTAGGTCAAGCCAGAAACCGACACCGCAGGCGCACCGTTTAGCGACACTAAGTAGCTATCGGCGGCATTCTGCAATCCTATTGCTCTCGGTGCAGTCCAAGATGCAGTAACACTACTAGTCTCAACCAAAGAAGATGGCGCTTTAATTACAGGGGCGCTAGGAGCTAACTTAATACCATAGCGGCCAGAAATCGGTCCACTGTACTGCTTGTTCCTATCGTCTAGCGTTCCGCCCTCTACATAAACAGCGACTAAGTCACTACTCACGTGTTGTCCAAGTACGGTCAGCACGGAACCTTTGTCGACATTAACGCCTGCACCAAGGTTATTAGAAGTTGAAACAACACCTTCAAAAGACACCGTTGAGCCATTTATCACAATTCCGTATGCCGGATTAGGTGGAAAAATACTAACCAAAGTATTAAAACCACTAACGCTAACATCTCGTAGCGTCACGTTCTGAGAATTAAAGATGTTAATACCATGCAAAGACCTACCGCTAGACCTGGTCACATTTAAGTCTTGAACAGTAACATCATCAGACTTTATCCCCAAGGCAGAGTTGTTATCATTGTTCGTTTTGCTAAATTTTGCTGTTATAGTTTTGTCGTTGCCGTTGATGGTGACGGCTTTATTTACAGTAACCTGTTCATTAACCACAATGTCCTGAGTTAGCTGAATACGAGAGAGACTAGCGTCAGCCAGCGCAACTTTAAGTTGCTCTTCAGTCGCAACATCATGCCAGCCAGTGGCATCCACCCTCTCAGCCAAAACAAACGGCACAGCCGCCGTTAATGTACTCACGGCCAAGACAAAGGCGGCCGAATAGTAGCCTAGTCTACTTAACGTTCCTCGCAGTTTTTTCATGACGCATCTCCTTAGTTACGACGAAACTCCACACTGTCTCGCATTGTTTAAAATTAACGAACTTTTAAACTTTGTTATTTCGCTTAAGAATAGCACTTTTACGCTCGAAATACAAACAGAACACAACTAAAACACCACCGCTTGGGGTGGTGTTTTATCTTAACTTGCTAAAGAGGCAGCAATAACGAGCTATTCTTCGTGCATATCTCTGGAAATATTTTCCCAGGCCCTAAGAACGTCTACATTTTCGTCTTGGGACAAGTCTATTGTATCCTCGTCCCCGTAACTACTCTGGTCTAACTCACTAACGGAACCGTCTTCTGAAGGTTCTATCGGCTGTAGCTTCAAGTGTTGAAAAAGTGACATATTTTTACTCTTTTGTTATTTTTGTTTTGCTTTCTTATAGCAATACTTATATTGTAGCACAGCTATGCCAAAAAGTCAAGCACTACCCTATTGAGCGCTTAGGCCTTCTCGAGTAAAACCTCAAACTCAACACCGTCAACCTTGGCGATTGTTTTGTTTTTGTAGCTCACCTCGTCGGTGGTGTCGAGCTTTGTAGCTAAAGTCTCGGTGGCAATAAGCTTGCTATGGTTTTCTAAGGCCGCCAATATGCTTGAATTAGAAGATTTGACAGCTAATTTTATGCGGTCGTCGACATTCAGACCAGCTTCTTTACGAGCCGCTTGAATATGCCGGATGACCTCACGGGCCAAGCCTTCGATACGCAACTCCTCGGTAATTGCAGTGTCGATGTTGCCCAAATACTGCCCCTCTGGGTCAGTTGGCAAGTAGGTGTCTTTGTTAAATAACACGTCCTTTACGTTAAGCTCCTCTCGGAAGACTTCGACGTATTTCTTGAGAGCATCGACATCAACTCCCCGACCGTGGATCTCAAACAGACGAAGCGGTTGGCGAACTTTAATTCTTTCTTTAGCACGTTGACTTAAGCCAGAGTTAATAAGTTCCCGCACAGCGGCCATTTCGTTAACCAAGATTTCGTTTATAGAGCCGACATCTGGCCAATCAAGTAAGTGGACACTTTCGCCACCAGTAAGCTTTTGGTAAAGCTCTTCGGCCAAGAATGGCGTGAACGGTGCCACTGCCTGAGCAAATTTAACCAGAATGTAATGAAGTGTTCTATATGCGTTCGATTTATCGCCATCGTCTTCAGACTTCCAGAAACGACGACGAGAACGACGGACAAACCAGTTAGAAGCATCGTCAAGGAACGGCAAGATAGGCTTCATGGCGTTCGGAATGTCGTACTCGTCCATGTTTTCCTCGATTTCAGCAATTAGCTGATGCACTCGGCTAACAACCCACTGGTCGAGAGGGTTTTCGAGGTCATCATAAGGATCTTCGAGGTTGCCGTCAAACTCCCAACCATCGACTTCAGCATACATGGTGAAAAAGTCATACATATTCCAGGCCATACCAAGTTTGCGAGCGACGTCACCAACGTCTCGGTCTTGCAAGGCAAAATCTTCAGCGTTCAGTAGCGGACTAGACAGTAACAAAAAGCGCAAGCTGTCGGCACTATAGGCGTCCATCAGCTCGTTAGGGTCGGTAAAGTTGCCTCGAGATTTACTCATTTTGAAGCCGTCATTTCCGGCGACGTTACCCGTTACAATGACATTCTTGAAGGCGTTGCGCCCAAAAAGCGCTACCGAAACAGCGTGAACATAGTAAAACCAAGCCCTCACCTGCCCGACATATTCAACAATGAAATCGCCTGGGAAGTTTTTCTCGAACTTCTCGACATTTTCAAACGGATAGTGGAACTGAGCAAATGGCATTGAGCCGCTCTCGAACCAACCGTCAAGAACTTTATCGACACGCTTATATTCTACGCCGTCAATTTCGAAGGTGATGTCGTCAACCCACGGACGATGGTAATCATCAAGTTCAACGCCACTAAGCTCTTTAAGCTCAGCATACGAGCCGACGACCTTGATCCGCTCGTCGCCATCAGCATCTACACCCTTCCAGACCGGCATAGCCGTTGCCCAAAAACGGTCACGACTGAGGTTCCAGTCGGGAGCCGAGAGGACAGTTTTTTCAAAACGACCGTGTTTAATATGCTCAGGGAACCACTCGATGTTAGCGGAGTTCTGCTCGAGCATTTCGGTACGCTGGCTGTCAATGTCCATAAACCAACTCGGGTGCGCTCGGTACATCAAGCGATTGCCAGTGCGAGGGTTGTGCGGATATTCGTGACGAATATAGTCGATTTTCCAAACCGTGCCATTTTCTTTGAGAGCCTTGGCTATAGTCTTGTTTATCTCCCAGACGTCCTCGCCCTTCCAATCGGTCTCGGTAAAAATACCAAAATCGTCAAGAACGTGAACCACCGGAATGTTCTTCTCTTGAGCTAGTGCAAAGTCCTCTTCACCATAGGCCGGAGCGATGTGAACAATTCCTGTACCCGACTCGGTGCTGACATAATCGGCTGACCAAATTTTGTGAGCATTTTCGCCCCGATCACCAAAAATCGGCTCATAACTTTGCCCGACCAAGTCTGAACCATTTAATTCGCCGTAAACTTTGTAATCAAGAACTTTGTTCTTTTCATCGGTCAAAACATTTTCAAGCAAGTCTTTTGCTAAAATAAACTTCTCGCCGTTAAGCACAACTTTTGCATAAACAATTTCAGAATTAACCGCCAAGCCAGTATTAGCAGGCAGCGTCCAAGGAGTCGTCGTCCATGCCAACAGATATTCATCAGAACCTATCAGCTTAAACTTCACATAGACACTCGGGTCGGTCACTTCGATATATGTACCAGCATCCATAGTCATCTCAGCCTTAGAAAGTGGCGTCGCCCATTTGGTGTCATACATCAAAACTTTTTCGCCTTCGTAGATTCTGCCTTTGTCGTAAAGTCGCTTAAAAGCCCACCAAACTGACTCCATGTATTCTTTGTCCATGGTTTTATAAGCACCCTTAAAGTCAACCCAACGACCAATGCGGTCAATGGTACTCTCCCACAAGTCACCGGTCTGGATCATACTTTCACGGGCTGTATTTATGTAATCCTCAAGGGTAATTTTCTCACCGACCTCATGACGAGTGGTGATACCGAGCTTTTTCTCAATGAAATTTTCAGCTGGCAGGCCGTGGCAATCCCAACCCCAAACTCGTTCAACCCGCTTGCCCTTCATGGTCTGATAACGAGGCACGGCGTCTTTGACGATTGAACTAAGCAACGTTCCATGATGCGGCACGCCAGTAATAAACGGCGGACCATCATAAAACACATAGGCCTCGTCCTCGGAGCGTTGCTCAA
>CAZSTN010000042.1:0-5109 GCA_964609915.1 uncultured Candidatus Saccharibacteria bacterium | reverse complement strand
AATAGGTATCGTGTCGAAAAGTGGTAAGGGTGGTGGTACGTACGCTCAAAAAGACTTGGCGTTTGAGTTTGGCACATGGTTGAGTCCGGCGTTTAAGTTATACCTTATTAAGGAGTACCAGCGTCTTAAGGAAATTGAGACTAATCAATATAATCTGGAGTGGGACGTGCGCAGGATGTTAAGCAAAACCAACTACCAGTTGCATACCGATGCCGTAAAGGACAAGCTAGTACCGAAGGTTCACTGGAACAAAGGCCTATTTTATGCAGATGAAGCTGATCTACTAAACGTCGCTTTGTTTGGTCAGACCGCAAAACAGTGGCGCGACGCCAATCCTGAAAGAGCCGCCAAAGGTGAAAATATTCGTGACACTGCAAGCATTAACGAATTAATTATCGTATCTAACCTCGAAAGCTATAACGCAACTTTGATACGTGAAGGTTTGGAGAAAAAAGACAGGTTTTTAAAGTTACAAAATATGGCGCAATCGCAACAATTGTCGCTGGATGGGGTGGATCCAATTCGGTCCATGAAGAAGTTGAATGACCAGACGTATGTTGACGCTGGTGAGGAGTAAAACATATATATCGTCCATGAAGCCTGCTGATAAAATCGATATCAGAGAAAATACTCTCCGCAACCGCGGAAGAGTATTAGATATCTTGCTTCAGGACAAAACATCTGGACGCAATATCATCTGGGCCACAGATAGTTATACAGATAAATACGGCAAAGATTATGCGCCTAAAAAGCAAATCAAGCGTGAGCAGATCACCGGAGTGTATGGCAAGCTCATTCAGCCCCGTGCCGCCAAAAGCAAAGAAGAGCAGAAATATCGCACCAAAGACAAAGCCGAGGTCTTCACGCCACTCAAGATCGTAAAAGAAATGAACATGGCGATCAACTGGGCTGGAAAAAACTGGCCAACCAGCCCCGAAACTTGGATTGATTACATTAAGGAGTTACGCCTTGAAATAACCTGCGGAGAAGCACCCTTTATTACTGGTCGCTACAACCCAACCGTTAGCACGGGCGTCGTCATTGAACCACGCAATCGAGTAGGATTTCTTGACTACAAGCTAAAAGAGGTCAATAAATACACGAAAGCCAAAAAAGACTGGCTTGAATATGCGGAAATTGCTCTGAAGGCTAGTTATGGCTACGAATGGCAGGGTGATAATCTGCTAATTGCCCGCGAAAATATTCTACAAACCATAGATGATTTTTATAAAGACTTTTGCAAAAATAAGCTGAAACTTAAGACCAAGCAAGGGCTGACTGACGAACAGCTGGAGTACTTTGCCGAAATCGTAGCTTGGAATATCTGGCAGATGGACGGCCTGAAATACGTGCGACCACTGTCGTGTAAGCAAACTATCCAGAAACCGGAGTTAATAAACAAAAACCAATTAACGCTACTGCCCGTCGAAAAACCAGTAAAAATTAAAGTAGAATGCGAAGGCTGTCGCTTCAATGATCCAACAAAGCACAGCGGCCGATACTCCAAAATCATGGACTGGAGCGTCAACAGGACTATTTTATTTGTAGAACTTTTAGACAAGTCGACAAGGTCTTTGCGACATTCAAGTCTAGCATAAAGAATTCCACCTCTTGCGAATATGTATAATTAGCACTCTTGACACGAGAGTGCTAATTTCGTATACTAGTATATAGAAGCTTCTATGTTTCCTTACAAAACATTAATACTTAATGATGAAAGGAGAATTATATGAGTAATCTTGTAAAATGGGATCCATTCGCAGAACTAACTGCGCTTCAAAAACAATTCTTTGGTGATGACTGGTTGTCGCCAATGAGAAGTGTCGCAATTCCGACTACTGACGTTTTTACCAGAGACAACAGTCTAGTCGTTGAGGCACATTTACCGAATTTCGAGCAAGAAGATGTAAATATCGAAGTTGAAAATGGTGCGCTTATCATCAGTGCCGAAAGGCGTGAGAAAGAAGAGGACAATGACAAAAGGTACGTTGTCCGTGAGAGTTCTACTAGCTTTTATCGTCGCATCACTCTACCTAAGCGAGCTGATGCCGATAAGATTGAGGCACAACTAAATGACGGTGTGTTGAAGGTAAGTGTTCCACTTACGCCACTGCCTGAGTCGAAGAAGATAGCCATCTCAACCAAGAAGAAATAAGTCTAGACGCTTAGTAGCGAAAGAGGTTCAATTTGAGCCTCTTTTGTATTTTGAAAACACGATATATGCTACAATAATGTGACTATGTTTCTTGCAATTAACGAGCTTTTGAAAGAAAAATTGAGATTTTTGCTCATAATGATAGTCATTGTTTTGGTGAGCTACCTGACTTTCTTTCTGACGGGCCTCGCTTACGGGCTTGCCACCAGTTATACGCAGGGCATAGACAAGTGGGACGCTGAAGGCATAATTCTGCAGGAAGATGCCAACAATAATATCGCCAGATCGATACTAACTGAAGCCGATTACGCCGATATATTAACCGAAAACACTGCGTTGCTTGGTGTAGGAAGTGCAACAATCGAGAAGGACGAAACAGACGATGTCTCACTATTCGGTATAGACATGAATTCGTTTCTTACGCCTAATGTTACAGAGGGTAGGTCACTTGAGCGAGCAGGCGAGGTTGTTGTAAGCGAAGACCTTCAAGTTATTGGGGTCACTCTTGGTGAGCAGTTAAAATTTAAGGGTAGCTCTAGAACGTATGAAGTAACAGGTTTTACCGACAGAGCGACTTTTCAGACTGCACCAATTGTTTATATGCTAAACGACGACTGGAGGCCTTTGGTGAGCGATATCGCTGGTATGACATCTATGCGAGACGACACTACGGTTAGTGCGATAGTAACTAAAGACCAAAGCGCTACCTACAGCTCAGAGACGATGTCCTGGCAAACAATCCGTGACTTCTCCTTCAAGCTACCTGGCTACAGCGCGCAGGTGCTAACTTTTAGCTTAATGATCGGTTTCTTGATCGCTATTGCCTCTCTGGTATTGGCAATATTCATGTATGTCCTGACTTTACAGAAGAAAAGCATCTTTGGCGTGCTAAAAGCAGAGGGCGTGCCAACTGGCTATATCTCCTTGTCGGTTATGTTGCAAATACTAATATTGTCGCTAGTCGGCCTGACGGCCGGTCTGTTCCTGACAATTTTGAGTAGCATATTGCTGGGTACGAAGGTGCCGTTCTCGGTTAATCCGTTCTTCTTCGTCGCAATTTTTGGACTGTTCCTTGTTTTCGCCGCAGTTGGCGGTATTGCGTCTGTTCGTAGTGTTTCTAAGATAGATCCAATAGAGGCCATCGGATGACGAAGAAGCAACCTATTCTAGAACTCAAAGGAGTAAGCCGTTCGTTCCCTCAAGGGAAAGACAAAGTGATAGCCCTGAGAAAGACCGATTTTACCGCCTATGGAGGCGAGCTGGTTGCGGTTATTGGACCGTCTGGCTCTGGAAAAAGTACTTTCCTAACTATTGCGGGCGGTTTGCAACGACCTAGCAAGGGTAGCGTGTTGATACACGGAAATGATATTAGTAAGCTTTCAGACAAAGAGCTGTCTGCGGTACGTTTGCGTTATGTTGGTTTTATCCTTCAAGCGTCGAACCTGGTGCCGTTCTTAACTATAGAAAAACAATTTCAGCTACTAGATAAAGTTATTAATCGCAAGACCAGTAAAACTGCTATCTACAAGCTACTGGGCGAGCTTGGCATTAAGAAGCTTGCGCCCAAGTATCCGAGCGATTTATCTGGTGGTGAGCGCCAGCGGGCTGTTATTGGTAAGGTTTTGTATGGCGAATCGAAGCTTATCTTGGCAGATGAACCAACCGCCAGCCTAGACACCCAAAAGGCTTACGAGATTGTCGAACTACTAGCAAAAGAAACCCACGAACAACAAAAGGCTACAATTATGGTAACTCACGACGAGCGACTGCTCCGTTACTGTGATAAAGTCTATGAAATGCATGATGGTACGCTGAAAAAGCGGTCAGGTCACGCAAAAACCAACAAATAGTTCTTCCAGGTGGTATGATAAAAGTATACTAACGGGAGGAATTATGTCTAAATCTGAACAGAAATTATACAGGCTACCAAACGAGGCAGTGATCGCCGGGGTAGCCAGTGGCTTCGCACGGTATTTTCGTCTTGACGTAACTCTCATGCGTCTAATATTTGTTGGTGCGCTGTTGATATCTAGCGGAACGGCGTTTGTCGTGTATATAATATTGGCTATTATTATGCCCATCCCAAATGACCCCTCGGCCAAGAACCTGGGTGAAAAAATAGAGAATTTAGCAGAAGAGGTGAGAAGTGACGACCGAGCTCAGACACTTAGTGCTTATATAGGTGCGGGGCTCATACTGATTGGAGCTTGGCTGCTTGCTGGTCAGTTTTTCCCAGATTTAGCACGCATCCAATGGAGCATGCTGTGGCCTAGTTTGGTGATTATAATCGGAGTGTTGATAATTACAAGGAGCAAAAAACGTGGTTAAGCAAGAACTAGATGCTGAAGCGAAAGAAACAAATGTTCCACAAAAAACTGTAAATTGGAGTCTCAAGGGTGTATTTTGGGGCTTGTTTTTTATACTTATCGGCCTGCTTTTATTGCTCGATAACTTTAACGTTATTGATGTAAGCTTTAATAATATTTGGCAACTCTGGCCAGTCTTGATTATTGGCGTTGGTCTGTCGGTGTTGCCTCTGCGTGGTTGGCTGGGTGGCCTTGTCTCGCTCCTGGCTACAGTAGTTTTGTTGGGTCTGGTCGTAGTTGCGGTCGTAGATAACCCGTTTTATTCACAGCTCCAGAACATCAGAAGTGTTAATAGCGTTGTTTTGACTGACGACGCTGTCGGTGCTAAAAAGCTGAACGTTGCTATCGACGCCGGTGCGGCAGATGTTGAGCTTAGTTCCAGTAGTGGGCGAAACGGAGTTGAAGCCATTCAAAAAAGTGGTGGCGCTAAGCTTGTTCAATCGGCAGAAAGTCTAGGGGATACTCGACACGTTGTCTTCAAGCTTGAGTCCTCTGGTTTCCTTTGGTTTGGGAACTTGCCAAATAGCTTGAGCTTTGACTTTACGCGTACGCTTCCAGTGCTGCTGACCATTGACACTGGTGCTAGTA
>CAZSTN010000041.1:317-5300 GCA_964609915.1 uncultured Candidatus Saccharibacteria bacterium | reverse complement strand
CAAGAACTTTTCAAAGCTAGTCACCCCCACGCCCCTAGTCGGCACATTGGCAATACGAGAAAAACTCATGCGATCATTCGGCTGATAAATCAACCGCAGGTAAGCAATAATATCCTTAATCTCTTTACGATCATAAAAACGCACTCCACCAACAACTTTATACGGTATATGAGCTTGCAAAAAGGCTCTTTCTATGGAAAAACTCAGCGAGTTCAGCCTGTAAAGTACCGTAAAATCACTGAACTTGCGAGCGCCTATTGCTACCTGAGCCGAAACTCGTTCAGCAACCAACCTCGCCTCTTCAGCATCGTCGTAAGCAGCCTGAGCCTGAACTGGCGCACCGACACCACTGGCGGTCCAAAGCTTTTTATCGGTTCGCTGACTGTTTTTGGTGATAACCTCACTGGCGGCATCAAGAATACTGCCAGTACTACGATAATTCTGCTCTAACTTAACTACTTTCGTGCCACTGAAATCACGTTCAAAGTTTAAAATGTTGGTAAAATCAGCGCCTCGCCAGCTATAAATTGACTGCCAATCGTCACCGACCACGCAAATATTACGACTGTCGTTGACCAAAGACCGAACCAGCTGGTATTGTGCGGCGTTGGTGTCTTGATACTCGTCGATCAAAATAAATTGGAAAAAATCTCGCCATTTTTGACGAATATCTTTATTTTCACGTACTAAACGAACCGCTTCAAGTAGCAGATCGTCAAAATCAAGCGCTTTAGCCTCTTTTCGTCGAGCTTCGTATTTTTCGTAAATATCTGCGACGTTTTTTTGGAAAGGAGCCGAAGCTGAATCCCGATATTCAGAGGGGCTAAGTAAAGAGTTTTTGGCAGAAGATATCGCTCCACTAACGGTTGACGGCTTGAGCTCCTTGTTGCTAATGCCTGAATGACGCATAACCTGTTTAATGAGTCCTTGGCGGTCATCTTCGTCGTAAATAACGAAATTTGATGGTATACCTATAGCTTTGCCATCAAAACGTAGTAATTTAACACAGATTCCGTGAAAAGTACCCATCCAGGGCATAAAATCACGATTATTTGGAGTTTTTAATAGATGCGCTAGCCTTTCTCGCATCTCACGAGCGGCCTTATTAGTAAATGTTACGGCCAAAATTCGTCCCGGTGAGACGTTTTTATTCATAACTAGGTGTGCAATTCTGTGGGTCAGGGTTTTAGTCTTGCCACTTCCAGCTCCCGCTAAAATAAGCAACGGACCATCAACCGTTAAGACAGCGTCCTGTTGCGCCTCATTTAAACCCTCGAGAATGTTCATTATAGACTATTATAACATCGGTAAGACGAAAAAGTACACAGCAACACCAGCACCTAAACCAAGCACAAGTAGCGCCAATATCCACAGTAAAACGACTAATTTGGACTTTTTCTTGGCACTTGCTGGCGCAACACCAGCTACCGGAGTGTCAAAAATAGACACAGGCGCCTCTTCAGGCTCTGCCGCTGCTTGCTCGGTCACATCTGCATTCACGTTCGCACCACCTTCGACCTGCGGTGCTACTTCAGCATTAGCAACGTCGACGCTAGGGGCATCCTCAACTGGTTCTGGAGTTGCTGGTATATCGCCTTCGGCCTCAAGTAAGATAGCTTCTTGGCTCTCTTCGTGAGCATCTTCGATAGTAGGAAGTTCTACGGCTGGTGGAGCAACGCCAAGTGGGCGCTTTTCGACAACTGCATCTGGTATAAATGGTGACTCTGGTGCGCTAGTTTCAACCTCAAATTCGCCGATTTCTGATACAAATTCCGAAGAAGGCTCTTCGGCAACCACTTCGGGAACCTGGGAGGCTTCGGGAATTTCAAAAGCTGGGACCGAGACTCGGGCCGGAGCTGGCGTAGCCGCTAAAGGAGAGACCGACGGACCGTTACTGCGCATATCGGAGGAAGGGTGAACTACGTCCATAAAACGGCCTAGGGAGGCTCTTCGAGCTACAGGTGGTCGAGAGGACCTTTCTGGGACAGATCGAGGCTGTGGAGCTCGCTCTAGAGGCCTAGACCTATCTTCTTCGCTAGACCTTCCCTGGTTGTCGCCCAGAGCAGCGCCTACGGCTTTGTCTAGTTCTTCAAAATCAAACTCGGTCATTATAATTACTTCTCCCCCTTGTCACTTTTATGCGCTTTTTCGATAATCTCGCTAAATTCCTTAACGTCAAGGCTAGCTCCGCCGACAAGAAGACCGTCTATGTCTGGGATTATTAAATAATCTGTCGCACTAGTAGAAGTAACGCTTCCACCGTATAATATTCTTGTTTCTTGTGCGACCCTAGCACCAAAAAGGTGCTTTAGTTGAGTACGGATGACCCTTACAACAGACAAAACATCGGCAGGTGAAGCATTGTTGCCGGTGCCTATGGCCCAAAGAGGCTCGTAGGCGACAACAATATCAGAGGCTTCATCACTAGTAATATTAGCTAAGGCCCCAATCAGCTGATCACGTATAACATCTTGAGTCTCGGAATTAGAACGCTCATTGGCGGTCTCACCAACACAAACAACCGGAACTATATTATTTCTGATAGCGGCCTGCACCTTGGCTCGAATATCTTTGTCGTTTTCGTGAAAGACGTGTCGCCTCTCAGAGTGACCAACTAGACCATAAGAAACGATACCTCTTAGCTGAGTAGCCGAAACTTCACCAGTAAAAGCACCGTAATCACGCCAATAAAAGTTCTGAGCGGCTAGCTTAAACTGCCTTAAGTTAACTTGAACGCTTAACGTTTGAAGTGCTAGAGTCGTCGGAGCCAAAACAACCTCGACGTTCTTGCGTATTTTGACTTCTTTTTCCAAACGATGCAAAAAAAGACTCGCTTCATGCACGTTAAGATTCATCTTCCAGTTGCCGATTATGAGTTTCTTGTCTCTTGCCACTTTATAATGCCTATGTTTAGTTATTTTTAGTTTATCTTATTTTGGTGCATCCAGCAAACATTCTACGCCAGGAAGCTGTTTTCCGGCCATCAAGTCCAGTGAAGCGCCACCGCCTGTCGATATATGAGAGAATACTTTATCGTCACCGTCGCTCCAGCTAAGAACAAACTCAGCCGTATCGCCACCACCAACTATGGTCTTGGTTTCTTGTTGAGTGGCTAAGGCCAGAGCCAACCTCGACGAACCATGCGCAAAAGCTTCTATAGTCGAATACCCCAGTGGTCCATTCCAGACAACAGTTTTAGCACCCGCAACCTCTTTAATGAACTTGTCTATAGATCTGTCACCTATGTCTAAGGCCATTTCGTCTGAAGCTATCTTGTTTAGACCGACGACTTTCCTAACGGCATCTGCCTGAGGTTTTTTAGCCACAGCGACGTCTGTTGGTAAGATTATAAAATCTTCTACGCTACCGCTAATTTTGTTATGCGCAGTAGTGTATATTCGGTCCAAAACAGCTTCTTTACGCTTTTCTAGCAAACTAGCACCCATTTTGTAGCCTTTATAGGCCAAAAAGGTGTTAGCCATAGCTCCACCGATGATTATTTTGTCGGCGACCTCTATGAAATTCTCGATAACGCCTATTTTGTCGCTGACCTTAGCGCCACCCAAAATAGCCACCAAAGGCCTCTGAGGGTTGGAAATAGCCTTCGAAATAGCTTTATATTCTTTTTCTAGCAAAAGACCGCTCACGCTAGGTATGTAGTTAGTTATAGCTGAAGTGCTGGCGTGCGCCCTGTGGACAACCCCAAAGCCATCTTGAACAAAATAACGAGCTTTTGTGGCTTCGGCTATTTTTCTAGCAAAAGCTTGGCTGTCTTTTTCTTCCCCGGCGTAAAAACGGAGGTTTTCTAGCAGAATTACGCTACCTAAGGGAGCTTTTTTAACAGCTTGAGTGACCTTATCGCCGACGCAGTCCTCGACAAATCGAACTTCTTTCTTGAGGAGTTTACTAAGACTGTTGGCAACAACTTCGAGGCTATATTTTGATTCCTTACCCTTTGGACGCCCCAAATGGCTGATAATAACAACTTTAGCATTTTGCCTTAGCAAGTACCTTAATGTAGGCAAACTAGCTCTAATACGGAGATCGTCGGCGACCTCGCCGTCAGAGGTCAGGGGAACATTATAGTCCGTACGAACTAAGATAGTCTTTCTGTCGACCGTTATGTCACGAATTGTTCTTTTTTGAAATACCATACCCACCCCGCTTAATTGATCAGTACTATTGGTGACCTCACGGAGAATCGAACTCCGATTGCCAGGATGAAAACCTGGTGTCCTAACCGTTAGACGATGAGGCCAGCAATAGTAATGATCAAACTTTTAACGCTTCTAGGGGGTATTATACAAAAAAAAGACTGTTTTGCCTAGTGTTTTCAAGGTGATAACACCTAAAAGCTCAAAAACACTCATGCTTATTGAAAATATGTGCGTTTTATTGTATAAAGCATTGACATTTTAGTCGTTTTGTGATAATATGAGTACATCATTCACAGGCAGGGACGTGAGAGCTTTGTCGGGGTGAGGTGGTCGTTAACAAATCAGATCATTACAGTGCATGTCCTGCATTGTAGTTATTACTTATATTTTCTTTCTGTTTGTCAGGGGTGGCACCCTCTAGAGTTGCAAAACTCTATAGAGTGCTGCTCCCGACAAAGTCGAGCAGCAGTTCCCGTATTTTTGCGGGGACTACCCCGCTCGACTCCAGGAGGAAAAAATGTCCGAATTCAAGAACAAGTTGCAGGAGCTGAAGGCAGCACAGGCTGCCCTCTGTACTGCAGCCGTCGCCGAAAGGCGAAGGCTCGAGAGTGAAATGGCGGAAGTCGAACGCAGCCGAAAGGCCGCCGAGGACTCCGCACGCCTCGTTGCAGCGCAAGCTGCGAAAGAGGCTCGACTCATCGAGGAGGAGCTGGCAGAGGTGGCGGTGGCACTGTCACCGGCACCAACGCCAGCACCACCGACACCGACGCCGCCGGCACCGGTACCCCCGGCACCAACACCGGAACCACCGGCACCGCCGACTCCG
>CAZSTN010000041.1:0-307 GCA_964609915.1 uncultured Candidatus Saccharibacteria bacterium | reverse complement strand
TAATAGAGGAGGAGCTGGCAGAGGTGGCGGTGGCACTGTCACCGACACCGACACCGGCACCGCCGACGCCGCCGGCACCCCCGGCTCCGGTACCCCCGGAACCAACACCGGAACCACCGGCACCGCCGACTCCGGAACCGGCACCAGCGCCGGAACCACCGGCACCGCCGATTCCGCCACCATTCGAAGATGGCGGGAGAAATCCCGTCGACGACGAGGAGAGGGGGCGCTACAAGCGACTCCTCCTTCGAATGGCGATCATGGCGATCGCCATGATCATCACAGTCGTGGTGATCATCCTCCTCGT
>CAZSTN010000040.1:0-5553 GCA_964609915.1 uncultured Candidatus Saccharibacteria bacterium | reverse complement strand
ATCCTTAAGAAGGAAGAAGGCGGACGCCACACTCCATTCTCAAAGGGTTACAAACCACAGTTCTACTTCCGAACAACTGACGTTACTGGTGAAGTTGAGCTACCAGCTGGCAAAGAGCTAGTTATCCCTGGTGACACACTAACCTTTACAGTTAAACTTCTTGCCCCAATTGCTATGGAGCAGGGCCTAAACTTCGCTATTCGTGAAGGTGGCAAAACTGTTGGTGCCGGTGTTGTTACGAAAATTACTAAGTAGTTTTTGCAACATACAGGCTATAAAAAACACCCCGTTATTGCGGGGTGTTTTTGTTGTAAGCATAGAGAAATGAGAAACCCCACCTGGCCGGAGCCAAGTGAGGCTTCAACGGTTGGGTGGGGTGGTGTCCTGTCGGCCCTATAGACCAGAGGCCGCCTGTTCCACCTTGTTGATGAAATCGACAAAGTTCATGGCTTCATTGAGCACGACCCGAGCTCTCTTTTCTTGAGAGCCTCCTGCGGCCATCCGCACTAGAACCTCTAGGTAACTTCCGGAATCTGTGTTGTACCTCCATGAAGCCTGCAGGGTTGCAGTGGATATGACTAAATCGCGTGCGAAGGTCAGTGGCGGCGTTATGATCAGGCTGTACACCTCCTTTCGAAGGTGGTCATCGAAACCGACGTACTTTACGGCTTGCCGATAATACGTCGGGAAGCTCCTGGAGTCATACATGTCAACTCCTCTCGTTGTAAAAGTTCAGGACCCTTTGAATTTACTCTCTAAAGTGCTATAATAATACGGTAATATTAATTACTCTGAAAACTTTGCCAGACGCAAGCTAGTTTACGCTAGATGCGGTTCGAGTAAAGGTTACAGAGTCGCTACCTAGCGTCACGGGTGAGTCCGGAAGGGTTCAGAAAGGTTTCTTCTACTATGGCAGAAGTAAAAGATGGCGGTTTGCGAATTCGCATTCGTCTAAAGGCGTATGACCACAAGGTTATCGACCAATCAGCAAAACAAATTATCGAGACAGCTTTGCGCACAGGTGCAACTGTAGCTGGTCCAGTACCACTACCAACTCGTAAAAGTACTTTTACGGTTGTTAAATCACCGCACGTTTACAAAAAAGGTGGCGAGTCTTACGAGATGCGTATTCACAAGCGTCTAATTGACATCACTAATGCGACACCAAAAACTATCGACAGCTTGCAGAACTTAAGTTTGCCAGCTGGTGTTGATGCTGAAATTCGAATGTAATTACTGCAAAAACATTTCATTACAAAAGTCGGCCCCGCAAAGAGCCGACTTTTTTGTATTAAGTAACGATTAGCCTAGAAAGTACGCTCGATCTCTTCTAAGATAGTTACTACTTCGTATTGCATACGGATTATCCAAAGCTGGAAGAATATAATTACCGATGATAGAATTACCCAGTAAATAGTTTGCTGGGTGATCTTGAAAGACAAGAATGGTGGAACATCGGTCGCTACTTTAAATGATTCGTAATGGGACTTTGAAGCCTTCTTGGTAGGCTTTCGTTTTGCAGTAGTTTTCTTAGCTGGCACAACTTTTTTTGTAGCTGTAGTCTTTTTAGCGACGGTCTTTTTTACCGGTGCTTTTGTTACTTTAGTGCTTTTCTTTGTAACTGGTTTTTTAGTTGTAGCCATACCACTCCTATGCGCTCTAGTAAGTTAAATCTTAATAAAAGTATGTCAAACATAAGCATAAAAAGCAAGCCCTTTAGGTTTTTAATAGGATATTAGTTGACTTTAAGGGGTAAGTGTGGTAAATTAAGACGGTAACTTTTACGAATATTATTAACGATTCTTGGTGAATTGGTAAGTCTATGGGGTTAAGCCTCGCCAGATACTGCCAGCCACCAAGAATTTTAAGTGGGAGAACGAAGAGCATGAAAGCACTTCTCGGTACCAAAATTGGTATGACCCAGCTCATCAGTGAGGATGGCAAAGCAGTTCCTGTGACGCTTATCCAAGCTGGACCTGTCACAGTGACTCAGGTGAAGACCGTTGAAAAAGACGGCTACAACGCTGTGCAAGTAGGTTTTGGGCAGGGTAAGAACCTGAGCAAGGCCGTGGCTGGACACGTCAAAGCGTCGGAAGTGGCGCCAAAGTTCCTGCGTGAAATTCGCGTAGATGAACTTCCAGCAGATATTAAAGTCGGTGACACAATCGACGTATCCGCATTCGAGCTTGGTGAGGTTGTTGATGCAACCGGCATAAGCAAGGGTAAAGGGTTCGCTGGTGCTATCAAGCGACATAATTTCCAAGCGCAGGGTAGGTCTCACGGTGCAAAATCAAATCACCGTAAGGTTGGTTCAATCGGTTCGATGTATCCGCAAAAGGTTTTTAAAGGCAAGCGAATGGCTGGCCGTATGGGCAACGATCAAGTTACCGTACGAAACCTTGTTGTGAGCTACATTGATGCTGACAAGAACCTCATCGGTGTTAAGGGTGCAGTACCAGGACCAAAGAAGGGCCTAGTAGTCATCGGAGGTAAAGCATAATGGCTGACGCAGTAAAAACTGAGGCAAAGACGACGCTTCCTAAGGAAGTCTTTGCGGTAGACGTGAAAAATCACGAACTATTGAAGCTAGCTTACGATGCTTACCTAGCAAACAGCCGTCAGGCAAGTGCAACCACCAAAAAACGTGGAGACGTACGTGGTGGTGGTAAAAAACCATGGCGACAAAAGGGAACTGGCCGAGCTCGTTTCGGCTCCAGCCGTAACCCTATTTGGCGTGGTGGTGGTGTAGTCTTCGGGCCACTTGGCAACGAGAACTATACTAAGAAGGTTTCGACATCTGCTAAGCGACTAGCTGTTAAACAGGCTTTGACCCTAGCAAACGAGGCTAAAAAGATTCATGTTCTTGATATCAAGACAACCGGTAAGACTTCTGAAGTCGCTAAAATTCTAGCCGACAAGAAGTTTGACCGCAAGACCTTGATAGTAGTCGACGAAAAAACTCCCGAGTTGCTTCGTGCTACCAACAACATCGAAAACGTTCTTCTTATTCGTACAACCTACTTGAGTGTGTATCACATCTTGAATGCTGATCACATTGTTTTATCGAAAGCTTCAGTCCCAACTCTAAAGAGCTGGTTAGTAAAGGAGGAGGCATAACATGAGTACACTTCTTGTTACCCCAATTACAACTGAGAAGGCTTTTTCATTAAGTCAAAATAATATTTACGCCTTTAATGTGCCTGTAGATGCAAACCGTAACGAAATTACCGAAGCTGTTGAGTCACAATATGGCGTAAAAGTGAAGAATGTAAAAATTGTCATTCAAAATGGCAAAGCTGTCCGATTCTCTCGTGGCAAAAACCGCTATCCTGGTGTAACCAAACGAGTTGACACCAAAAAGGCTTATGTTGCGCTAGCAGAGGGTACGCTTTCGTTCTTCGAACAGCCTGCTGAAGCAGAAGAGGAGAAGAAGTAATGCCTATTAAAGTATACAACCCAACTACTCCTGCTCGTCGTGGTATGAGCTCGCAAGATTTGAGCGATATCACTACTCGTAAGCCCCTAAAAAGCCTTACTAGGAGCAAAAAACAGAACGCTGGCCGTAACAATTCTGGCCGTATTACTGTTCGTCACCGTGGCGGTGGAGTCAAGAGACACTATCGTCTAGTGAACCACAATTTACCTGCTGGTTTGACTGTAACTGTTGAAGAAATAGAATACGATCCAAACCGTTCAGCACGAATCGCTCGTGTTAAAGACCAACACGGTCTTTATCACTACATCCTAGCCGACACCTCAATGACTGTTGGCAAGGTTATCAAGAGTGGTGCTGATGTTCCTGTTGAAGAGTCAAACCGTATGCCACTGGCAAACATCCCAGTTGGTACACAGATCTACGCCATTGAGATTCATGCAGGCAAGGGCGCTCAGATGGTTCGCTCTGCGGGCACAAGAGCACAGCTTATGGCTAAAGAAGGTGACTACGCACAGGTGCGTATGCCATCTGGTGAAGTTCGTAAATTCCGTTTAGAAGCCACAGCAGCTATTGGTGTTGTTGGTAACGTTCAGCATCAGAATATCAAAATTGGTTCAGCTGGTCGTAAACGACGTAAGGGTATCCGCCCATCCGTTCGTGGCGTTGTTATGAACGCCGCAGACCACCCGCACGGTGGTGGAGACGGTGGACGGCACGGTGCTGGTAAAGCACCACGTACTCCATGGGGTCAATTGACTCTTGGGTATCGAACTCGTCGTCGTAAGAGCACTAGCCGGTTAATCGTAAAGACACGCCACGAGGCGAAGAGGAAGAGGTAATATATGAGTCGATCATTGAAGAAGGGTCCATTCGTAGATTTCAAGCTCGCCAAGAAAGTGGCTGCGCTAGGTATCGAGGACCGAACAATCATCAAAACCTGGGCTCGTGCAAGCACTATTAGCCCAGAGATGGTAGGTCGTACAATTGCTGTTCATAACGGCAAGGTACACGTACCAGTGCTTGTTTCAGAGAATATGGTTGGCCACAAACTCGGTGAGTTTGCGCCAACTCGTAAGTTCCGCAAGCACGGTGGAAAGGATAAGAGATAATGGCTGACGTAGCACCAAAGGTACGTGCATATATCAAGGGAGTCGACCAAGCGCCTCGTAAGGTTAGTTTGGTAGCGAGCCTTGTGCGTGGACGTTCAGTTGCTGACGCAATTGTTATCCTTAATCACACTCCACGACGAGCTGCTCTACCGGTTAAAAAAGCCATCGAGAGCGCTCAGGCAAATGCAGTTAACACTCATGGACTTGACGGCAAGACACTTCAGCTTGCTACCATTTCTGTTACTACCGGCACACGCATGAAGCGTTTCAAGCCAGCTAGCCGAGGACGTGCTTTGCCATTCCAGAAGAAATCTTCAAATATTTTAGTTGAAGTTACTGGTGAACTTAAACCTAAGAAGGTTGCAAAGCCAGCCGAAGCCAAAAAGGTCGAGGCTCCTGCTGACAAGCCAGTCAAGAAAGAGGAGAAGAAATAATGGGACAGAAAGTTAATCCAATCAGTTTCCGTCTTCAGGTTCACAAGAACTGGGACTCCCGCTGGTTTGCCCACAAAAAGGACTTTGCTCGTCTTCTAAATGAGGACATCAGGATCCGTGAGCATATTGAAAAGCGCTTTGAAAGTCGCCCAACAATTGCTCGTATCGAAATCGAACGTTCTGTTAACCTTGTAACCATAACCATTCATACCGCAAAAGCTGGTGTGGTCATCGGTCGTGGTGGTGCAGGCGTTACCGAACTTAAGGCTCAACTAGAGAAAATTGCTAGTTTGCCAGTTCGCATTAATATCGAAGAGGTTAAGCGCCCAGACCTAAGCGCTAAATTGGTTGCCGAGAATATCGCTCATCAGCTTGAGCGCCGCTCTAACTTCCGTCGTGCTACTAAAATGGCCGCTCAAAATGTTATGAACGCTGGTGCAAAAGGTGTTCGTATTCAAGTTGCTGGTCGTCTAAACGGAGCTGAAATGGCTCGACGTGAGCGTGTTAGCGAAGGCTCAGTACCTCTACACACCTTGCGTGCAGATGTCGACTTCCATACAGCTAGAGCTGCTAT
>CAZSTN010000039.1:0-6138 GCA_964609915.1 uncultured Candidatus Saccharibacteria bacterium | reverse complement strand
AAGATCAAGACATCGGCTGATGTCTATCCCCCTGTTATACCAGACTCAAGGGAAGTTGTCAATTAGGGGTTTTCCACAAAGAATACAGAGGTGATGACGAAAATGTTGTTAAAAATGTTTAACCAAATTAAAAACACCCCGAAAGGTGTTTTTAAAGAAACTAGAAGTCGAATAGTTATTTTATTACTGAAGCTCAACAGTTGCACCAGCTTCTTCGAGAGTCTTTTTAGCAGCCTCTGCTTCTTCAGCTGGAACTTTTTCTTTAACATTTGCTGGAGCGCTGTCGACGATAGCCTTAGCTTCGCCTAGGCCAAGACCGGTAATGTCTTTAACAGCCTTGATAACAGCAACTTTTTGACCACCAGCTTCCTTAAGGACAACTGTGTAGTCAGATTTTGTCTCTTCTGCGGCAGCGGCTTCGCCACCAGCAGCAGGACCAGCAACAGCAACAGCCGCAACTGCTGGCTCGATGCCGTATTCGTCTTTCAAAATAGTCTTGAGTTCATTGACCTCAAGTACGGTCAAGCCAGTTAGGCTCTCCGCAAGTTTCTTCAAATCAGCCATAATAGCCTCCTCTTTGATTCTAATTAAAATTTAAAATTAACTGGTTGCTTTTGCTTCAATACCGTCAAGCAGTGCATGCAAGTTGCCCGAAAGCGCATTGGTAACATCGTGAACTGGTGAAAGAAGTTGTGCGACGACTTCGGCGATAAGCTGATTCTTACTTGGAAGAGCAGCTAGAGCCTTGACGTCGTCAGCTGAAAGCAATCCACCTTCAGCAGACAAACCGCCAGCAATGTTAAGTGCAGGGTTTGTCTTTGCAAATTCGTTGAACACTTTAGCGGGGGCAACTTCGTCTTCGGAGCTAATCGCATAGATCAGCTGACCTTTTATAGACGAAACGTCGACATCTTTGTAGGTGTCTATACCAGAAAGCGCCACATGAACCAAACGGTTCTTGACGACTTTTATGGTGACAGAAGCTTCTCGTGCCTGGGCACGAAGAGCCTGGACGTCGGCGACGGTCAACCCTTGGTAGGTAGCAAAAACTGTTGTCTTTGCACCCGAAAGTAGTTCATTGAGCTCAGCAACCAATTCGTTCTTTTTATCGCGACTAATTGCCATAAAAATCTCCTTGGTTTTAATATTCGACTTCTGAGTTTTTAAGGTTCGACATTCGGTGGCATTTTGCGCTCGATATATAAAAATAGTCTCGGCGCAATCCACCAAAGACTTAGGTTATTCACTTTGAAGTGATATGCCTCGGTAGCGGATTAAGCTTTGCCCTACGGACTTAGCGGCTACTGTCTTCGGTATGTCTTTGTTCATTTTACCTCTTAAGCCACTCAATGTCAAGGGCTACCGGTATGGACTTGTACTAAAAAATGTGCTATAATAAGCAGGTTATGGAAAAAAATGAACAACTAGCCTCAGATAATCCTGAGGCATCGGCCAGACCGTGGATGGTCTCGCCATTAGACCCCTTTGCTGATAAAGAATCGGTTAGGCAACGTCAAGAAACTCTTGAGTCTATCAAAAGTCAGGTTAGAGACTTTGCCAAAAGCAAAAAAATGCCAAAACCGATTGCTGAATACCTGGACTTGAGCGCTACGCAACGTTTCTATCATGAAGAGTTTTTGAACGGTAGAGCATACGACGACCGTGTCGAGGATTCTTTAGATATTACTGAAACCGATACACAACATAGCCCAATGGACCTACTGACGATACGAGAGTCGCTAGGTATGCCGTCTATTGAGCTAGCTAAAATATGTGCGGTCGGAGAGTCTTCGTCCGAGGACCTCGCTATAATGAGAGCTGAGGTTGGCAATGCTATCGAGTCTCTCGGCGGTAAAGTCTACGACAATGGTAGCGAAATGGCCTCTTTAAGAGTCATAAACTCTAACGCTAGCCTATCAGACAATGCTAGAAATGGTCTTGGGGCTATGGCGCTAACCGTAAACCGCAAAACTCCCATTGGCGAGTTGCCAGATGGCACTATAGTGAAAGAGAAGATTCAGCTTATGCTTATAGTAAATCGTACCAGGCCAAAACCTAAAATAGTTCACGATATTGAGAGTGTAGACACAAGAAGACCCCGGAACAAAAAAGAATCTTCGTGGCAAGACGAAGTCTTGAATATTGACGGGTTTGAGGACCTTGTCTTGGATGCTCTAGAAGCTAAAGACCGAAGCACGGTTGTGCCGATCCTCGTCACCACTTATGCGCACAACAAAGAGACACAGGCTTTAGCTGAAGCGAAAAAAGAAGAACATCTAAGAGAGTTGTCCGAAGGCGACAAAGTCAACCTGAGGATAATGAACGTTGCTCGAAAGTTCGGCGCTGTGGCTATTTCAGGCTCTAAGCCCTTAATTCAAGAAGGCCAGCCTGGCCAAGATCGTACTTAACACCTCTTCTTGGCTTTTGGTGGAGTCAATAACTTCAAGTCCGTACTCTTCGGCGATGCTATTATATTTTTGGGCTACTTTTGCCTGAAAATTCATACCTTTTGATTCAAAGGTGTCTGGGTTTTCGAGTTCACCACGGCTTGATATCCTCTTAAGCTGTTCTTCTATGGGTGTTTGTAAAATAAAGCCGTAATCTGGTTTCACGTATTCTTCGCCGAGGTCCCTTTTGGTCAGTTCGATGATCCAGTCGGTATCCACACCCTCTTCGGAGCCTTGGTACGCAAGAGTGGACCAGTAGTTTCTAGATGCAACAACATCTACGCCGCTGGATAGTGCGGGTAAAATAGCCTGTTGCCAATTTTCGAGCCTCTGGGTGTGAAATAGCAAAACATTAGCGAGGGGACTTCTTTGAAGATTGCCATTTTTTAATATTTTCCTTATTTCGCTAGCGATCGGTACTAGCTCCTCGCCTGAATGGCTCCTGGCGCTGTCTGGCTCGTCTACTCGAATGACTTCGTGTCCTTTTTCTCGCAGTACACGAGCGACACCGTTAGCTGCCGTGGTTTTGCCTGTACCATCGCCACCTTCGATAACTATATATTTACCCCATTTTTCCATTTTTATTTTAGCCCCTGCGATAGGCCTTCAATAGTCGGCGGAGTTTGGACCTTCATTTTATAAGATTTAGGCAGCATTGCCTCAGGCTCCCAGGTCTTGATTAGCTCGTTAAGGTTGTCCGACGACTGATAGTTTCCGCTAAGCGACGTGTAATTTCCGGAAACCTCACCGGTATGATAAAAGACAATTTGAGCAATTCTCATACCTACCTGTAGCGGTACATATTCGTCGTTGTCGTTTTGGATCTCCATAGTCCAGCGACCAATGTAGCCTGGGTCACCCCAGCCAGCATCTTTACAGACCACGATTCCGTTTCGGCCAGTCGTGCTTTTAGCTTGCATACTACTGGTGCCAGGCGCTCTAATGCCGATAAATTCGTGAGTATGAGCTAAGATTCGCTCATGCGGGCGCATCAAGATTATGGGCTGTTCGGGGTCGATGTTTCTCAAAGCTTGTCCACCCAAAAGATTTCTTAAGGTGCCAAGGTCTCTTAGAGGCTGTGCCTCAAGTGATTCGCCGAAGTACCTGTCGACATCTTCTTTGTCGTAAGGGTTATAGATATTGTCGCCGTTTTCAATCCCCTGAATGTCGGTTCTGTAAAAATGATGACCAAGTCGGACATCGACACTGCTAGCGTTAATAAGTTCTGGCGCATAAGGGTGCTGAACAATATGGCCACTTTCTATGGACTCTAAAATTTGCTTGTTACTGTAAACTCCAGTGGTTTCGATTTCTGACATTTGTTCCCCGTTTTTAACAACTCGCCCACTCTTTGTTTCGATTATAGCATAAAGCACTTCACGGATGCGAAGTGCTTTTTACAGCTTTTAAAAATGTTTTTAAATGTTAGTTTATAAAGTTTTCAACTTTAATGCCAGGACCCATCGTCGAGCTAACAGTTATAGACTTGACGTAGCCACTCTTTAGGCTAGATGGTTTTTGAGCCTGCAGGCTTTCGAAAAATGCCTGAGCATTCTCGAGTAACTTCTCTGGTCCGAAGCTTACCTTACCTATGCCTAGGTGAACGATAGCTTGCTTGTCGACACGGTACTCAACTGCGCCAGCCTTTTTGTCGTTAACGGCTTTTGTAATGTCAGTAGCGACTGTTCCGCTCTTAGGGTTTGGCATTAAGCCTCGTGGTCCAAGTAGTCGGGCGTACTTACCAAGCTTTGGCATGTACTGAGGCGTTGCTATCAAGACATCGAAGTCGATGACATTCTTTTCTAACTGAGCTATGAAGGTTTCGTCACCAATAACGTCTGCACCGGCGCTTTTGGCAGCCTTATGCTCTGATTCAGGCGCAAAGACAGCAACACGGACAGTTTTTCCGGTACCGTGAGGTAGCCCGACGGTTGCACGAATGTTTTGGTCAGCCTGTCGAGGATCGACGTTAAGTCGGATGTGAGCTTCAACGCTAGCATCAAACTTGCTTGGACTTGTCTCGGTAGCCAGCTTTAGAGCCTCTTCTAGGCTGTATAGCTTGCCAGCTTCGACTTTCTCAGCCAATTTGCGGTAAGCTTTGCCACGGCGCTCGATAAGAGGCCTAGTGACAGGTCGAGGACCTTTCTTGACAGAAGGTTCTTCATCGCCTTGCGGTGTGGTGTCGCCAGACTCTTTGCGAGCCTCTTTTTCAGCTTTTTCTTCAGCCTCGGCGAGTGCTTTGGCACTTCGCTTACCAGCTTTGGCAACTTTAACTTCCTCTTCTTTTGGAGCCTCGGTGACTTCTGCTTCAGGTTTGGTTTCCGTCTTCACTGTTGCTTCCGCTTCCGCTGGGGCATTTTTAATAGCCTCCTCGATTTGAGCAATAGTGTTCTTCTCGGTTACTTTTAAGCCAAGCTTTTTAGCTTCGGCAAGTAGATCGGCTTTTTTAGCCATAATGGTTAACCCTTTCTGTGGTGATAGCGGCCGTTTTAGAGCCTCCCAACATTGATTTTAATAAACTAGACTATTCGGTGACTTCAACGCCCATTGAGCGAGCTGAGCCAGCGATAACTTTGACTGCGCCTTCGACATCGATGGCGTTTAGTTGGTCTTTCTTGATTTCAGCTATTTCTTCAAGCTGAGCTCGAGTGATTTTTCCAACTTTGTCTGTGTGCGGTTTAGCACTTCCCTTTTTAATGCCAGCCTTCTCACGAATTAGGTCATCAACAGGTTGGCCAAGAGACTTCCAGCCAAAGGTGCGGTCTTCGAACACCTGAATGTGCACGATGACATCTTTGCCACTTAGCTCTTTAGTTGCCTCGTTGAACGGGTTGATGAAATCCATCATGTTTAGACCCCATTGACCTAGGGTTGAGCCAACTGGTGGACCTGCGGTCGCACGGCCAGCTGGAATACGGAGTTTTAGGCTTCCGATAACTTTTTTTGCCATTTTGTAGTTTCCTTTGTACTAATATATCTATTTGAAGCGTGATATTTAGTGCGTAACTTACTTATTATACCTTTTTTACCTGCAAGGCGTCAAGTTCGACTGATGTGTCACGACCAAACATACTGACCATAACTTTGACTTTACCTTTTTGATTGTCGAGTTCAGAGATTGAACCATCGAAGCCTTTGAATGGACCATCGGTAATGCTGACGACTTCTCCTTCGGAAAATTCGATGTTGTGCTTAGGGTCATCAACACCCATGCGCTTCTTGATTTTAGAGATTTCTTGCTCTGAAACAGGAGTTGGCTGAGTGCTGGTGCCAACAAATCCAGTTACGCCTGGAGTGTTGCGGACAATATACCAAGTTTCATCGGTCAGCTTCATCTCAACTAAAGCGTAGCCTTGGAAGATCTTCTTCTCGACAACTTTTCGTTTGCCGTTTTTAATTTCAATTTGCTTCTCTTTCGGCACCATAACATCGAAGATTTTGTCAGCCATGTCAACAGCGTTGATTCGTTGGCGAATGCTGTCGGCGACCTTTTCTTCGTAGCCACTGTAGGTATGAATTGCATACCATTGCCTAGTTGAATCGTATCGTTTACTTGTCATTTAAAGTCCTTTGCTTAGGTTATGATCATTTTAAATAATTGCCCAAAGAGGGTGTCGAGCAGAACAATCAGCAACAAGAAGAATAAACTAAATAATATAACTGCTAATGTTAGACCCCAAGTAGCCTTACG
>CAZSTN010000038.1:0-6248 GCA_964609915.1 uncultured Candidatus Saccharibacteria bacterium | reverse complement strand
ACCATGCGATATCTGAAGATGTCGTCGCTATTTTTATAGTTCCTCCTAGCTATAGCGAGTGGTTGGGGCGCCTAAAAAGAAGGTATTCTACCGAAGAAGAGTTTTTGGCAGAGTGGCCAAAGCGTCGTGAAAGTGCTATCAAAGAGCTAGAAAGAGCCTTAGAGCTACCTTATTATCACTGTATAGTTAATGACAATTTAATGGACGCAGTTGAGGCGACAGCAGAAATCGCTAGACACCAAGGTGTTTTCACTCGTAGGGATGACGAAGCTAAGCTGGTGGCTCGTGATTTACTCCAGGATATAAAAACTATCGACGAGACTTTTTAGCACTCGCATTGAATGAGTGCCAAAGGTGTGCTAAAATAAAACTATGACAGAGCGTCAGAGACAAATTTTAGCAACTATTATTGAGCAACACGCTGAAATAGCCGCCCCAGTTGGTAGTGTTATGCTTGCCAAGCTTTTTGGTGTTTCGAGTGCGACTATTCGTTCTGAAATGGCTCGACTCGAAGATATGGGTCTGATTGAACAGCCTTACACCAGTGCTGGTCGAGTTCCGACTGATGCTGGGTATCGGTTTTATGTAAACAGTTTGGACGAAACTCATGCTATAGACCAACCAATTATCGACCGCAGTGCGAGAGCGATCGAGGCTAGGGTTAGTCCACACGGCGATCGAGCGGACATCGCTATTCGAAGCGCCGTCGATTCTTTAGTAGACTTAACCCAAAACCTGGGTTTGGCGACTATCGGTGATGAACTTTACCTGAGCGGTATTGGCAATTTGTTTTCGCAACCAGAGTTCATGCACGTTGGTCATGCTCAACAGGTGGCTAGGTTGTTAGACAATCTTGAGCCTTGGCTACGTGAAGCTTCGCCCAACGAGCCACTTAATGTGTATATTGGTGCTGAGAATCCAATCGGTAAGTCTAGCGGTTCAACTCTTATAATTAGTCGCTTTCGCTCGCCGTATAGCGACCGCAGTTATATTGGTGTTCTAGGGCCGACTCGTCAGAGTTATGCTAGGGTCATGCGTCTGGTTCGTCATACTGGTGCAATGTTAGAGGAGATTTTATAAAAATGGCAGACAAGAAAGTTAAAGTTTCAAAAAAAGAACAAGAATTACTAAAACAGATTGAAGAACTAACCGCTGATTTGCAACGAACCCGGGCTGACTTCGAGAACTATCGTAAACGTGTTGATGTAGAAAAAACAACAGCCCGAGAATATGGTGAAGCGAGCGTAATTCTTAAAATACTACCGATTATTGACAATATAAATAGGGCGATTAGTTACTTGCCGGAAGACCTTAAGGATAATGCCTGGGCTCAAGGTGTGAATAGTTTAACTAAAAACGTCGAAAAGTCGCTAGAATCTTTAAACGTCAAAAAGATAGATTCTTCAGTTGGGTCTGAATTCAACCCTGATTTGCAAGAGGCCGTGCAGTTCGAAGAGGACACTGAAGGCGACAAAGAGGTTGTCGCCGAAGAGCTTCAAGCTGGCTATTCTTATAAGGGGTCAGTAATTCGTCACGCTATGGTAAGAGTTGCTCGCAAATAATCTAGACTCCATGTATACTAATTATAGTCATGGGTGGTGATTTTTCTGAACAACAAAATAGAGCGTTAGACAACGTTTTGGATGTTTTTGACGGCGACGCTTTAGCGGTCGTCAAGGCGCTTCGAAAGCGGGTCGAAAGCACCCTTCCGCCCGCACCTAGGCCGACCAATGAGGGGTACGCAAATAGAAATAGTGATGCTCCGGTCTTGCTCTCGGTAAAAGGCCTAACAAAGACGTATAAAATTGGCAAACAAAAACTCGACGTCCTAAAGGGCGTCAGCCTAGATATTAAAGAAGGTGAGTTCGTAGCCTTAACTGGTGTAAGTGGTTCGGGGAAAAGCACATTGCTACAGCTAATAGGTGGCCTCGATAAGCCAACCACTGGTGAAGTTTATTTTGGTGATACTAACCTTGCTAAGATGTCAGACAAAAAGCTTTCTGAGTTTCGCCGTCAGACGGTCGGTTTTGTTTTTCAGTTCTTTTATTTGCAACCATTTTTGAGACTAGAGAGGAATCTTGAAGTCCCAGCGATGTTTGCTAATAAAAAACGTCAACAGCGTCGTGAGCGGGTGACCGAATTAGCCGAAAGGGTTGGTTTGGGTGACCGCTTGCAACATTTTCCGAAAGAACTTTCTGGCGGCCAAATGCAACGGGCCGCTATCGCTAGGGCATTATTAAATAGTCCTAAAATATTATTAGCCGACGAGCCAACAGGCAACCTTGATAGCAATAACGGCAGGGCTATAATTGAGCTTTTTGAAAGTATTCGTCGAGAATTTGGCACTACTATCGTTGTTGTGACACATGACCCCGAAATCGCTAGGCGAGCTGACCGTGAAATCCGCCTGAAGGACGGTTTACTGATATGATAAGTCCAATTGACGCCTTCGTTTTGGCGCACACTAAACTCAAAGTACATCGAGTGCGAACTTGGGTGGCAATCGCCGTTTCGGGCATCCTTTTCGGGTTGCTAGTTGCGGTTGTGATTGCTAGCCAGGGCGTTTTCAATAGCGTCGAGTCTTTCTCTAAAGAAGGTTTTGGCAGTCGCTATTTGGTCAGTGTTAATAGCTCGAGGTCTTTTGCTCTTGATATTGACGCTACGCTATCCGACGAGTCTTTTATTAAGGAGGTAGAAGAGCTTTATAAGACCGGCATTGAAGACCGCAAAAAGGAAGCCACCAGGCTGGGTATATTATATGATCCTGCCAGTGACCCTAGTCCGGTGGTTTTAGACGAAGTCTCCAAGAAGAAAAAGGTTGACTATATTAGTACTAGCCATTGGGCCGTGGCACCGGTTATTGATAGGTTGACCCAAGAGTCAGACGAGTCTTTGTCGCCAACTCAAATAACTGAGGGCTATAACGTAAAAAGTATTATACCGTCCGAAAAAATGATATCTCCTACGACCGGCGCAGTTAACTACATGAAAGACGGCAAAGAGAAAATCAAAGAGCTCGACTCGAATAGTTTACGTATGCAGTCGAGGGGCTATGCCTGGATAGAAGACCCGTCAAACGTTTTGTCGGTTGTTGATGGAGACCTAGCCAAGCCCTTTATTCAGGAAGATGATTTTGACGCCAGCAAGGGCGAGATACCCGTACTTCTCCCTGTTGGGCAAGCTGAAACATTGCTCGGCCTGGATAAGTTACCTGACAATTCCTCGTCTTCTGAAAAAATGAATCGACTTAAGGAGGTTAGGTCTAGGGTTAGTGAAGTTTCAGAATCTTTTTGTTATAGAAATACTACTTCGCAATCGTTAATATCGCAGGCTGTAGCAATTAAGTCTGATATAGAAAAGAATAAAAACAACAAAGACTATCAAAAGCCGTCCGTAGTTTATAAAATTCCAGACGAAATATCTTGCGGAGCGGTTGAAATCGAGTCTGACACTAGGACTACCCAAGAAAAAGCTCTAGCCGACAAGCAAATTGAGTTTGATAAGAAGTTTAATGGTTACGTTGACCCAGTACAGTATAAAATAAACGTTCGGGGTGTCGGTGTTGTGCCAAGCTATGACGCTGTTGGCTCGATGACTGGTATTTCAGGTCTTGTGTCAATGATGTTCGGCTCATACCTAGGCTCAACAAATTGGGCTGTACCTTCTGATTTGCTAGACTCTGTCTCAGAAAATTATAAGCCTGCAGAGGTGTTTGACTACGAAAGAGCATCAGCGTCAGACGGCTATTCTTACCCCGATGGCTTCATCGCCGAGTTTAGTAATGACCTAGACGCTAGAGCCTTCATGCAGGCAGTAGAGTGTACAGACGACTGTGGCGAAGAGGGTTCTTTGTTCGCTTATCCGTTTGGCAGTGGTAGTATGACGATCGCTGAGATGAAGCGTGTTCTGGTTAATGTAATGTTCTGGACGGTGGTTATAGTTTCGGCTATTGCCATGATAATATTAACCGGTACAGTCGGTCGGACTATAGCTGAGGGTCGGCGAGAAACAGCCATCTTTAGGGCTATCGGCGCCAGCCGTGGTAATATCTCGGCTATTTATATAACCTACACTTTAATGCTGGCCTTTAGGATTATAGTCTTTGCCATAGTATTCGCCCTGGCTTTGGTTTTGGCGATTCAAATTTGGGTTGGTCAAGACGTAACAGTCGGCGCTCAGTTGGCCTTTGGCGTCAACGATTACAGCAAGCAATTCTTGCTGGCTGGCTTTAACAGTGTCTATATTCCAGTAATTCTATTAGTAATTTTAGTGGCTTGCTTGCTGGCTATGGCAATACCTCTACTTAGAAATGTTAAACGTAACCCGATTCGTGATATGCGGGACGATAATTAAAAAAGGAGAAATTATGAGTGGGCAATTTGAATCTTTAAAAAATGAATTAGTCTTTAACGGTTCCGTCGATCTTTCTGAAGAAGCTCGGAGAAAAGTTTCTAGAGATGCTAGTATTTTTGAAGTTATTCCGCAAGGTGTCATTGCGCCACGTGATGTCGATGATATCAAGGCGGTAGTTCTGTGGGCAAATGCTCAAACCGAGGCTGGCTCGCCAGTAACTTTCGCCCCTAGGGTTGGTGGGACTTGTATGTCGGGCGGTTCTTTGACCGAAGGGTATGTGCTTGATCTTAAGAAGCATCTAAATGCCGTTGGTTCGGTTGATGAAGAGGGTAGGACTATAAAAGCTCAATCTGGAGCGATGCATCTAGCTGTTGAACAGAAAGCTCAGGCGGCTGGCCTGTTGTTTGCGCCGTATACCTCTTCGAGAGATATTTGCGGTATTGGTGGCATGCTCGGTAATAACGCCAGCGGTGAGCAGTCTATAAAATATGGCGCTACCAGCGATAATGTCAATGAGGTCAAAGTCGTTTTATCAGACGGTAACGAGTACACCTTCGGACCTCTTTCTAGAAAAGAAGTCGAGCGCAAAAAGCAACAACCTAATTTTGAGGGCGAGGTATATCGCCGAATTACCGATTTGCTTGAGAAGAATAAGCACACCATAGCTACTAATCACCCACGAACAGTCAAAAACGCTGCTGGCTACCCTTTATGGCAGCTATGGGACAAGCATGAGCAGGTTTTTAACCTTGGCCGGTTATTTATTGGCGCTCAAGGTACGCTAGGTATCATCACTGAAGCTGAGCTAAAACTAATTAAGCCCGGAGCTTACCGTCGGATGATAGTCACGCCTATTAGCGACCTAAATTTTCTCCCTGAAGTCGTCAAGACCACCCTTCGCTACTCGCCAGTAACCTGCGAAACTTTTGACCATTATACTTACGAATTTGCCGAGAGGTACCACCCTGAAGATGCCGAGCGAGCCAATGTCGCTAGGGGTAAACACATGGTAATATTGTCTGTTTTTGAAGGCGATGAACAAGATCAAACCGACTCTTTGGCTGGTCGGGCCAAGGAAGCCCTAGAGGCCTTAGGTCATGAAACGTTCTGGATAGACGACCCAGCGGTAATTGAGAGCTTTTTGTTAATACGACGCAAAAGCTTCAAGATGTTGCTAGAGCATCCGCTACCAAATACTCGAGCTGAGGCATTTTTGGAAGATACAATCGTTCCATTAGATAATTACGGTTCATTCTTGCGTGAACTTGAGGCCATTCTTGTCGAATACGACATGACCTACACTTATGCCGGGCATATTGGTGACGGTAGCATACGCTTAGTGCCACTTGTCGACATGGAAGCTGAGGGTGCCGCCGAACGAGTTATGGAGCTTGAAACCAGGGTCAATGACCTAGCTATAAGCTACGGTGGTTCGATAAGCGTTGACCATAACGACGGTATAATCCGGACACCTTATCTAGAAAAGCAATTTGGCTCTGAAATGGTACGTCTGTTTGCTGAGGTTAAGGCGATTTTTGACCCGAA
The DNA here is from genome assembly GCA_964609915.1 of uncultured Candidatus Saccharibacteria bacterium. GTDB lineage: Bacteria > Patescibacteriota > Saccharimonadia > Saccharimonadales > Saccharimonadaceae > Microsaccharimonas. Next base: position 350 of record CAZSTN010000038.1, on the reverse strand, counting down.
CGGTATATTTAACGCTGGTAAAAAGGTCGGTGGAACTTATGAATATGCTGTGGAGAAGATAATACGGGAGAATGTGTAGCTTCTTCCTAGCCTTCCTCTTTCGACCTAGGCTTCACGCGCTGCTTCTTTCCTAGCCTTCCTCTTTCGACCTAGGCTTCACGCTGGGTTCTCGTAGGGCTTCGCTCCTTCTCGAACTCAGGTTGCAGACGGTCTTAGAGTAAGCTAGGTAAGAAGCTGGGGGGTAGGGAAGTTGGGCTTAAGGCCGATGAGGTTTAGGCTTTTTGTTGTTAGTTTGTGCTTATGCTAGAATAAAGCTATAAGTAATATAAATTTAAGAAACTATTTAAAAT
>CAZSTN010000037.1:0-6498 GCA_964609915.1 uncultured Candidatus Saccharibacteria bacterium | reverse complement strand
AACCTTGTGTCCTAACCGTTAGACGATGAGGCCGCAAATTACCTAGTTACTTTAGCAAGAAATAGGGTTTCTGTCTAGAGGCGGATCTAGGGGCGGAGCTCGACAGACGGCTCAACAAAGACCGTCTAAAGACCGCTCCACTAACGGCGCTTTAACCAAGCTTTTCAATAGCACTGAGTAATTTTCGAGGGGTTATCTCGGCTTTTATCATGTAGCCGTCAGATTTACTTTCCATTTCTATTCTAGATTGGTCGTCTTGTTCAAAGTTAGTTAAAATTAAAACTTTGGTGTTGGGAATTAAGTCTTCCTTGCCTCTTAAGGCTTGTAGAATCTCGTTGCCTCGCTTCTCGGGCAACATTACGTCGAGTAGTAGCAGGTCATACTGCTTGTTCCTGGCGGCCACAAGGCCGTCGTTGCCGTCGACCATCCAGTCGACTTCATAGCCGGCTTTTTTTAGACTCCGAACATACATTTCGCCGATAAATCGGTCATCTTCAACCATCAAAATTGTCTTTATTGGCATATTACCCCCTGAATACAGAGTGGTTTTTGATCCATGAACCACTGCTATTTTTATTTATAATAAGCTGATTGTCGCCAGATTGCAATTTATCTGCAATAGATCTGTATGTCGGCAGGGACACGGTGAAAGTCGAGCCCTTGCCCTCTTCGCTTCTGACTAGAATTGTTCCGCCATGGGCTTCGACAATTGCCTTGCTTATGTAGAGACCTATTCCGGTGCCAGCGACGGTTTCCCTTGAGCGGTGCGAACGATAGAATTTTTGGAAAAGGTTACCGACTACATTTCCGGGCATGCCGATACCGAAATCTTGCACAGAAATATCGACAAATTCGCCGTTTAGGGTGGCGGAGACGTTTATAACTCCCCCTTCGTTGCTGTATTTTATGGCATTATCTATTAGGTTGGCGAACACTTCTCCGAGGCTGGTTCTGTCGGCAGCGATTGTTGGAATATCTTCTGGTATAGCAACGTTGAGTAGCCGATTTTGCGACCGAGCCCTTAGCAACATGTCGTCTTTTATGGGGTCATAGACTTTGGCTGGTGTAGTTTTGCGAAGGTGCATCTTTAGGTGTCGACGGTCGTACTTAGAGGTGTTTAAGATGTTGTTGATGTATCCAGAAAGTCGATTAGCTGAGACCCTAAGCCTGTTAAACAGCTCTTTCTGTTCGTTGTCGGTTTCCTCTTCTAGCTCGTCTTGTAGGACGTCTATATAGCCTTTTATGACCGTTATAGGGCCTCTAAGCTCATGGGCCGCGAAGGCTATGAAGTCTAACTCTTGCTCGCCGACTTCGTAAAGTTTCGTGCGGTCAACTATCATTAGGACCACCTCGTTTTCGTCACCTTTATTGTACGAAGCTAAAACATCGAAGATTCGCCTATCTTCGTCGCCGGGCATTTTGTTCGATACTCTAGGCCAGGTTTTTTCAGCGTTCACTGCCCGCTCTTCGCAGTCGTCCCACCATTCATCTATAGCGTTATCCTCGTTGAACATAATGTCTAAAGTAATGCGACCATCGTTGTCAACTCTGACCGGAGCTGCTTTGTTGGCATAGACGATTTCGCGGTCTTTGTTCATGATCACAAAACCACAAATAGTTTTTTCGAGTGCTTTGGATAGAAGCCCCTGCCCGATGCCACTTGGTGGTTCTTCTGTCATTATCTCTCCGCTCTCTTCGTCAATCGTTGGGGTATTTTCGGCAGAAAGCTCGTAAATTTTTTTAATTATCGAGTCGAGCCCCGATTTAACGTGCTTGGCGTCGTTGGGTACTGGTGGTTTTTCTGGGGTTAATTCACCTGAAACATGCGAAATTGCCGAGGCGATTTTTCTGGTCGGCCTAGTAAGCGACTCGACTAGGTAAACGACGACCAGCATACCTATAATTAGTTGAGCCGCAATAATAACAATTGACTCAATTGGTCTAGTGTTAAAAAAGTTAGACCAATATAAAACAGCAGTTATTGACAAAGACTGCAGGGAAACCAGTAAAGTGCCAACAAGGAACTTCCGCTTTTTAAGTCTAGGGACGAAATCTTTAATTAGTCTTTTTACTGCCACGTCAAGCTCCCGTTATGAGTTGGGAGCGCTGTTAGCCAGGTTTGGCCACGTGCTAGAGGTATTACCTTGCCTTCAGCGTCGGTGAACTTTACCTGTTCGGTTCGACTAGCTTTAGACCATTTGCCACTTACCACTGTTCCGTCTTGGAAAATCGTGACATCACCTTCGCCAACCGTATTTATTTGCTCTCGCCAACCATCTTCAAGTACACGTTGCTCGGTGACATTCATAACAATAACGACTCGAGGGCTTATCTGACCCGCTTCTCTGTCCAGATGAGGCGCTCCTCCCTGCGAACGGTCGTAGGTGTTAGTCTCGGCGTTGTATATGTAGGCGCTGTTATACAGCGGCCCGCTAATATTCACATTTATAGACGTAGCGGTTGGAGTCTCGGCCTTATTGCTATCTTTACGTTCGAAACCAGTAAAACTAGAGGTCGTAAAACCTTTTTGTTGGTTTAAGGCGTCTATTTTTTCGAAATTAGTGTAAACGTTGTGCGGAGCGTACCTGTCGGTTGCTCGCCAATACGCAACCGGATTAAAGAATTGGTCAATATCTTTATAGTTGCCGTTTCTGACTTCTTGTAGAGAAGACGCACTGCCGCCGATGTGAGCAATGCTAGCGTCAAAAGCAGCCGCCCAGTCGAGGTAATACATTCGAAGGCTTCGAACTGGCCCCACAAGAGCAGGCTTTTGCTCTTGGTATAAAACTAGAAAACGAGTAATTCCACCTTCAGCTATCGCCTCAAACACGACTCCGCTATCTTTCAGTCCGGAATGTGGTCGAGCGTCTGGGCTATTTTCTATCATGATGGCCGTTGCTATTTGCTTGGTCGCTTCTTCGTTTGCAACGACATTTCCAGTTAACGGTGAGTGGTATATAACGGGCTTCGGCTCAACTTTGACTACTGGTGGTTTTTCTTCGGGTTCAGGCTCGGGCTGTTTTTGGCTAGCTAGAGCAAAGACGGTAATAGCACCAATCAACGCAAAAAACACTACCCCACTAACTATAAGCAGTGGCTTCTTATGCTTTTTCGCCCAAATTAAGAATTTGTTTTTAATATCTTTCATAAAACGTTAGCGTTATGCTAAGGCTATTATAGCATGACTTAAGCGCTTAAGTACGATATCTCTTCCAAGTATTTCAAGAGTTTCGTCAAGTGCTGGGCTGAAGGGCGCCCAGGTCGTAGATATTCTAATAAGACTGAATAATACGCCTGGTTTTTGGCCAGTTTCTTCAAGGAGCCTGTTCAAGTTTGCCTGCAAAGCTTCGGCCGTCCAGATTTCTTGAGCTTCAAAAGCTTCTAACGTTTTCTTGAGCAGTTCGGCTAGCTCAGCTTTAGAGAATTTCTTTAACTGTTTATTGCTTTCGATTAATGAAAGGTCTTCTTTTGGTTCTTCGAAGAAATAGCTAGTCAAGGCTGGCAGGTCAGCTAGTGTTTTGAGGCGGTCCTGAGCTAGTTTCAGCACAGCCATTTGGTAGTCCTTGTCGGCATTTTTGGCGCTTTCTGGCCAGAAGTTGTCGACTCGTAGGAATAGGTCGTCTAAAGATAGCGCCCTGATATGTTGACCGTTTAGCCATAACAGCCTCTGTTCGTCAAAGCGAGCCGGGCTTTTTTGAACTCTGTCGAGAGAGAACTTATTTTTGAGTTCGCTGGTACTGAAAACCTCCTGTTCGGTGCCGTCATTCCAGCCAAGTGTTGCTAGAAAATTAACCATGGCTTCTGGCAAGTAGCCCTCGTCCTTGTAGGTCAAGAGGTCTTTGGCTCCGTCCCTCTTGCCAAGTTTTTTCTTGCCGTCTATGGCCATCACAAAAGGTAGGGTTGCCAAAACCGGTCGTTCTATACCAAGAGCTTCATAGAGATTTAAGAATTTTGGAGTGCTACTGATAAATTCCTGACTCCTTAAAACATGTGTCACGCCCATAAGAGTGTCGTCGATAATATGGCAGAAGTTATAGGTTGGAAAACCGTCGCTTTTTAATATGATAAAGTCATCGATTGCTTCTTCGCTCGAGGATAGTTCGCCCATGACAGCATCGGTCCAGGTGTACTTTTTAGGCTCAGACTTGAAACGGAGCGGTTGACTTCCGTCCCATGCGGGCGGGTTTTCTGGACGATGGTTTCGGTAAAGGAACGGTCTTTTTTCAACCTTGGCTTGCTCACGAAAAGCACTCATCTCTTCTGGGGTATAGGGGTCAGCATAAGCTCGACCACTGTCGATTAACTTTTGGGCCCAGCTTTTATATATATCAAGACGCTCTGATTGAAGGTATGGAGCGTGTGGGCCACCAATGTCTACTCCCTCGTCCCATTCTATGCCGAGCCATTTTAGGCTATTGATAATTTGCTGGATGCTACCTTCAACTTCTCGGTTTTTGTCGGTGTCTTCAATGCGCAGTATAAACTTGCCATCGTTAGACTGGCGAGCCAAGAACCAAGCGAACAATGCCGTTCTAGCTGCGCCAACATGCATGAAACCTGTCGGACTAGGTGCGAATCGAGTGCGTATATTTGTCATAATTAACCTTATTATAACAGATGAGGCGCCATTTCGTTAGAGACTAGTGGCAATGTGACGAATTTGCTCGTTGGAAAGCTGTGAATTACCTTCAATTGTGTAAAGTACCCCGCCGTTAACCCAAGAAGCTGAATTATCGTAAGAATATATTGTTAGACCTCGTTCCTGAGTGGTGACGTAGTTTTCGCCAGCCTCTGGCCTAACGATACTACCTAACACCGCAGTAGAGTCCCAAGAGCTTTTTGTTTGCCTAATGCTGTAATTGGCGTCGTTGCTGTTTGACTTAAATGTTAATAGAACTTCATTGTCTGAATAAGTTACCGGTTGGCTGAGGCTGAATCCGTCAGGGATATATTGCGGATAAGTTGCATTGACACCAGCCCTGGTGGCCGCCCATGACACTGATACACTTGGTACGAATCTATATACGGTATAGCCAGCACCTACTATGGCCAAAATAACCAATGCACCTATAAGAGCACCTTTTTTCCACGGAGATAGTCGGCGCTTCTTTGGGGTTTTCTTCTTGGTCTGATTCAACGCCTTGTTGATGGCGATGTTTTTTGTCTCTTTAGGTGTAGTCGCCTTTAGAAGTGCTGTCTTAGCGGCAACGGCCTTTTTCTGCTCTATCTTCTTAAGAGTTTTTTGAGCTACATAGTGAGGCTGTGGGGCTTTGTCTTTTATGACGGTTGCTTTTTTGTTAACGGTAGCACTTGAAGCTACTGGCTTTGTTGTCGTTTTAACAACAGGGTGCGGAGCAAACCTTGTTACCTTAGGGCTTTTAGCGATGTCCATAGTTCGACCCTTCGTAGCCGGTTTAATGACAGGCTTTGCTGGCGTAGGCTTTTTGGTTGCTCGACGCCTAAGGGTAGTTGATTTCTGCAAGGTTGAGCTGTGTACTGTCTTGACACCAACTGCTACCCGACTCTTGGCTGTAGTGGCCGTTGCCGCCGGTTTTTTAACTGGTGCTGGCGTAGCTGGCTCTTTGGTCACCGGCTTAGGTTTAGGTTCTTGCTTGGGTTGTTCTCCCCTAACAGGTAAACCAGTTACGGCATCGTATTGACGACCATTTATGGTTATTGTTTTGTTCTGTGCCATTTGGTGTATTCCTCGCAGTTCTCTTTAGAGACAATATGTATGAGAACATTGTTATTAAGACGCCCACATACTATTAGTTCCTATATTAAAACTTCCATCGTGCTTATGCAAGTGTCTGGTAAAAAAATCCAAACGAAGTATACTATTATTATATGTTTAAACGTCCTACAAAGAAACAACAGCTCATGGAGCGTATTGGAGTTTCGATAGTTGCCGTCTTGACGGTACTAGTTATAGTAACCATAACAATAATGTTTACACTGGGTTATAGGCTTGATAGCGACAGCGGTAAGTTCGAGCAAGGAGCATTGCTGCAGTTTGATTCTAAGCCTAGTGGAGCCGATGTCTGGGTAGACGGTAGCCATGCTGGTTCTAAGACCGCCTCAAAGAAGATGGTCATGGCTGGCGAGCGAAGTATTATATTTTCTCGAAACGGCTATGAAGACTGGGTTCGAACTGTCGACCTCAAGTCTGGGACGCTAACCTGGTTAGATTACGCCAGGCTTGTACCTAAAAACAGACCTGTCGAGAGTGTCGCCTCTTTTGATTCAGCGGTAGCCGGCTTAGCTTCTGTCGACGGTAAAACCTATCTTGTACAAGAAGACCTAAGAGTGGCCGACTTCGTAATCATCGACCTGCGTTCTGAGAAGGTAAAGTCTTCAACTATAAGTTTACCCGCTAATTTAATTAGCGACGGTCAATTTGACTTAACCGAAGACACACTAGCGCCTGTGGAGTACCGGGCGGTTAAGTGGGACAACGGCGGACGATATGTTCTAGTCAGTGCTACCCAAGGTGATGCA
>CAZSTN010000036.1:5258-6712 GCA_964609915.1 uncultured Candidatus Saccharibacteria bacterium | reverse complement strand
GGATGCTTCTGCCTAGCTTACTCTAAAGACCGTCTGCAACCTGAGTGAGATAAGGCGACGAAGCCCTTAGCGAACCCAGCGTGAAGCCTAGGTCGAAAGAGGAAGTCCAGCCTGCTAATGGCTGTCTGCTAACTAATTGACGCTTCTTACAACTTGTGCTACAATGAGATTAGTACATTCCGGCCGGCAGGTCGGATTTTTTCATAAGAGTACGGGTCGGTCTCCTACAGAATAATTGCAGGCTATCGGCAAAAAGAATAAATAAGGAGGTACAAAAATGGAAGAACTAAACTTGAAACAATTGACTTTGGCGGTTCGGACTATCGCTGAGGAGAAGAATTTACCAGAAGAGACGGTCTTGTCGGTTATTGAGCAAGCAATTGCCGCTGCTTGGCGTCGTGATAACGGCGAGAGAGACCAAGAAGTTCGGGCTGAGCTAAACGTTAATGACGGCACAGCTGAGGTCTTCGTCGCTCGTGAGGTAGTTGAGGCTGTTGGTAGCCCAGCACACGAAATCAGCCTTGAAGATGCTAAAAAAATCAAGAAAGATGCCGAAATCGGCGACTTAATCGAAGACAAGCACGAGGTTTCTAGCTTCGGTCGAGTTGCGGCTCAGACCGCTAAGCAGGTCGTTTTGCAACGACTTCGTGAAGCCGAGCGAGAAGTTGTATTGTCCGAGTACGAAGACAAAATCGGCACGGTTGTCAACGGAACGGTTCAGCGTGTTGAGCCACGAGTTGTTCGTATAGAGGTTGGTAAAGCTAGCGGAATTTTGCCTCAGGGCGAGCAAATTCAGGGTGAGTTTTACAGCGTCGGTAGTCGAATTAAAGTCTTCATTAAAGATATAGAGCGTGAAAACAGGGGTCCTCAGCTAATTCTTAGCCGTGGTAACGAAGCTTTCATCGAGTATCTATTTAGGCAAGAGGTTCCAGAACTTGAATCTGGTGCCGTTGAAATCAAGGGTATCGCTAGGGAGGCTGGTCGCCGAACAAAAATCGCTGTTGCTAGCACGGTGCCTGGCGTTGATCCAGTCGGCACATTTGTTGGTGGCCATGGAACACGTGTTCAGGCAGTTATGAACGAAGTTGGTAGCCAAGAGAAGATTGACATCGTAACTTACGACGAGTCGGTAGGGCAGTTCATCAAGAACGCCCTTAGCCCTGCAGAAATTCTAAGTGTTGAAATTGATGAGACGAACAAACGAGCTAAAGTTAAGGTCGCCGAAGATCAGCAGTCAATAGCTATTGGTCGAGGTGGTCAGAACGTTCGGATTGCTAGTCGCTTGACTGGTTACGAAATCGACATCGAGCAAGGCGAAATTGTGGTTCAAAAGCCAGTCGAGAAGCCACGCAAGAATATCGAAGACAGCCTATTTGACGCTATTGAAGAGGTTTCTAGCGAAGAATAAATAAAGGCTATTTTGGCCTAAGGTATCCGCATAAATTTATGCGACT
>CAZSTN010000036.1:0-5248 GCA_964609915.1 uncultured Candidatus Saccharibacteria bacterium | reverse complement strand
GCTAATTTTTTCTATACTAGATATAGTAAAGGCAACAAAAATAGACTTGCCTTACTGCTTATGGAGGGTAGATAATAGTAATATGAAAGATGATTTCACCGATTTCATATCACGCCTAACCGACAACGCTCGGGCTAGCTTACATCATGCGACCTTAATAGCCCAAGGTTACGGTAGTTCATATATTGGTACTGAACATTTGTTACTTGGGATTATGGCTCAAGGCCCTAGTGTTGGTGCCAAAATATTGGCAGATTCAGGTATAACTCTTGACCGAGCGCAGGCAGCTCTAGATTCTGTGCCAGTAGCAAGCAATTTTACGCCTGGAATTTTAACTAAGAGCCTTAGCGAAACCGCCAAATTGACGCTAAAAATGGGCTGGGACACTGCACAAGAGTTCAACAACGAATATTTAGGTACTGAGCATATCTTGTATAGTTTATTGTCACAGCAAAATGCTCGAGCGACATTACTGCTTCGAGACATGTCGGTCGATATCGGCGAAATTGTGGCTGACATTGAAGATTTTCTAGGTAGAAACCAGAGAGTCGGCCATGACACTGAATTTGCCGAAAAGCTTCGTAAAACGCCAGCTCAAAAGGGTGCTTTGGGCACTTTTGGTACCGATTTGACGGCTAAAGCCAAGGCCGGTCAGCTTGACCCTGTTATTGGTCGTGATCAACAGGAGGAAAGGCTAGTCACTATTCTTAGTCGCCGTACAAAAAACAACCCAGTACTTATAGGCGAACCTGGTGTTGGTAAAACAGCCATTGTTGAAGGCCTAGCGCAACGCATTGCTAGCGAAGACGTTCCCGAGCATTTACTCGACAAAAAACTCATCCAGATAGACCTTCCTGGTATGATAGCTGGCACCAAGTATAGGGGTGAGTTCGAAGAGCGTCTCAAGAAAGTCCTTTCTGAGGTTGTCGAGCAGAAAAATGTTATAATTTTCATCGACGAGCTACATTTGCTGGTTGGTGCCGGAGCGGCTGAAGGCGCACTTGATGCTGCTAATATCCTAAAACCAGCTCTAGCTAGGGGTGAAGTGCGCTTAATTGGCGCTACGACCATAGACGAATATCGTAAATATATAGAAAAGGACCGAGCCTTAGAGCGTCGTTTGCAAACTATTCTAGTACCTGAACCAAGCCTCAAGGACACCAAGAGGGTTCTAAAAGGCCTAAAGCCACATTATGAGAAATATCACGGTGTAAGTATTAGTGACGAAGTGATTGACGACGTAGTCTACATGGCCGACCGCTATGTCAGTGAGCGCTTTATGCCCGACAAAGCCATAGATGTTGTCGATGAGGCGGCCGCTCATCTGCGGGTGAAGTCGGGGCGTAAGCCAAGTAAAGCTCGAGATTACATCAAGCAAATCAATGCTTTGACTGAAAAAATGGACGAAGCTGTCATAACCGAAGACTACGAAAGGGCGGCTTTGTATAAAACACGCATCAGCCAGCTTCAAGAGAAGCTAGACGAGTCTCGTGAAGAGTTTGAGAAGAAAACTCCAGTAGTTTTGACCGAAGATGGTATAGCCGAGGCGATATCAATCATAACTGGAATACCCGTCAAGCGTGTTAAACGCTCTGAGGCGAAGCTTTTACGTAACCTAGAGTCACACCTTAAAAAGCATGTCATAGGTCAAGGAGAGGCCCTAGAGAAGGTCTCAATGGCAATTAGGCGCAGTAGAAGTGGTGTAGCTAGCAATAAACGTCCAATTGGCTCATTTGTGTTCATGGGGCCGACCGGTGTTGGTAAAACCGAGCTGGCTAGAGTATTGGCCCGAGAGGTTTTCGGTAGTGAAGACTCGCTTATCAAGATAGACATGAGTGAATTTTCCGAGAAACATAACACCAGTCGATTGCTTGGTGCGCCAGCTGGCTATGTTGGTTACGATGATGGCGGTCAACTCACCGACAAGGTGCGTCGCCAGCCCTACAGCGTTATCTTATTTGACGAAATTGAAAAAGCTCACCCTGAAGTGTTCAACCTATTGCTTCAGCTACTCGAGGACGGTACATTAACCGACGCCAAAGGTCGCAAGGTGGACTTCACTAACACCATCGTTATTCTTACGAGTAACCTCGGTGCTGACAAGCTGGCTAAAGAGTCGGTGCTAGGCTTTAAAGCCGCTACTAAAACTGACGAGCAAAGACTCGACCGACTACACGAAGAGAACGTCGATGCCACCAAAGAAGCTTTAAGGAGCGTTATGCGACCAGAGTTGATAAACCGATTTGACGCTATTGTCACTTTCCGGGCATTGACTCGCAAAGAGGTCTCGAAGATATTTAACAACTTGCTATCAGAGCTTCAGGGTAGGCTTCTTCGGAAGGGCTTGCAGCTCAACGTCAAGCCTTCGGCTAGAAAGCTTATAATTGACGCTGGTTATGACGAAGTTAATGGCGCTAGGCCTTTGCGTCGAGCGATGGAAGAGATGCTCGAGCATCAAATAGCTGACGGAATCTTGTCTGAAAAGTACACTAAAGGTACAGTAATTGTAGCTAAGGCTCGTAATAATAAGGTGGTGATAGATGTTGCCGAAGAGAGCAGGTAGTAAGTCCCTTAATCTAATATGGGCGGCTGTAGCAATTGCCGCCATCGGTTTTGCGGGCTTACTTTTGATTGTAAACAGGCAATATGTTTCTGATTTTCTTATCAGTTCGGCTTTTCAGCCATCTGGCAAAGTCCGTCAAATCGAAACCAATGTCGGTTTTACTAAAGACGGACAACGAGTTTTTTATGCAGCCCAGCCGTCAGTGCTAGGCGCAGAGGAGTTTAATCAAAAGTGCCCTCGGCGGGAAGAAAAAAGCCCTATCTTAGGTTGCTATTCGTCTGGTGACAGATTATATATTTACGAGGTAACCAATGAAAAGCTAGACGGTATCGAAGAGGTCACGGCCGCCCACGAGATGCTTCATGCCGTTTGGTCAAGGCTGTCTACCTCACAACGTAGCGAGATATCTAATCTGTTAGACGTGGAGTACGAACGAGTCAAAGACGAGGCCTTCGAAGAACGCATGGCTTACTACTCTCGAACACAGCCAGGCGATCATCATAATGAGCTTCATTCAATCTTAGCGACGGAATATAGCGGGCTAAGCCCAGAGCTAGAGCGCCATTATAGTGACTATTTTAAAGATAGAGACCAAGTAGTGTCGTATCATGAAGGCTACAGCCGGTATTATAACGAGCTTAGGAGCAAGTCCGAGGAGCTTGCTAGCGAAATAGACAAATTTGCTGGTCAGATAAACTCCGATACTAAAGAGTACGGCTCGAGTTCTGAGAAGTTGTCGAGCGAAATAAATGATTTTAATAGTCGGGCTAGAAGTGGAAGTTTTTCGTCGACCAGTGCTTTTAATACCGAGCGAAGTCGCTTAGTTCAGGCTTCAGACACTTTGGAGCAACTGCGAATCCAAATAAACGAAAATATTCAAAAATATAATCAGCTTTATGAATCTTATAATGAGATTGCCTCAGAAATAGACATTCTCAATAAAAGCCTAGACAGCTTTGAATCTTTACAGGATTCCCCGAGAATTTAAGATTGCAGTGATATACTAAGAATATATGGCGAAGTTAAGGACTCAGTTTATATGTCAGCAGTGTGGAGCGGTTTACGGCAAGTGGGCCGGTCGTTGCGAAAATTGCGGACAGTGGAATAGTTTGATTGAACAGGAGTCTTCGTCTAGCGTAGCTCAGTCTTCGGTTGCCAAGGCCGGTAGTTCTGGTAAGGTCCTGAAATCTAGTTCAATAAAAGACATTCAATCATTAAAAAGAACTCAGCGCCTGAGTACGGGCATAGACGATCTTGATATGGTTTTGGGCGGTGGCATTGTTTCTGGGGCGGTAGTTTTGCTAGCTGGGCAACCTGGTATCGGCAAAAGCACACTCCTATTGCAACTAACTGCTCACGTTGCTCAGTCGAGTCCAGTGCTGTATGTTAGCGGCGAAGAATCTTCTGAGCAGATTGCCTTAAGGGCTTCGAGACTTGGCGTTAGCGAGCATGACAAGCTTGAAGTGGCGTCTAGTACTAGTGCAAACGACATCGCTGCTACTATAAAAAAAGGCCAGCACTCGCTCGTTATAGTTGACTCTATTCAGACGCTTGGTATTGACGAATTAACTAGCGCTCCTGGTACGGTTAGCCAAATTACCGGTAGTAGCAATGTTTTGATAAGGGCGGCTAAGTCGGCCAATGTGGCGATTATTCTGGTTGGACATGTCACCAAAGAGGGGAGCATAGCTGGTCCGAAGGTTCTAGAGCATTTAGTGGACGTCGTCTTGCAGTTTGATGGCGACCGTTATGGTGGCTTTAAGATGGTCAGAGCAGTCAAAAACCGCTTTGGTGCAACCAGCGAGACGGCAATTTTTGAAATGCGTGAGGAGGGTCTGAAGGTTGTCGAAAATCCGTCAGCTGCACTGCTTGCCGAGCGTCAAGACGCCGACGGTTCAGTGGTTTTAGCTACTCTAGAAGGCACCCGTCCGTTGCTAGTTGAGATTCAAGCACTTGTAAATCCGACCAATTTCGGTTATCCTAAGCGTACAGCAAGTGGTTTTGATCTTAATCGCCTTAATCTTCTTATTGCCGTTTTGGAACGGCGGACAAAGTTGAACTTATCAGATAAAGACATTTATGTAAATGTGGTTGGTGGTATAAAATTGTCAGACCAAGCTGCTGACTTGGCTGTTTGTATGGCTATCGCTAGTGCGGCTGCTGGGCGACGAATACAAGAAGGTACGGTCGTTTTTGGTGAGGTTGGCCTAGGCGGTGAAGTCCGCTCGGCAGCGGCTCCTGAAAAGCGTCTGGCTGAAGCTAAAAAACTAGGGTTCAAACGAGCAGTCATGCCTCGAACTCAAAATAAAACATCATTTAGTGTTGAAGTGTCCGACTTGCGTTCTGCGTTAATCGACTACCTTCAATAGAAAGAGAAATATGGAATATATTTTATTAGCGCTAATTGCAGTGCAAACGACATATTTAAGTGTGTCACAATTAACAAAAAACAAACGTCAGTCTGAGCGATCTGTCTTTATAGACACATCAGTTTTGATAGACGGACGTATAAAATTCCTGGTAGAGACGGGCTTTTTCCCAGGGGTTATAACAATCCCCAGAAGTGTCGTCGGCGAGCTTCAGTTTCTAGCTGATCAGGGTGACTCTGAGAAGCGTGCTAGGGCTAGACACGGTCTTGACGTCGTAAATGAGCTACAGTCCATTGAGGGCGCCGATGTGGTTATT
>CAZSTN010000035.1:0-7015 GCA_964609915.1 uncultured Candidatus Saccharibacteria bacterium | reverse complement strand
AGAAGAATAAACTAAATAATATAACTGCTAATGTTAGACCCCAAGTAGCCTTACGATCTGGCCAGCGAACTTGCTTGAGCTCTTCCCAGGCGCCTTTGATATAACCAGTGAAAGGTGAGAAAAATTTACCTATTTTGGTTTGCTTTTTCGGTGCCTTTACCTTTTTTGTCCTTAGCCTGAGCTTCTTCTTCTGCTTAACTTCAGGTTTTTGAGCAACCTTAGTATTCGCCTCTGACTTTTTAGGCTTATCGTCACTGGCTTTAATGCGTGTAACTTTTGTACCGTCTGCCACAATGTCCTCCAATTTAAAAAAGTCTGTTGCTACAGACTGTCAAGTTAACTATAGATTATAGATGTCGAAATGTCAACCTGAACGACGGTGTGATATTATGGTAAAGTGCTTGAGTTTATAGTTATTACGATCAATATTTTTGCATTAGGCGCTTCAGCCGTAGCGATTTATCAACTATTTAAGGCTTCGAAGCTTTTTATAACACATACCAGCCCAAAAGTTGAGTCTACTGACTTGCCTAGCGTGACGGTTTGCATACCCGCCAGAAACGAAGACCATGCCTTAACAGATTGTTTGCATAAAGTTTTAGCCTCTGATTATGAGAAACTTGAAATAATCGTAGTTGACGACAACTCGGTCGACAATACTTCGGTTTTAATAAAGTCTTTTGCTCATGCTGGAGTACGTTTTGTGGCTGGGTCGGAGCTTCCAGAGGGCTGGTTGGGTAAAAACCACTCACTTCAGACGCTTTTGTCGGAGGCTAGTGGCTCTTATATCTTTTTTATGGATGTCGACACTCGCCTGCAACCCGATTCGATTAGCAAGGTTGTCGATTATGCTTTGAAAGAGCAAGCTACTATGGTGTCTATTTTACCTCGACGAGAAGATGGTTGGCGAACTAGCATTTTGTTTTCGCCACTCCGCTACTTCTGGGAAGTAATCTTTAATAAAAAAGGTTCACCGGCAGCAGTCGGAAATGCCTGGTTGATAGATCGCAAAAAACTTGTTGATTATGGTGGCTTTGGCACCATGAGTTTTATGACAAGGCCAGAATCTCAGCTAGCTGCTTATTTTTCGACAAAAAGACAGTATCGCTTTTTAATTAGTAATGCATTTTTGGGTATTTCGTTTGAGAAGAAATGGCTTTCGCAACTATTAACGAGCATTCGGCTCATGTCACCGCAGGTTGACGGAAGCCTCTCGGCTATTTTGTTGATCGCTATTGACCTATTGCTACTAGCGTCATTACCGTTGATGGCAGTGTCATGGACTATCTTCCCGCTTTGGTATTTATCGGCTTTCACAAGTCTAGTAGTGTCGCTTACTTACACATTTTACGCCTACAAGATATGGGCTAAAGCCTGGCCACTAGCGTTTGTCCTTTGGCCAGTAATTGTCTTGCAGGAAGCCCTGCTGGTCGTCACAAGTTACATCATGCACAAAACCGGTAAGGTTACCTGGAAGGGTCGACCTTTGAAGACTCCAGTTCGAAGCTAAAGCTTGAACCATAATTAAGTCTGCTAGTAAGTATTATTTTGGTGTTGAGTTTCATAGCGAGCTTTGAGGATACATAAAGCCCTAGGCCTGTACCACCGGTCTCACGGGTACGATAATCTTCACTTCTGTAGAACTTACCGAATATTTTATCTTGGTCGGCTTTGCTTATGCCGATACCAGTATCTTTTATGGTGAAAGTTATGGTGTTTTTAAGCTTTCTAGCAACAATAGTTACCGAGCCTTCGGTGGTATATTTTATAGCGTTAGTTATTAAATTTTGCAGGAGTTCTTCAATATACAACCTGCTGGTCATCACTTGTCCCAGGCTATTGCCCAGGTCAAGGTCGAGACGAAGTTTCTTGGCGAGAGCTTCGCCCTCGTAGCGTCCGTGCATGGCGTGGAGCAATTCTCGAACATCTATCAACTCTTGCTCGTCGCCCGTGCCTCGCTCGGCCCTAGACAGCGTACTGAGGTCGTTTATCATTTTAGCTAAATACATAATCTGCTCGTGAGCTGTTGATACGGTTGATGACAGGACCTTTTTATCGGTTTTTTCGGTTCTATTTAATAATACTTCGAGGTTAGACAGCGTACCTTCGGCGATGGCGATCGGCGTTCGTAGCTCGTGGCTAACAACGCTGATGAATTCGTCTTTTTCTTCGTCTAGATTTTTACGCTTAGTAACGTCCCGGGCTATTAAAATATAGCCCGATTGCGAAGCTCCTCGCTTTGTTTTACTGTATGGCGAACTGATCGGAGCGTAGGTTAACTCGATGTTTATCTTGTCGCCATTTTTATAGACATGGACCAAGTCGTCTCGAGTGTTAGCTCTGGTGGTTTGTCTGAGAATATCCATTAGGCCGACCGGCTCTTTGTTGTCGTAGGTTAGGTTGAAAAGCTTGTCTATCGACTTACCGCGAATGCTACTGTTGGTGTCAAGGATGTCTAGGCTGGCGGCGTTATACATTAAAACCGAGCCTCTTTCGTTAACTGTAAACGTAGCGTCAGTCAAATTGTTTATTATAGTGGTCATCTGTTCGTGTTGCAGACGTTCCCTGCCCTGACTCTTCTCGAGCAGCTTGAGACGCTTTTCTTGAGTCAAGGCGAAGCCAATAGCTGCGCCACCGACAAACAAAATGCTAATTAGTGTTGCGATGACACTTGCTAGGGCTGAAGGTTCCAGCAAAACAGCCAGAAAAGCGGTCATAGTTATTAAAAATGCGCTAAGGTAGGCGCCTGCAAATCGAAAATACAGAAAAGAGATAACCAGAAGCAGAGCTAGGACTGACGTGGTCGGATTAGAAAAACCTGTTATCAAGATCGTATTAGCCAGGGCAAAAACATGATAAGCCACTAAATTTATGGCGACGCTTCTTCTAGGAAGATTTCTAGAGAAATAAATATATAAAGCCTGAAGCGACCAAGCTGCAAGGACGGCTACACCTAGAGCCGAGTAGCCGTAGGCGCCGTCATTGAAAAACCCCAGCATCGTTAAAAGGCTAAACAGGACCGCCAGAGGCGTAAATACAAAGACCGAATATCTGATGAACCTATCAACTTCATCTGAATATAAGGTACCACCCAAAAATATCATAATACTTATGATTGTAGCATATTATGCTAAATTGAGGGTGACTTTTTCTTCAACGAAGCTCGATGCTTTTCGTAGTCGGGGTCGGCTCTTTCGACGTTACTCCAAAAGTCTTTGCTATGGTTCATCTCTTTAGTGTGCGCCAACTCGTGTATTAAAACGTAATCTATTAGTTCAAAAGGAAGTTGCATGAGTGCGATGTTCAAGCTAATAACACCCTGCGAGCTACAGCTCCCCCATCTGCCACTGGCGTGTGAAAACCTAACTCTGTTATAACTGTAGCCATGCTCGCTAGCAAGGTAGGACAGTCTGCGAGGTAGGTAACTTTTGGCCTCAGCTCTAAGAGCGGCGACGACACCCTCTCGGATTTTTTGTTTAGCTACTGGGTCCGTGACTTCAATGTCGGGAGGCAGGTGTAGGATTATCTGCCGGCCGTGTCTAGAGATGTCCAGGTCTTTGCTCAATCTAATAATAAGGACGTGGCTTTTGCCTATTTGCATGCCGTCGTAGTAATTGTTTTTGGAATGCGATTTGTCGAGCAGGTTTCGGATATCGTCTCTCGAAGATTTCAGTAGCCTCTTAACTAAGAAAAGCGGAGCATACGCCGGTAATGATGCTCGCAGCGAGCCATCGGGAGCCACTCTAAGCCGAACCTGGGAAGACTTACTGCTTCTCCTGACGACTATTTTGCCGAATTCTTTGTCGTGGATTATCGGCACGGCTTACTCCTTATTGCAGTAACGTTCGTCTAGTGGCGGGCTGAGTCTGTCTTGGCGGATTTTCAAACTTTGGTCTTTCGGACGCAAGATGACGCAAAACAGCTTTTAGCTGGGTGGTGTAGGTGTGCTTACCGCTGATGACTACAACCGTCTCTTTGTCTGTTGGTGGTTGGAAGTTCGACACGGCCTTTTCGAACTCTTCGGGCGTCAAGCCTGAACCGCTAGGGTACTTTTTGGTGGCTCGCCTTTTGGCTTCAGCCACGTCTGTTTGCACCCAGACTACCAATGGTATGTAGCCACTCGACTTTATGTTTTTAACTAGCGAGGCACGCTCAGAGCGTTTATTTGCCTGACTTTCAAAGATAATCGTTTTATTAGTTTTTAATAATTCTTCTAAAAAGCCTCGAGCTATTGCCGAAGCAGATTTGCTGTCTATGTCGTATTCCCGCTCTATGAAAGTTTTGTTTATGAACGGCGCGCTAAATGTTTTTGCAAAACTAGTAGCAAAGGTACTTTTACCTGCACCGGGGACTCCCACCATAACAATCACATGCGGACTCGCTGGAGTAAGCTGTTTCATATTTTATAGTATACGATTATTTTTTGCGCTTTTCAAATTTCTCATGCAATTCCCTAAATTGAGCCTGTATTTCGTCTAGTTCGGTGTCGGAAAGGTCTTCAATATCAAGAAATTCAGTTCGGGCTTTATTATTAGCCTTAATAAGCTCGCTTAATTTTAGTTGCATGGCCCTGGAGTCACGGTTTTGAGTGTTCTGAATAGCGAAAACCATCAAGAACGTTATGATTGTAGTTGAGGTATTTATAACCAGCTGCCAGGTGTCGGAGTAGTTAAAGAAAGGTCCAGAAACCGCCCAGACTACAATTATTAAAGTCGCCAGAACGAAAGCCGTAGAAGAACCTAATTTGGTAGATATTATGGCAGACATCTTATTAAAAGAGTCTTTTCTGCTGATGCTCGGGCTGACTAGCGGCTCGGCAGGTACGACGTGGCGAACTATTTTTATGTGATCTGATTTTTTAGTGGCTACTGTTTTATTTCCTTGTGTGTTCATAATGATTTATTATAGCAAAACAAGGCTCGTTAAATGCCAGTTACCGCAAATGTTGCACTTATAAGTACCAATGCTGGCTGTCATGTCGTCGAACATTCTATCTTCAGATGCCGCTAGAGCTTGAGCTTCAGTTTTGTACCATTTTTTATTTTGGCAATTGGTTATAGCCGTCAATGATACGTTTTTTCTTACTCTAGTTTTTCTTTTGACCATATTTATGTTTATGCTATACGCCCTTCTATTTCTTATTATACTAGAGTTTTAAGCTAACAAAGGGTACAATAAATGATAATGCTTATAAAAACTGTTGCTGATCTTGACCCATGGCTCGAGCCTTACAGGCCGGCTCTTGAGCATCAGCAAAAGTATGTTGCCGATAAATCTAGCCAAATACTCAGCAAGAAGAGCCTAGAAGAGTTCTCTGTCGGCTATTTATACTTTGGTCTTCATCAAACACCGAAGGGCTGGGTGCTTCGAGAATGGGCGCCAAATGCAACGCAAATCTTTTTGATATGCGAGCTTAACAATTGGGCTGACGACCAGGAATTTGCTTTTTCTAGGTTAGAAAATGGCGTTTGGGAGCTTGAACTACCTAAAAAGGCCTTAAAGCACGAAGATTTGTACAAATTGAATATTCACTGGGAGGGTGGCTCTGGCGAGCGGTTGCCGTCTTATGTTAACTACGTCGTTCAAGACCCGGAGACGCACATTTTTAGTGCCTGCGTTTGGGCTCCAAGGAAAGTTTTTATTTGGTCGGACTCTAACTTCAAGCCAGCCGACGAGCCACTTCTTATATATGAGGCCCATGTTGGCATGTCGGGTGATCGTGAAGCGGTCACGAGCTACAGCCAGTTTACAAAAGAAACTTTGCCCCGTATTAAAGAGTTAGGCTATAACACAATTCAGCTGATGGCCGTCCAGGAGCATCCTTACTACGGTAGTTTTGGTTACCATGTTTCTAATTTTTTCGCAGCAAGTTCTCGTTTTGGCACACCAAACGACCTAAAAGAGCTAGTTAATGAAGCTCACCGACTCGGACTGAGGGTTGTCCTAGACATAGTTCACTCACATGCCGTTAAAAACGAGAACGAAGGCCTTAGTCGGTTCGATGGCACGACTGACCAGTATTTCCATAGCGGTTCAAGGGGTGACCATGACGCTTGGGACTCGAGGGTTTTTGATTACGGCAAACCTGAAGTCGTGCATTTTCTGCTAAGCAATGTACGCTATTGGCTGGATGAGTATCATTTTGACGGCTACCGATTCGACGGCGTGACGAGCATGCTTTATATGAACCATGGCCTAGGTCAGGATTATACTAGTTACGACGATTATTTTGGTGCGAACATCGACCTCGACGCTCTTACCTACTTGAATATGGCGACTAAACTCGCTCATAGTTTGAAGCCTAGTAGTATTTTGATTGCCGAAGATATGAGTGCCTTCCCTGGCCTAGCTGCGCCAACCGCTGACGGGGGTGTCGGTTTTGACTATAGACTCAGCATGGGTATGCCAGATTTTTGGATAAAAACCCTCAAAGAAAAGCGTGACGAAGACTGGGACTTGAATCATTTATTCCACGAGTTGACGACTCATCGTCCTGAGGAAAAGACTATTAGCTATGCCGAGAGCCATGACCAGGCGTTAGTGGGCGACAAAACGCTGATTTTTAGGTTAATCGACAAAGACATGTACGACTTTATGTCTAAGAGCAACTCCAATCTTGTGGTTGAGAGAGGTATGGCTTTGCATAAAATTATCCGCCTGCTAACTGCCAGCACTAACGCTGGTGGCTACTTGAACTTTATGGGTAATGAGTTTGGTCACCCAGAATGGGTCGACTTCCCTCGTGAAGGTAACAGTTGGTCATACAAATATGCTCGCAGACAGTGGAGCTTAGTCGACAACAAAGAACTTAAGTATTCAGAGTTAAATAATTTTGACATCGCTATGGTCGAGGTCGCCAAGAAGCTCAAGACCAATCAATATCACTGGGTTGAGGTGGACCAAGGCAGGAAGCTACTATCTTATATTCGTGATAATTATCTATTTGTATTTAACCTTTCACCGAACACTTCTTATACCGATCACGAAATAGCAGCTTTTAATGGTAAGTATAAGT
>CAZSTN010000034.1:4567-7220 GCA_964609915.1 uncultured Candidatus Saccharibacteria bacterium | reverse complement strand
ATCCGGCCAAGAAGAGAGGTTGAAGTTACAGCCTGACACATACCAGGATGGGGGCGGCACACGCCTGCCCCCATCCTGGAGTCAACCAAGGTGATAAATGTGATTTGTCGGTTTGGTTAACTTTTATAGAAGTGTGAAACTATCCAACATCTGCTTCACTGTTGGATCGGATGAAGCTCCGTAAGGATACACCGCAGGCACCTATTTGAATAGCTGTTATAATCAATGGCAAAGAAAGGGCTGTACTATGAAAAACTCAAATAAAATTACTACATCAGGATTTCTGTTTGTCGGTGGAACAGTACTTATGCTGGTAACCGAATTCGGAAAAGCCGTACCAATCTTTGGCATGGTATGTGCTTTGGTTGGAGCTGGCATGTTACTCTACTTTGCTTTTAGTAAGGATGGAAACGGGAAATATTAACTTTTCTACCAGCTGAGCCAAATAAAAAAGACCTCGCGGATCTTTTTTATTTGGCTCCGGCGGCTGGATTCGAACCAGCGACCTCGAAGTTAACAGCTTCTTGCGCTACCGCTGCGCCACGCCGGAATACAAATGTTATTATACAGTTACCTCTGTATATAGTCAACGGCTTCTTCAACAGAAAGTGCCGTAGTTTCACCAGATTGCATGTCTTTTATCGACACCTTCTGGGCTTCCCTTTCGGCCTCGCCGATAACGACGACGTAGTTTATGCCTAGCTTGTTGGCGTATTTGAACTTCTTGCCGACGCCGACTTCATCGAAATATGTCACTACCGACAGTCCGCTATATCGTAACTTGGCAGCAACTGATGTTGCGAATGGTATGTCCTCGGGTACTATAGATGTCACTAAAACACTGGCGGTAGTTTTTTTGATCGGGTCTATAACCCCGACTTCCCTTAATTTATAAAACAGCCTAGAAAGACCTATGGAAACGCCCACGCCTGGAAGCTCTGTGTTTGTGTAGTTTTGCGCTAGGTTGTCATAGCGACCGCCAGAGCAAACACTACCCAAACCTGGGTGGTCGACAAGAAAAGTTTCGTAAACCGTACCGGTGTAATAATCTAGGCCTCGAGCAATTTTTAAGTCAATGACATAGCGGTGTTCGGGGACGCCCAAAACCCGAAGTGAGCTTATTACAGAACTTAATTTTTTAACCCCCTCATAAAAAGTCGCTGGTAAGTCGGTGGCCAACCCGTAGAGTCGCCCCATGACGTCTTCAACACTGCCGTTAATTGACGTGAAGTCGACGATGCTCTGTGCTTGAGACTCGCTCAAACCTAGCTCGTGCAAACTAGCGATGAATTCTTCGGGGCTAATTTTGTCTATTTTATCTATGACCCTAAGCACCTCGTTGGAAGCACCCTCAAGCCCCAAACCTTCAAAAAAGCCGTTCAAAATTTGACGATTGTTTATTTTTATGACAAATTCACCGAACCCAAATTTATCAAAAATTTCATTTATAATAGCTGGAAGCTCTGCATCAACAGATGGGCTAACCGAGCCAATAACATCAATGTCAGCCTGATAGAACTCTCTAAAACGACCAGCTTGCGCTCTCTCGGCCCTGTGAACTTTACCTATCTGATAACGACGAAACGGGAAAGCTAAATCATTCTGATGCTCTGCTACATAACGAGCCAACGGAACAGTCAAGTCATAGCGAAGAGTTAGGTCAGTATCCGAACCCTCACGCTTGAATCTGTACAGCTGTTTAGATGTTTCACCACCCGAACCAGCCAAAAGAACATCGGTCAATTCGATGTCTGGAGTGTCTAAAGGCGAAAAGCCATACTTCTCATATACACCACGAATAATATCTACGAGTCTATTGAACTCAATTTGCTCGCTTGGAGTATACTCCTGGAATCCGCTTGGTCGTCTTGGTTGAACTAATGACATATTCTACTACTATACTACCCCTTGAGAGCTTCCGCTAGTCGTGCTTTCATGGCTTGGTAAGCCCCCTCAAAACCTAACACTTTTAAAGCTCCTATTAAAACGTAAAGTTCATCTAGGTTTTGCTGGTCTTTGTCATGTTTATAAATAATAAACCTACGAGATATTTCCTCGACTATCCACTTTTCACGGCTTGGAGTTGCCCCTTGCCTTTGTGGAACACTCACCCCTGGCTGATATCTGTCTGAAACGACCTCTAAGGACCTGGCCGAATTATCTCGCTTGCGCAAATAGCCTTTCGCTATCAACCCGTTAATATGTGTAGCTACGGTAGAAACAGACTTATAGCCAAGTCCGCTCATGACCTCTCTGTAGCTCGGTCCGTAGCCATGCTCAATAATGAACTTTGACACAAAGTCCAGCAAGACTTTCTGTTTTTGGGTAGAACGTTCGCTCATAACTTCTTTATTTTAGCAGGTTTTTGCAATACAGAATAACCGCCTAAAGAAATGGCAGCCAAGCCCCACCAAATTATAGAAACCGTGTCGTCCGCTAATACGGGCAGTAAGACACCTATCGCCGCCAGCCCAACACCGCTAGCCAAAGTAGCCCTCGCTAGCCAATCTCGCCTACGCAACCAGAGCTCATATAGCACCAGACCAAAGATACTTAAGAATAATGCCAGACCCAGCCAGCCGACTTCATGCGCTATGAAAAGATACTGATTCTCAATTATCAAAGAATTCTCACCTAACAAAGACGCCGAACC
>CAZSTN010000034.1:0-4467 GCA_964609915.1 uncultured Candidatus Saccharibacteria bacterium | reverse complement strand
GCCAACCAATAGGAAAACGTCACAGCCAGGACAATTCCGGCATAGGCACCCAGCGGATTAGGTCCACGCAAGGTGCTATTTATGCGAATATAGTCCATATTCTTGTCTACAGTCAGGTAGGCGGCTATCGTGTCGGTACTGTAACCAAAATACTTCAAAAAGTCATACGGCAAGACCGTCACCTGAAGAACAGCAAATAGCACCACTAAGACGGCTCCTCCAGCAAAAGTCAAAAGCAACGGTTTACGAGCAGACGGATACATCTTCAACGTACCGAAAACCAACAAGAAAAATACTACATAGCGCAGGTCTATCAATAAACCGGCGAGCTTCGACAATAACCCTGTTTCGAAGAACGGCAACAACAGTATGTGTAGGGCAATATATGCCACTATTAGATATGTAAGCCAATTTCTAAAAATTGACCACTTTTTTTGGCGCAGAACTTCGACCACCAGTAAGACGACACCTACGGCTAAAAGAAGTTCTTTCCAGGACTTTATGAGCAGTGATGCATCTGGGAAAAGCACACCAAGGCCTACCGAAATAGGTGCATGCAAGACAATACCGCCAAATATGACCACCAGTAAGCTTATGAGTGTTTTTTGTATCATCCTATATACAGTGTACCGTAAATGGTATACTAGCAGGTAGATATGGCAAGAAAAAACTCCCAAATATACAGCTTTTCATTAGTAATAGTCGACTTTTTTGTTCTTTTGGTCGCTTTTACCGTAGCTTATATAGTTCGGGTCCAATACGACCCAAGACCATTGCTTCATGATGTATATGCATACGAATATTTCTTGTCGTTCTTAACAATCGTACCCTTCTGGATAGCTATATTTGCCATAATTGGTCTATATCAAAAGAAGACATACAACAGAAGACTCATAGAGTGGGCCAAGCTGGCTGTCGGGGTGTTTATTGGCATACTAATAATCATCGGCTGGGAATATGTCAGCGAAGAAAAGCTATTTCCAGCACGACTCGTAGCCGCCTATGCACTAGTTGGGTCTTTCTTGTTGCTGTTAACAACTCGTGAAATTATGCGACTAATTAGAGACCGTATGTTTAGATACGGCAAGGGCGTCAAGCGGGTATTGATAATAGGTACCTCTGGGGCCACTAAGGACATTGCCGAAAACATCAACCACACAGCTAAGAGCGGCTACGATGTCGTAGCTATAGCTGGACCAAAGAAGCTGCTACCAGAAGGCTTCACCGGAAAACACTACTCTTCGGTTGAGTCTGCACTCAAGGACATTGTAAAAAACAACATCACCGCTATTATTCAGACTGACCTTTACGAAAATAAGTCAAGAAATAGCCGGATACTCAACTCTTCTCAGGAGCATCACATCGAATACAATTTTATACCGTCAGAGACAGAGTTTTACTCTGGCAAGAACACCGTAGATGTCTTTGCTGGCTACCCAATGATAACCGTCTACCAAACACCACTAGTTGGTTGGGGGGCAATACTAAAACGTGTCTTTGATTTATTTACTAGCCTTATACTTATAGTCCTCCTTTCTCCTGTCTTTATTATAGTGATTCTTTCTTTAATCATTCTTAAACCAAAGCAAAAAGTCTTTTTTATCAACAAAAGACTTTCCAGGTTCTCTGAGCCGATAAATCTATATAAGTTCCGCACCATGGAAAACTTAAAAGGTTTCGAAGGCAAAGATGCTGCTGACGAGTTTAGGGCCATGGGCAGAGAAGATCTTGCCCTAGAATATGAGAAAAACCGCAAAGTCGAAAACGACCCTCGCATTACAAAGTTTGGCAACTTCTTGCGTAAAAGTTCTATCGACGAACTGCCACAACTTTTCAATGTCTTAAAGGGCGACCTCAGCTTGGTTGGACCACGGCCAATACTCCCCCAGGAGTCCAAACTACTTAAAGGCAAGGCATCGATTCTGCATAGCGTCAAATCTGGGGTAACTGGCTTATGGCAGGTCTCGGGCCGAAGTGAGCTGAGCTTTGAAGACCGAATTGAACTAGAGGTATTTTATGCTCAAAACTGGTCATTTTGGCTAGATACTAAGATTCTATTCAAGACGGTTCACGTCGTATTATTCAGAAAAGGGGCAAAGTAATGCCTCAAAAAAACCTTAACGCAAGAAAAACACCTAAAATCGCTATTGTACACGACTGGCTAACATCCATGGGCGGAGCTGAACCGGTTGTGCTAGAAATACACAAACTTTTCCCTAATGCGCCAATCTATACATCTGTTTACGATGAAGAAAAAATGGGCGCATTTCAAGACCTTGACGTTCGAACGACCTACTTGCAAAAAATTTTACCGAAATTCATAAGGTACAAACACACATTGTGGCCAGTCTTCAGGGCATTTGCATTTAGAAAACTTGATCTTAGCGAGTTCGATATCATCATCAGTAGCTCGAGCGCCGAAGCTAAGGCTGTTAAAAAAACTCGGCCTGATCAAATACATATTTCATATATTCACACCCCTATTCGCTACTACTGGAGCCATTACGACGAGTTTCGTAAAGAATTCAATTTTGGACCACTAACACCTTTGATCAGACCGTTTATACCAGCCTTCGTAAAGTGGATGCGCAAAAAAGACCTAGAAAGCGTAAAGGGCGTTGATGTTTTTATAGCTAACTCAACCATAACTCAAAAAAGAATTAAAGAATACTACGGCAAACCTAGCACCGTCATCTACCCACCTGTCAACATAAAACGCTTTACACCGCCACCAGAAGGCCACAGAGAAGGTTATGTGGTGTGGGGTCGACATGTTCCCTATAAACGCTTTGACCTAGCTATAGAGGCTTGTAACAAGCTTGGGCGTAAGCTTACTGTCATCGGCTCTGGTGTTGACACCGAAAGGTTAAAATCTTTGGCTGGACCAACAGTTGAATTTACGGGAAGAATTAGTGACGAAGAACTAGAAAATCGAGCTCATAAAGCTAAGGCCTTTCTATTTCCAAACGAAGAAGATTTTGGAATAGCTGCGGTAGAGGCTATAGCGGCCGGAACACCTGTTATTGCCTATAAAAAAGGTGGGGCACTAGATATAGTTCAAGATGGCGAAACTGGTGTATTTTTTGAGAACCAAACGGTTGACGATCTCGCAGGGGCTATCGAAAAGTTTGAGACACTAAGTGAATTTCGACCAGCAACCCTTCACAGAAAGTCAAAACGCTTCGAAACTTCCCTTTTTCAGACTAAAATGAAGAAGATAGTCGGTGATGCTATAGAAACAACGCTTCAAACTCGTCAATAGTCAAAGAAGCAACCCCTTTTGATATTTCGAGGCTCAAAATGTCTTTGTCTCCGGTCAATATAAAAGCCGACTCCGAATGAGCAAGATGCAGTATAGGGTTGTCCTTAAAGTCTCGAGACGAGATGCCGACCTCGTCATAGTCATAGCAGTATTTACTAAGTTGTTGGCGTAAAGCCCTAACCCATTTCTGAGGAGCCTTAGGACGTACTATCCTTAAGCAAGCAACCAGCTCATCTACTATATAATCAGATAGAATTAACGTATGCGAAGACAAAATTTCTTCAAAAACCGCCGCCGGACGACCACCATACAAAAAAGCACTCACTAATATATTAGTGTCTACAACAATGCGATATTTAGTGCCTTTAGACTTTAAACCAGCCGTAACCTTTGGTTCGGCGTAGCTCTGCAATAGCGTTAGCCACTTCTTCCTCTGACTGGGGCTGAGCTTGTGTCTTCATAGCTATTATTGTATGGAAATTGTATTGAAAAATCAATATTATTTAATTACTTCGACAATCGTCTCTAGCCTATCAGCAGTGTCTTCCCATTCTTCACTCTCGAGACAGTCAATGCCCATAGCCTTAACTGGGTAGTCGTTGCCACCTTCTTGGAGTTTGTCGCCAAAGAATAAAATATCATCACGACTGATGTCTAAGATGTCGATCAGCTTCTGCATACCGTAGGCTTTGTCTATGCCGGGGCGAGTAATATCTATTGAAGTTGAGCCGCCTGCCCTAACTTCAAAATTAGGTAAACGCTCGGCAACCAAGGATCGCAAGGCTTGTTTCTTAGATCCGTCTGGGTCCCAAGAATATTTGTCCTCTGGTGCGGCTTTTTGGCCAAGTGCAGAATAGGTTATCTGACTTTCACGGTCCTCAATAATATCGCCAACGGGGTTGGCTTCCCAATAACCAAGCTCTCGGGCCGAAGCTTCAAGAGTTGAGATAATCTCTTTTTTCTGTTCAGGTTCTAGGTCTTCGGCATACTGAAGCTCCCAATCTTTGGCAACTTCGTTGTACCTATAGTACCTTGTTCCACAAGTTGGCATCAGGTGCAGACGACGCAACTGAATAGGACTAAAGTCAGCCTGTTCTATAACCTGCTTCTGGAATTGCTCATATTTACCGCCAGAGATTATACAGACATCGAAGTTCTCTAATATCTGACCCAACAGGTCGGCCATACGGTCACTTATGGGCGAC
>CAZSTN010000033.1:0-7254 GCA_964609915.1 uncultured Candidatus Saccharibacteria bacterium | reverse complement strand
GCCTTTATTACCTTGATTAGCTGTGCCGTTCGCCCCAAGAGGACTTACTGTAGCCCGTCTCGCTCCACCGCCAGAACCACCCACAGCAGGGGCGCCACCACTAGTGCCGCCTCGACCGCCACCAATAGCCGTCAAGCTAAAGACTGAAGAGTTACCACCGTTTGTAGCTGCAACCGTGCCGTCAGAGCTACCGGTACCACCGGCTCCGACCACGACACTATAGTCAGTACTGGCACTAACTGAAATATCACTGCTCTGAATGACGCCACCGCCACCGCCGCCACCTTCGCCACCGCCACCGCCGCCACCGACAATCAAAACGCTAACCTTAGAATCAACCAGGACATTACCTTCGCAATCAGTGGCAGGAGTCAGAGGCTTATCGTCAGTC
Source organism: uncultured Candidatus Saccharibacteria bacterium (assembly GCA_964609915.1). Classification (GTDB taxonomy): domain Bacteria; phylum Patescibacteriota; class Saccharimonadia; order Saccharimonadales; family Saccharimonadaceae; genus Microsaccharimonas. The sequence goes on along the minus strand of CAZSTN010000033.1, from coordinate 6,863 downwards.
CACAATGGCTTGTTGTCATTTTTAACTAAACACGCCTTAGCAAAAGCCACTCCAGCTTCACCGGCCACTTTAGCCAGCTGTTCATACTGTTGACCTTGAAGCGCCGTCCTGACTGATGCAACAGATGAGCCAGCGATCGCCAAAACCCCGAGCATGATAACTGAGGCTATTAAAACCGATGGTAGTGCAAACGCTGAACGATTACATTTTTTCATTTAATTTAATTATACCACGTAACATAAGCACAATCTGCATTAAACTTATTGCATTGAGACCCCATTTTACTGTACAATGTATAGTAACTACAAGGAGTATAATAATGACCGAAACATCAACACCGCAAGTAACCGTTTACAGCACCAGCTGGTGTGCTTTTTGCCACACTGAAATGCAATGGCTCGAAAGGCTAGGTGTAAAATACACAGTCAAAGACATAGAAGCTGACGAAGCGGCCAAAACTGAACTTTTAGATAAACTTGGTGGCGACTTCCGTGGCGTACCAGTTACTGACATTAATGGCGACATAATACTCGGCTTCGATCGTCCGAAACTTCAAGACTCTCTTAAAAAACACAACGTCCCGACCACCAGCTAGTCGGCGCTAGTGGTATAATCAGAGTATGAGCAAAAAGCCAACTCTTATTATGGTTCACGGTTTTCGTGGCACCCACCACGGTTTATTACTTATAGCCAAATATTTTCGCAAAGACTATAATGTGCTAATTCCTGACTTACCAGGGTTTGCCGATGGTCAACATCTCGCCAAGTACGACTTAAAAAGCTACGTAAGATGGCTAGACAGGTTTATCAAAAAACAAACCAAGAACGAGAAACCAATATTGCTTGGGCATTCTTTTGGCAGTATCGTAGCCAGCGCCTACGTCGCTGAGCACCCGAAATCTATCAAAAAACTAATTTTAGTTAACCCAATAGGCGCTCCGGCGCTTGAAGGCCCGCAAAAATTTCTTACCAGACTAACTGCTTTTTATTATAAAGTCGGCAAAGCTCTGCCAGAGAAGGTCGGCCGAGCTTGGCTAAGTTCTAAGATTGTCGTCAGGCTAATGAGCGCCGTGATGACCAAGACGAGCGATAAAAAGATAAGAAAATTTGTTCTTCAGCAACATCTACAGTATTTTTCGACTTTTCATGATGCAAGGTCTGTCTCGCAGGGTTTTGAAACTTCCGTGAGCCATAATGTTGGCGACTTTGCCAGCAAAATACCTGTACCTACGCTACTGATAGCAGCTGCGCTGGATGACGTAACCGACCTAGGCCATCAATATGCTTTAGTCAAAAAGTTCAAAGATGCCAGACTGTCAGTTATCGACAATGTCGGACACTTAACTCACTACGAAACTCCCGACAAAGTGTCGAGAATTATTAAACGCTGGTTAAAATTAGTTAAATAATCAAACTATTGTAAATAGATTCAAACTTCTTAATGGTCGTATCGAGATTGTGGGTTTTTGCAATTGCAAGACTTTCTTTGCTAAACTTTTCTCGAAGCTCATCGTCTTGAAGAATTTTAAGCAAACTGGCGGCAATGGCGTCCTTGTCGTCTTGACTACACAAAAATCCGTTTCGGCCATCTTGGCAGAGCTCCTTCAAGGCACCGGCATCAACGGCTACGACAGGCTTACCGCTAGCCATTGCCTCAAGCGTAGCTATGCTCTGTAGCTCAGCAGGCGATGGCATGCAGTAAACCGTACCCACTCTGTGTAGAAGCTCGATGTCTTCATCGCTGACTTTTCCAGTAAAAGTAACTTTGTCGGCAATTTTAAGATCTCGAGCCAAGCGCTTTAGATTATCTAGCTCAGTACCACTACCGACAATTAGCAAATGAGTGTCATTATTCTCTTTTAAGACCTTAGTAAAAGACTTAATTAAGACATGGAGATGTTTTTCGGCATCAACTCGACCAATATAAGAAACTATCTGGCGGTCTTTTGGTAAACCAAACCTCTCGTAAACGTCGTCTGGCACGTCACCGGGTGAAAAACGTGACAAATCAATGCCGTTAGAAACTGGCTCCATCGGAACCGATATCTTCTCGTCAACATTAAACATGTCTATCGCCGACTGCGTCGGAAGCGTCACATAATCAGCCTTGGAGTGAAAACGTGCGCCATAACTTTTAAGCATGTAATTTATAGGCCTAGAAACTGGCGCCAAAAGTTTAAGGTTGTCGAGCAAATTCTCGGGCATGGCGTGATTAGTGCTAACTATCGGAATACCCATTTTATTGCCATATTTCATAACCGCCTGGCCGATACCAAGTAGCATTTGAATATGAATAACGTCAGGGTCAAAATCTTCAATAATTTTCTTAACTTCCCTAGAGACGTTAAGCGAAATTCTGAAATTTTGGTAAAAAGGGAAGGGAACGGCAGTCGTCCGAACAATGACATGGTTTCCGTCAACCTCTTTACTCTTTTTTCCTGTTTGCGAGGGGGCTATCACTAGAACATCGTGCCCACGATCAGCAAGGCCTTTGGCTAGGTTTCGACTGAAGGTAGCGACACCGTTTATAGTCGGATAGTGAAGATCCGACGCGATTAGGATTTTCATAGATTACCCAATTATACCACGTTTCATGGTAGAATAACAGGCAGTATGGCAACTCAAAAGAAGAAACCAACCACGACGCTTAAGGCGATAACTAACCGCCGAGCTTCTTTTGATTACTCGCTTGGCGAAGAGCTGGTTGTCGGCGTCTCCCTAACTGGTCGGGAAGTGCGAGCCGCCCGAGACGGAAGAGTTCAGCTGAAAGGTTCTTTTGTGACAATCAGAAATGACGAGCTTTGGCTAAATAACGCAAGTTTTAGCCTGGCTTTGAACACTAAGGGCGTAAACGAAACGACTGTCGACACCTCGCCAAAAAAACTACTGGCTCAGAGGAAACAGATTGACAATCTAGCCGAACAGAAACAAGCTGGTTACAGCATCGTACCGTTACGACTACTCACTGGTGGCCGATTCATCAAACTGGTAATTGCCGTTGGAAAAGGTAAAAAACATTATGACAAAAGGCAATCTATTAAAAAGCGAGATCAAGAGCGTGATGCTCGGAAGGCAAGAATATGAAACTTTACTCCTGGAACGTTAATGGAATTCGAGCGGTTATTAAGAAAGGTTCTTTTAAAAGTTTCATCGACCAGCATCAACCAGACATTTTATGCCTTCAGGAAACCAAAGCTAAACAAGGTCAGGCCGAAATAGACCTGCCTGAGTACGAAGAAATCTGGAATAGTGCCGAAAAAGCCGGCTACAGCGGAACGGCGATATTCACTAAGATCAAACCACTTTCTATAAAGTTTGATTTTGACGATGACATAAATGAAAAGTATGACATTCACGATGACGCTTACGGCGACCCAACCAAAGAGGGCAGAGTTATATCTGCGGAGTTTGACGACTTTTGGGTAGTAACGGTGTATACCCCGAACAGCAAAGGTGACCTGTCTCGCCTCGAACTTCGTCATAAAAAATGGGACCCGGCTTTTCTCGAGCATCTAAAACGCCTCGAACTTCACAAACCGGTCTTGTTTTGCGGTGACTTGAATGTCGCACATCAGGAAATCGACCTTGCGAACCCCAAACCAAACATAGGCAAGCATGGCTTTACTTATGAAGAGCGAGCTGGTTTTGAAAATTTAATAAAGGCTGGATTCATTGACACCTTTCGCTATTTTTATCCCGAAAAAACCGCCGCTTACACTTGGTGGACGCACTGGGCAAACTCTAGGGCAAGAAACGTCGGCTGGCGTATCGACTACTGGTCGGCCAGTCAGTCACTTAAAGACCGCATAGCTAACCCGCAAATACATGCTGACGTCATGGGTTCCGACCACTGTCCAGTCAGTATTGAATATAGAGGAGCTTAAGTGGAAACTTCGTATTGGCAGAAGCAAACACCTGGTGAGCCACTCTTTTCGGAAATTGAGTGGAGCAAGCCTGAGCAGCGTGACAGGGCTGGCAAGCTCGGTATAATCGGCGGGAATAGTTCTGGCTTTGCGGGCGTCGCCGAAAGCTACGGTGTAGCGATGCAAACAGGGGTCGGACAGACTAAAGTACTGCTTCCGAACACCTTAAAAAAGACCGTTCCAGCCACTATGAACGATGTCATTTTCGCCGACACTAACCCTTCGGGGAGCTTATCTAAAAAAGCCCTCCCAGAAATGCTAGCCCTTGGTCATTGGGCAGACGGCATACTTCTAGCTGGCGACGCTGGCCGAAACAGTGAAACGGCCATATTGTACGAAGAATTCACCTCGGCCTACGACGGAAAACTTATCGTTACTCGTGACGCTATTGATCTCATAAAAAACTCCCCTCAAGCTCTAGCAGAGCGACCAAACACCTTACTCGTAATGGCTTTGGCACAACTCCAGAAACTTTTTCAGTCTGTTTACTACCCGAAAATGATTACTTTTAGTATGAATTTGTCACAAATAGTCGAAGCTCTGCATAAATTTACCATATATGTATTGCCGTCCTTCATAAAGACCAACTTATAATTGCTCACGACGGGAAAGTCGTCACCACCGAGTGGGGGAATGCCATGTCTATATGGCGAGGCATAACCGCAGCCAAGATAGCTAGTTACTGGCTCTGGAACCCAGACAAACCCCTAGAGTCAGCCTCTACAGCGATAATATAAAAACGCCTCCGTATTTGGAGACGTTCATATTTTGGTACCGCGAGCCGGAATCGAACCGGCACGTCCGTAAGGACACGAAATTTTGAGTCTCGCGTGTCTACCAATTCCACCACCGCGGCAGGCAAAGGTAATGTACAGAAGATATTATAGCACATGTCCTGTACCTATATCATCAAGAATAGTTTATAATAGAACTCAAGATGGAACCGAACAGAAGCCAGAGTGGGGGCTTGCAGGGTAACCCCGGCCCCAACAGAGCACCAAACGAAGCTGCTGCAAATATTTTGCGAACGCAGATAGATTCCCTTTATCAGAATGCGTCAGAACCAAAGCCAGCACCGACGTTACCGACTAGCCGACCAGCGACGCAACCGTTGGCGCAAACACGGCCCGTGGCATCGCAAAGCGACCAGTGGAAGCAATATCACTCTGCCTGGCAGAATTATTATCAAAAATATTACGAACAGCATTATGAGAGGCGAAGGCTCGAAGAGCAGAATCGTTTTTTCACCAACCAGCCCGAGGAAAAGTTTGACAAAGAAGATGTCAGTGTCGATAAGGACACGGCGTTGTCAGAACTCCGCCAACAGCTTCTAGGCAAAGTCCAAGAGTCTGCGACTAAAGTTAAAAAAAGTCGTCACTTTAGACCCTTAATCGCAGCCTTGGTGGTAATATTAGTATTTTCCTTCCTGCAATACAACCGAACAATTTTCGCAGCTGTCAACGCCTACGTTTCACCTGGAGCTATTAATCCACAAAATATAATAGTTGACCCAAGCGACACCGCTGACGTGGGCGCAGAAGCAAAACTGATTATCCCCAAGATAAATGTCGACGTACCAGTTATATATGACATCGGCTACGACAACGACTCACAAATGAAGGCTATGGAAAATGGCGTTGCACACTTTGGAATACCTGGGGCTAACAGTCGTCCAGGGCAGGTTGGTAACACCGTACTGTCGGGTCACAGTAGCAACGACCTGTTTGACTCAGGCATGTACAAGTTTGTCTTTGCTCAGCTCGATAAACTAGTAGTCGGTGACACTATTTACGCCAACTATGAAGGGACACGCTACACCTACACTGTGACCAAAACGGAAGTCGTTAAGCCAACTGAGGTAAGTAAGCTAATTTACCCGACCGACAAACCTATCTTAACGCTCATAACTTGTACGCCACTAGGCACCGCCTTGAACCGCCTGCTGGTCACCGCCGAACAGATTAGCCCTAACCCAGAAGAGGCCATAGCGGCCCCTGAGGCAGACTCTCAGCTAAGCGCAGAGAGCGCTATACCTGGCAACTCACCAACTTTCATTGAGAGACTATTCGGTAATTAACCGGCGCTGCTTAGGCGTCTTTAATCAAGAATCATCTTAACCCGTTGCAGGGCTAGGCCATTTTCTTGCTTGTTCAAGGTGTACATAAAGCGACCGTTCTGACTTAATGTAGAGTCGAAGCCAGCAGTAGACTTCATAATTTCATGGCTGTTGGAGCCGTCAAAATCTCGTATTTTAAGTTTATCACCAATGTTATTCCACAGGTAAGCCTCGTCTAGCCATTTCATGGTAGTCTCAGCTTCATCAAGTGCCAAGGTTTTGATTCTTCGATGTTCAACCTCGTAACTTGCATAGGAAGAATCGGCCTGAGCCACCAAGAAGCGACCGGTTGGGCTAAAGCTCAAGTTAGAAACTGAAGTGTCTAAGCTTATGGTGTCTCGGTTTGCTAATTTAGACAGGTCTGACTCAGAGCGAGGGTAGTCACCCCGCAAAATAGTTACCGAACCACCTTCGGAAATGGCGTAGAAAATACTACCGTGATAAGCCGTAGCGTCTATCCTGAGCGGAGCGCCAGTAATAGTGCCTCGAAGTACGTGACCAGAAGCGTCACCGTCTCTGTATACACCAGCAACCTTCCTGGCTTCGTCAGCAGGGTCTACACCAACGTAAGAGATTATTTTCGACTCGTAATCAATTGCAAAGCTGTCGACTCTTGATACTAAAGCCCTTGATATAGTTAGGTTTCCAAGATCAAGTTTCCTGATGGTCTTGTCGGCTAACAAAGCATACAAAGTTCGGCCGTCATTGCCGACGAAATCTGCTTCGCTGATATCAACGCTAAGCGACCTAGAAATGTTCCTGCTTGCCAAAACATCTTGAACATCCAATACCAACCATTCTTTTGCATCACCCTGAGTAGCGCT
>CAZSTN010000032.1:0-7319 GCA_964609915.1 uncultured Candidatus Saccharibacteria bacterium | reverse complement strand
AGAAGCCAGCCAACTGAACGCCCAGGGCGGGGAAGTCATCTACTCCACCCACAAAAGCCCTGCCAGCGTCATCACCGAACGACTTGAAAACTTTGGCAAAATCACCCTGACCGACACCATCCTCGGTAGACCTTTTAGATATGCCACCGAAGGATTTTTCCAAGTAAACGTCCCGGTTTACGAGCAAGCGCTACGTGACATGGCTATGTGGGTAAATTCTCGGGTGACGCTAGCCTCGGGTGACGCCAGGCATATCACCGCACCGACCGTCGACCTCTACAGCGGTGTCGGCACCATCGGCCTGACCATCGGTAGCCCCGACACCATACTCGTCGAACTTAATGAGCACGCCGTACGCGAGATGCAGCGCAACATCAAAGAACTAGGTAGCCAGGCCACCGCAGTACTTGCCGCCAGCGAGCAGGCCCTCAACTACATCACTTCAGATCAAACTATAACCAGCTCCAACTGCCCAACAGAGAGAACAGTTGTAGCAGACGCCCGAGATAACCACACTTACTTCATTCAGAAGCTAGCCGACGGCAAATGCTGGATGCTAACCAACCTAGCTTACGCCGGGGGTACATCAAACAGTGGCACCAATACCTATAACGACGTTATACCAACAGGTAACGGCACAGCAGGTACTCTGAGCAACGGCACTTCAGACACGGCAACTACCTACACCGAAGCTAAATACTACGTCCACGCTAACGCTAGCCCAACCATACACCCAAACACTCCTAGTACCAACAATGCAGGCGGAGGCACGGTGGCTGGAGGTGAGCGTCAATATGGCTATCACTACAACTGTTGCGCCGCTATGGGAGCTCAAAGCGCAACCGGTGCCTGCGTTGCTAATTACGCACTAGCGCCAAACCAAAACATTTCTGTCTGCCCAGCCGGCTGGCGACTACCAACAGGTGGTTCAGGTGCCGAGTTTGGGCAACTAACTACGGCCATTGGAGCTACTAATAATACGGCTGGCTCAATTACGCTTCGGAACACGTGGTTAGCGCAGTTCGGGGGATACTGGACCAATGAGTTCAGCGATCAGGGTAGCTACGGTCGCTATTGGTCTGCCTCGCAGAGCTCTGATACTGGCGCCATCAACTTGCGCTTCTACAGCACTATCGTTTCCGTCTCAGGCTCCAGTACTAAGAGCTACGGACAGTCCGTCCGCTGCCTAGCAATCTAACTCCCACATAACGCTAAACATTGTCTTTCGCCCCAAAACGTGCTATTATAATAGACGAGTTTCCACTTACCGCTTGGCTGAAAGAGTGTACAAGGTGCCGAGAGGGGTAGGTAAGGGTCTTACAGTTTGCTGCTGGACGGCCAAATAACATTAGTTCTTAAGGAGAATTGTTACTAATGCCAACAATCAATCAGTTGGTGCGTAAGCCTCGCAAGACGGCGACCAAGAAGTCGAAGTCTCCGGCGCTTGGACGTATCCACAACGCACTAAAGGTTCGTTATTACGACCAGAATGCTCCGCTTAAGCGTGGTGTTTGTATTAAAGTTACAACTAAAACGCCTAAAAAGCCTAACTCAGCACTTCGAAAAGTTGCTCGTGTTCGTTTGACTAATGGTCACGAAGTTTGGGCTTATATTGGTGGTGAGGGTCACAACCTACAGGAGCATGCCGTTGTGCTTGTTCGTGGTGGTCGTGTGCCAGACCTTCCAGGTGTTCGTTACCACATTGTTCGTGGTGCGTTGGACCTTCAGGGTGTTCAAAAACGACAACAGGGCCGTTCTAAGTACGGTACTAAGAAGGAGGCTAACTAATCATGCCACGCAAGAAAACTGTTAGTTTGCAACGTCGTCTGAGTCCAGACCGCAAGTACCAGAGCGTCCTAGTTCAGCGTCTTATCAACAAGTCGATGCTTAACGGTAAAAAACTTGTTGCTGAGCGAGCTGTTTATGAAGCTTTGGAGTCAGCCGCTAAAAAGGTTGGTAGCGAGAATCCACTAGAAGTTTTTGAGAAGGCTCTTAAAAACATTTCGCCAAACTTCGAGGTTAAATCTCGTCGTGTTGGTGGGGCAAACTACCAAATTCCATTTCCAGTTGCCGGTCATCGTCAACATCACTTTGCGTTTACGTGGTTGGTGCAGTCAGCTCGTTCTAAGAGCGGAATGCCTTACACACAGCGACTAGCTAGTGAAATCGTTGATGCTTACAACGAAACTGGCGCAGCTTTCAAGAAGAAGGAAGACACCCACAAGATGGCCGAAGCCAACCGTGCTTTTGCCCATTTTGCTCGTGGTTAATTAAACAACCTTTTAAAAAGCTAAAATCAAGAACCCGTCTTTACAGGCGGGTTTTTTGTTGTTATAAATGGTTCTTATGGAGAGACAGGGTCCTAGCCACTTGGAATACCGTGAGCGTGATAGCCATTGGGCCTACTTAGAACACCCCGTTTACAGAGCTTACCAGTGTATACCGAAAATGTATGCCGACAAACCAGGTGCTGTGAAGCTAGAGCGTTTAGCTGACATGCTTTCTACAGAAACTGACCCATTGTTTTTGGACGCTGCCGCTTCGGCCTATCTTGAAAGTTCTATAGTTCGTGATGATCTTGATACGGAAAAACGAATGGTTTTATTTTCTAAAGCTCAATTTACTTGGGAATGTGCCCTTAAAAATGAAGAAACTTTACTAGAAATTGCACCCGAGATGTCTAGTTGCGTTGACGAATATCGAGTAGCCACCAACTTAGCTTGTTTGCCAATGGTAAAAGGACTCATACTCGGCGACGTTAAAAGCGAGACGATTCACGATTCAATAAATAAACTTTTGCAAGTGGCCGATGTTTGTGAATTGCAAAAACACTTCGCTAAACAAGATGGTCGGCAAGACTCCGTCGGTGAATATTCTGGTTTACAGCACGAGATAAATGCTCTTTTGGCCTTTCTTTATCAAGAGAATCCTAAATTTATAGCCCTGCCCTCGACCGCAAGGGGAGGAACCGGTTATTTCTACAGAGAACAGACGCACGATTTGACGGTTATTAGCCAGCATTTTGGCGATGTACGCAGTATATTGCCCGTCGAGGTTAAGGCTAGGGCCTCGGGGCGTGACCGTCGACGCTATAAGGCTCTGATTATAAGGGGCAAAATGCACCTCTCATCTCCTAGGTGGTATGCACCGGAATTAACTAAAGACGCTCTAAAGAGGTATTTTAACGGAGAGGTGAATGAGGGCGACGAGGCTTTCGTGGAATCTCTCGGTCAAACTATTTCAGAATTAACAGTAAACTACAGAAAACGTGGCAAATACAAGCCGTTATGCAAGAAAAACGGTAAAATGTCGTACTACTCATAAGCGGTTGATTATGATATAATAAAAACCAAAGCGTTGTTTTTTGTTGCAAAAAAATAGCGAAAAAAGAATATAACTAAGCAAAAGGAAGTGAACTACACTCATGGCTCAAAAAAACGTCCCACTTAAGGACTATCGTAATATCGGTATTATTGCCCACATCGATGCAGGTAAAACAACTACAACTGAAGGAATTCTTTATCGAACAGGTTTAACTCACAAGATCGGTGTTGTTAAGGGCGACGGCGACGGCGCAACAACCGACTGGATGGAACAAGAAAAAGAACGAGGTATTACCATCACCTCAGCTGCAGTTACAGCTTTTTGGAAAGACCACAAGGTCAACATTATTGACACCCCTGGTCACATTGACTTTACGGCCGAGGTCGAGCGTTCACTTCGTGTTCTTGACGGTGCGGTGACCGTTTTTGACGGCAAGATGGGCGTTGAGGCTCAGACCGAAACAGTTTGGCGTCAGGCTAACAAGTATGGCGTGCCTCGCATTTGTTTTGTTAACAAGATTAACCAGATCGGTGGCGACTTCTGGAAGAGCGTTGAATCTATTCATAGGCGCCTATCTAAGAACGCTTTCCCTGTTCATATTCCTATTGGTTTTGAAAAAGACATCAATGGTGTTGTTGACCTTCTAGACATGAAGGCCTACACTTATGACGATTATGCTGACCATGAGCTAAAGGTCAGTGAAATTCCTGCTGACATGCTAGAGCGTGCCAAAAACGCTCGAAGTCTTCTTGTCGAGAATGCTGTTGAAGCTGACGACGATTTGATGATGAAGTTCCTTGACGAAGGCGAAGATGCGATTACTGTTGACGAACTAAAATCCGCTCTACGTAAGCGAGTTCTAGCTGGTGACTTCTTCCTAATCACCGGTGGCGATGGACGTGGTGTTATTGTTGAGAAGATTCTTGACCTAGTCGTTGACTTTATGCCGTCTCCACTTGACGTTGACGCTACTTGGGGCAAAAACCCTAAGACTGGTGACGAAGTTGAGCGTAAGCCATCTGAGAACGACCCACTAGCAGCGCTTGCCTTCAAGATTGCAACCGACCCATTTGTTGGTAAGCTGATATTCATTCGAGTATATTCTGGTGTTTTGAAAGCTGGTAGCTACGTCTTGAATACTACGACTGGCGAAAAAGAGCGAATCGGACGAATTGTTCGTATGCATGCTGACAAGCGTGAAGACATTGACCATATTGGTGCTGGCGATATCGCTGCCGTTGTTGGTCTAAAGGGCACATTTACTGGACACACTTTGGCTGATCCAGCTCATCCAATTCAGCTTGAAGGTATTGATTTCCAGGAACCACCGGTTTCTATTGCTGTTGAACCTAAGTCCAAGGCTGACCAAGAAAAAATGGGTATCGCTTTGCAACGTCTAGCTGAGGAAGATCCAACTTTCCGAGTTCACACTGACGATGAGACCGGCCAAACTATTATGTCTGGTATGGGCGAGCTTCACCTCGACATCTTGGTTGAGCGTATGAAGCGTGAGTTTAACGTTGAAGCCAACGTTGGTGAACCTCAGGTTGCTTTCCGTGAGACTATTCGTGGTACATCTGAAGCCCAAGGTAAGCACGCCAAGCAATCTGGTGGTCGTGGTCAGTTTGGTGACGTCTGGATCCGCTTCGAACCAACCGAATCTGGTGAAGGCTTTGAATTTGCTGACGAGATTAAGGGTGGAGTTGTTCCGCAAGAATATCGTCCAGCAGTCCAAAAGGGTATTCGGGATACTCTCGAAGGCGGCGTTATAGCTGGCTACCCAATGATAGGCGTTAAAGCGACCCTATATGACGGTAGCTATCACGACGTTGACTCCAGTGAGCTCGCCTTCAACTTAGCCGGTGTTCTAGCTGTTAAGGAAGGTATTCCAAAAGCTCGACCAGTTATCCTTGAACCAGTTATGAAGGTCGAAGTCTCAACTCCTGAAGAGTTCATGGGTGATATCATCGGCGACTTAAACTCTCGCCGTGGACGAATCGATGCTATGGAAGACATCCCAGGTGGCGCTAAGTTGGTACGGGCTTACGTTCCGCTTGCGAACTTGTTTGGCTATACTGGCGATATCCGTTCGATGAGCCAAGGCCGAGCAGCCTCAACCATGGAGCTTTCTCAGTACGAAGAGGTTCCACCTAACGTTGCTGAGGAAATCATTCAGAAGCGCACTAGCAAATAGTCCTTCTTAATAGTTGCAAAACAGCCCTATTTAGACAATCGGGCTGTTTTTGTTTGGTTCCATTTTGATTAAAGATTTCATCCGTATAGTTAGTTATATGAGTAATAGAATTCGCGAAGGACCAAGAGAGAAGTTGCTACGACAGGGCGTATCTTCACTGACTACTGTCGAACTTTTGCAAGTTATTATTGGTAGCGGTAATAGTTATGTCAGCATGTCTAAAATAGCTCGCAAAACCTTTAGGTTGCTATCTAAGTATGGCTCAGAGGTGACTTACGAGCAATTAAAGTCAGTCTCTGGACTGGGGCCAGCCCGAATCTGCCAATTATTAGCTGTTTTTGAAGTAGCCTCGAGGTATATGCCAAATATTAGCCGAAGACTTTTAGATACGGCAGAGAAAAGTACGGCAGCTCTACAAGAAGTCCGCACTGCTCGCCAAGATATAGTCGCAGTGGTCATGCTCGACGGTGGGCTAGGGCATTTATCGACTCGGCTTTTTCATATTAATGGCCGGCATCCAACCGATATTTTGCGTCAAATATTTGTCGATATTTTAAAAGACCGTGCCGACAGGGTGATTATCGGAATAGGTTCAGCCGACCGTGAAATCCAACCTAAAATTTTTGATTTGGGCTTAGCGAAGGACCTATATGCCATGGCTCGCATCTGCAAGGTTTCGGTAAAAGATTTTTACATCTTAAATAAAAGCGAAGAAATGAGGCTAGATGGTGGACAAAGCTAGTATGATGATGTCATATTTTATGTTTTCTAAAATAGATTACTTCAGCTTATATATGAACCTTTTTGCCTCGTTTAATTGTTGGTATTACGAAATGGCTGGTGCAAAAAGCAACTATGAGGGTTTGAAGCGTCTGAAGAATAAGTTTGGAATCTGGCAAAGATATTACGACGGTCAAACTATGCCCGAGCTAGAAGCTCTTTTCCGTGTGGTAGTAAGTTTTTGTCAAGATAGCGAAATACCTGGGCCAACAGACCAGTACGACTGGGTCGGTTTAATGAATTTTTGGTATAAAGTCAGGTGCGACCTCGTCCACGGCTCTTTGTTTCGGGCTAGTCAAGAGCATGTTTTAACGGTTAAGCTCGCCTACGACTCATTGTTTATCTTTATGAGCGAGGTGGTGCGAATTGAGTCTCGAAGGTTTACGAAAGAGGACAAACTGCGCCTAAAAGAGCTCCAGCTACTACAGAGAGTAGCGCCTAGCGATAAAAATGTCGAAGTTGAGCTTCGTACACTGTACAGCAAGTACCTAAATAACAGCTCATATTAGACGATTTATGCTTTACGCAAAGTGCCCAACCATGTTATAATAGAACTTATACGCCGTGGAGTCTCTTTTGGAGGTTGCATGCGAAAAATAATTAATTATAGGAGAAATAATCCAAATGGCAGATTTTGATCGAAGTAAGCCACATGTAAACGTTGGCACAATGGGCCACGTTGACCACGGTAAAACAACTCTAACCGCTGCGATTTCGCATGTGCTTTCAAAGAAGCTACCAAGCGAAGTTAACAAGCCTCGTGACTACGACATGATTGACAACGCACCAGAAGAGAAAACACGTGGTATTACCATTGCTTCATCTCACATTGAGTACGAGTCAGAAAATCGACACTATGCTCACGTTGATATGCCAGGACACGCCGACTATGTCAAGAACATGATCACCGGTGCTGCTCAGGTTGACGGAGCTATCCTCGTGGTTGCTGCAACTGACGGTCCATTGCCGCAGACACGTGAGCACGTTCTTCTTGCTAAGCAAGTTGGTGTGCCTAAGATCG
>CAZSTN010000031.1:0-7868 GCA_964609915.1 uncultured Candidatus Saccharibacteria bacterium | reverse complement strand
TTAGTGCAGCTGATGCCATTAGAGCGACTGACGACATTATCACTAAAGGTGGCGGTCATAAGCTGGCTGCCGGAGTGACGTTGCCAGCTAGCAATGTCGATGATTTTAGGCGGCAGGTTAATGACTTTTATCGACAACAAAAATTGCAAGATCAAGCCCGATTACTACTGCCAGTAGCTGACACCGACGCCTTTTTGCAAGAAGTTGACCTGGAGTTTGTGAACTTGGTTTCTCAGCTAGAGCCTTTTGGCAACGGTAACCCTCAGCCGGTACTCAGAAGTGAATCGTTAATCGTCAGAGAGGCTCGCCGAATGGGTAGCGACGGGCAACATCTGAAGTTGTCTCTGCTGGACACCGAAGGTGTTGGAATGCAGTTCCTGTCTTTCAATGCTCCAGAAAGTTTTTTTGTTGATATAAATCAGCGAATAACAGTTTGGTATACACCTGAAATAAACGAATGGCAGGGCAGGCGAACTGTTGAGGCCCGCCTGCTACACCTAGAAGTTATTTAACTATTCTTTAAATAGTTTTGAGAGTTTCACTGTTTGAGCAAATTCAAGAGCGCCAAGACGGAAGGCTCGAACAGCTATCCAGATGCTTAAAATCATGAAGATTATCATGACCGCCAGGGCCGACCACGCAGTGAGCGGGTCCATGTTGCCGACGGTGTTACGCACTAGTGCCGTAACAGGCGAGGTGAGTGGGAAGTAAGTTATAAAAGATACGACCGCATTGCCAGGGTTGGTAATTATTGTTGATATAAAGTAGAACGGTATAATTCCGGCAATTATAAATACTGCCGAGAAGTTGTTGGCCTCTTTTGATGAAGGCGCCATAGCGGCGACCGTCGTCATAAAACCGGCGTACATAAGGAAACCAGCTATCAGGTACCCGAAGCCAAGAATGATAGTTGCTGGGTCAAAGACTGCTTTAGCTAGGTCGATGCCGAACGGCAGGGCAATGTCGCCACCAACATTCGATGCGACTATAAATGCCGAAACCGACAGCACGGTGAAGAAGGCTATTTGCGTTAAGGTAACTAACGAAACGGCCAAAAGTTTGCCAACTATCAGCGTCCGTGGCTCGACATAAGTCAAGACCATTTCCATAGAACGGTTTTCTTTTTCTTCGCTGACGCTGGCAAGCATGTAGCTAACCGAGAAAGCGAATATTATGTAAAACAGAATCACAAAAAGAGCCGGAATTATATATTCGTTGAACCCGGCGGTTTCTTGTCCGTTACGGTAGAAGGTTATTTCGCTACTGGCGCCATTCTGGGCCAAAGCAATTAGCTCTGGCTCGCCAAGTGGCAAGAACAGGCTGGTTTTCAAGATGCTGTCCGAAATAGACTGCACGGCACTAAATACCGCTACGTCGGAGCCATCTATATATATGCGATATCTGGCAGATTCTTTTAGGTCTTCAGGGAAAACTATAAGGCCCTGTGACTCGCCGCTGCGGACTTTGTTTTGCAACTCTTCAAGCTGGGCATTATCAGAAATAGTTAGCCCACTTTGGATAACGATATCTTTATTTATCAGCCCACTGTTGTCGATTATATTAACTGTTTGAATGTCTTTAGCTATTTCCTCGACACGGTCTTGAGACGTCTCGCTAGACAGTATACTCAGGCCAACAATAACACCAACCAATAGGGGTATAGCAATCATCGACAACCAAAAACTTGGCTGGCGGATAATTGTCATGTATTCGTGGCGAATAACAGATCGTAACTTAGACATAAGCTACCTCCTGACTAGCTTCTTTGTAGATTGAAACAAAAATTTCTTCAATAGATTTTGAATTAAACTCTTTTTTAACATCCTCGACAGAACCATAGGCTCTAGCCTTGCCGTCTTTGAGAATTAGCAAGCGGTCGGCCAGCCTTTCAACCTCTTCCATGAGGTGAGTGATGTATATAACGGCCGTGCCTTTGCTTTGTAGGTCCTCGACAATATCAAGTAGGAGCTTCCTGTTGACGGGGTCAAGGCCTTTTGTTGGCTCGTCAAGAATCAGAAGAGTGGGGTCGTTCATAATTGCGACGCCAAGCTGGACTTTTTGTTGCTGTCCGCCAGAAAGTTTTTTAACTTTCATGTTAGCCTTGTCAGCTAATTCAACACGGTCGAGATGAGCTAGTGAAAACTTCTTAGCCTCGTCTCGGGGCATGCCTTTTAGTTCGCCGAAGTAAGTCATGGTGTCTATAACAGTTGATCGAGTATAAAGACCACGCTCTTCTGGCAAGTACCCAACTTTTGCGGCAATTTCTGGAGTCAGTTTTTTGCCTTTAATGTGAAGTGTACCGGAACTGGCTTTATAAATGTTTAAGAGCGCCCGTATGGTGCTGGTTTTACCAGACCCGTTAGCACCCAATAGGGCAAAAATTTCACCTGGAAAAACCTCAAATGAAAGGTCTCTTACTATGTTTTTGTCACCGATTTGTAGATGAAAGTCTTTGACTTCAACTATCGGCTCGTTTACTGCCTTTTGTGTCGAATTTTTAGTCATAAGTTTATTGTAACGTAGCATTAACTATTTGCAAATGGTAACCACATCTGTTACAATACATCACGATATGGTACAAGTAACACGTAAAGACGAACGAGAAGCAAACGAGAATATTATTCGTCGTTTCAACCGAAAGGTTTTGCAGAGTGGCGTTTTAGCAGAGGCTAAGGCTTCGATGAACTTTTCAAAAGATATCAGCAAGACTGAGCGTCGCAAGAAGGCGATCATTCGTAAAGAGCGAAAGGCCGTTAAGGTATCAAGAGCTCGACTAGGCCTTCGCTAGGAGTATTCCGGTGGGCCTTAAAGCACAATTAGATGCTGACCTAAAAAACGCTCTTCTAAGTGGAGAGCGTTTTGAGGCTAATACCCTTAGGGGCTTAAAAGCTGCCGTTCTTAATGAAGAGGTTTCTCAGGGTAAACGAGACGAAGGTCTGGCTGACTCTGAAATCGAAAAGATTATTGCTAAAGAAGTTAAGAAACGAAACGAAAGTATAAAAATTTATACTGAAGCTGGTCGACAAGAATTGGTTGACGAGGAAACGAAAGAAGCAGAGATACTCAGCAGGTATCTTCCGACTCAGCTTTCTGAAGAAGAAATTAAAAAAGTTATTGATGAAGTTATTGCTGAGCTTGGTGCCTCTGGACCGCAAGCTATGGGTCAAGTAATCGGAGCAGTGAAAGCAAAGCTCGGCAATGCTGCTGACGGTTCATTAATTGCTAGAATAGTTAAAGAGAATTTATGATTATCTTATTTGGTCCAGCTGGTGCCGGGAAAAGTATGCAAGGCTATATGTTGGCGGCTCGATTTGGCTGGCGTTGGCTGAGCGCTGGTCAGTTGCTTCGGGAAACTCGAGACCCTGATCTTATGGAGTCCATGCGTAAAGGCGAGTTTGTCGACGACGATCAGATCAGGTCGGTTATGGGCGAAGCTATCAAGAATGCCGATAATGTTGAACATTTGATTCTTGACGGTTTTCCTAGGCAGATTCAACAAGCTGAGTGGCTATTAGATTCAGAAGAATATTTCGACCGAGAAATTCAAGTCGTTATTGTCCTAGATGTTAGTCGTGAGGTTATAGAAAAGCGGTTAGCTATAAGGGGTCGTGCTGATGATACTGCCGATTCGATCGACAAGCGTTTGGCGCTCTTTTCCGAAGAAACCAGTCCAATTCTAGATTTCTTTAAACAGTCTGACGTAATCGTCAAGCATGTCAATGGCGAGGGGACTATCGGTCAGGTTCATGATGCTATATTGTCCGCCCTTGAAGAAGAGATGGTGTTTAGTGCAAAAGATTAAGACTCCAGCTGAGCTACAAGCAATGAGAGACGGCGGTAAAATACTAGCCGGTATTTTTCGTGATTTGAAAGAGCAGGTTAAGCCTGGTGTTTCTGAAAAGGAACTTGATGCCTGGGTGGAAGCTGAAATTAAGAAACGTGGGGCGGTTGCGACCTATAAAACTTCAGAAGTTGATTTTCCAGCAGTAATATGTATTTCTACCAACGAGCAGGTTGTTCATAGCATTCCTTCTGATTACGTGCTTCAAGAAGGTGACGTGGTTAGTTTTGATATGGTTATTACCTATAAAGATATGAAAACTGACAGTGCTTTTACGATGGTTGTCGGTGGTAAGCCTAGTGGCGCTGCAAAGCACCTCCTCGCTTCTACTGAGCGTAGTCTTTTTGCGGGTATTGACGCTATCAAGGGTCCGGTTCGGACTGGAGACATTAGTGTAGCTATCGAAAAAGTTCTAAGCGAGGCTAAACTCGGTATCATACGGGAACTCGTCGGGCATGGTATTGGGCATAGTATGCACGAGGCGCCAGAAATCCCTAACTGGGGTAAAGCTGGCACTGGACCGCTATTGTCGCCAGGCGACACTATTGCTATTGAGCCGATGGCCACTATTGGTGGTGAAAAAATTTTTGTTGAAGATGACGGCTGGACTATTTCTAGCAAAGACGGCAGTTTAGCGGCTCATTTTGAACACACAGTTTTGATTACTGAAGATGGCGCTGAAATTCTAACGCAAATCTAGAGACTCTTCCCATATTTGAACATAAACGTTATACTGTATCTATGCAAGAAGTATCTCGTTATGCTGTCGGTCTAGATGTAGGAACAACCAAGGTTCGTGCGGTTGTGGCTCATCTTGACGCATCGACAGGCGCTCCGACGATTGTCGGCCTTGGCCAGGCTGAGAGTAGTGGTTTGCGCAAGGGCGTTATTGTAAATTTACAAGGGCCAGCTCAAGCAATAGACAAAGCCTTGGGTGATGCAGAGAGAATGAGTGGTTACCAAGTTCACGGGGCAACCTTGAACATAAATGGTGCGCACATTCTAACAACTCACGCTGACGGCATGATAGCTGTCGGAGCATCAGACCACGAAATTGCACCTGACGATTTAGATCGAATTGAAGAAGTGGCAACGCTTGGTAAAGTTCCGCCAAATCGTGAAACTCTTGATGTTGTGCCACATGCCTATAAGCTTGATGGTCAGGACAATATAAAAGACCCCATCGGTATGGTTGGTACGAGGTTGGAAATCGACGCTCATGTTGTTTCTGCGCTCTCGCCATATCTCGTAAATGTTCAAAAAACCGCCGAGTTGGCTAAGGTTGAGCCCCATTTAATAGTCGCTTCACCTGTGGCAGCCGCTAAGGCAGTTCTTAATGAGCAACAGCTTGAAAATGGCGTAGCGGTTATCGACCTAGGTGGTTCTACAACAGGCGTGGCTGTTTACGAGGAAGGCGACCTACAATATGTTGGCGTTGTGCCGATTGGTGGCGCTCATATAACTAACGACTTAGCGATTGGCTTAAAAACTGACCCTGAGGTAGCCGAGAAGGTCAAGCGAGACCATGCTTCGGCGGTTGTTCGTAACCAGAAGTCTGGAATTAGCGTTAAGGTTAACGATGACATCTATAGCTTTACTAGTGAAGACATTGACGACATCGTTGAAGCCCGCCTAGAAGAGATTTTCGAAGGTGTTCAGAAAGAACTCAAAAAAGCTGGATACAACGGCCGGCTACCAAGTGGGGTAGTATTGGTCGGTGGTGGCTCGCAGCTTAAGGATATAGTCGAATTTACTAAAGACTTTTTGAAGCTGGCTGTTAAAATCGGCCAACCGGTTATTCATAGTAGTGTGGCTGATGACATAGAGCCTTCAGAGTATGCTACGGCTATAGGCCTGATGTTGGTAGATTCAGAAAATTCTTCTAGGGGTTCTGGGTCTTCTGGTAAGAAAAAAATAGCGTCGGCTAAGGGAGCAAAAAATATGGTGTCCAATATTTTTGCTCGTTTCAAAGCCTAGTGTTGTCTGAATACTAAAAGTGATATAATAAGTAAAAGAATAATTGTAGTTCAAGGGGAGACAGGCATGCCTGAGGTAAAACCAAGTGAAATCCAAACCTTCGCCAGCATAAAAGTTGTTGGTATTGGGGGCGCCGGTGGGTCGGCGGTAAATCGTATGAAAGAAGCCGGTCTCGGCGGTGTTCAATTTATTGCTATGAACACAGACGCTCAGGCTCTGCATAACAGCAAAGCTGACGTGAAAATTCACCTCGGTAGTAATACCACTGGTGGTCTAGGTGCCGGAGCGGACCCAATCAAGGGCGAGCAGGCAGCTGAAGAGTCCCGTGAAGAAATTAAAAAAGCCCTTGAAGGCGCTGACATGGTGTTTGTGACAATCGGTGCTGGTGGTGGCACTGGCTCTGGTGCTGGTCACGTTGTGGCTAGTATAGCCCGAGAGCTGGGTATCCTAGTAGTTGGTGTAGCAACTCGTCCATTTAGTTTTGAAGGCGAGAAGCGTCGTCAAAACGCCGAGGGTGCTATTGCGAACATGCGTCGCAACGTTGATACGCTCATAACCATACCAAACGACCGTTTGCTTCAGACAATTGACCGCCGAACACCTCTTCTTGAAACATTCAAAATTGCTGACGACGTCCTACGACAAGGTGTCCAGGGTATTTCTGAACTGATTACCGAACATGGTCTTATTAACCTCGACTTTGCTGACGTTAAGGCTATCATGAGCAACGCTGGCTCGGCTCTTATGGGTATTGGTCGAGCGAGTGGTGACAACCGGGCCGCTCAGGCCGCTCAGCAGGCTATTGAGTCGCCACTTATCGAAGTTTCTATCGATGGTGCTCGTGGCGTTCTGTTTAACGTCACCGGCGGCTACGACATGAGCATGAGTGAGATCCAAGAGGCCGCTGAAATCATTACCAGTGCGGTATCTCCAGACGCCAACATTATATTTGGTGCGACGCTTCGTCCAGAAATGGAAGAGGAGCTTGTTATAACAGTTATAGCAACTGGTTTTGATACTGCATATTTTGCGCACGAAGAAACTCAGGCCGACGAAACACCTGAAGAGGCTCCGGCCGAAACAGCCGAGGAGATTGACGAAAAGGTTCAGTCTATCGACATGAATCTTGACCAAAACGAGTCGGCGGCTTTCTTTTCAGAAGAAAATACTCAGAACATATGGAATCAGCCTGAAGAGAGCGACGAGTCAGACACGCCAGCATTTTTGCGACGTCGCAAGAAGCGCAATAAGAAAAGCGAGGAGTAACCCACCGTGTCAAAGGTAAAAATTGGTGATAGTCGAGTAGTTGAGTCCCGAGAGGTTAGTGACGGAGTAACGATTCGTCGTCGACGGGAAGCACCTGACGGAACTCGCTTCACAACATACGAACGTATCGAAAAACCAAACTTGGCCGTAATAAAGAAAAATGGCGAACGTGAGCTTTACGACCGAGAGAAACTTTCAATCTCGATTAAGCGCTCGGTTGGTAAATTCTTCAATTCGGAAGTCGAAATTGAAGAAATGATCGATAACATAGAAAACAGCCTCTACGCACTCGGAGATTCAGAAATAACATCGAAGCAAATAGGCGATAACGTCCTAGATAAGCTAGCTGAGAAAAATGAGGTAGCTTATGTTCGATTTGCTAGCGTCTACAGAAAATTTAAAACTCTTGATGATTTTGTTAATATCTTGGACGAACGCCGTCGGAACACCGACAAGTAGGTGATATGAAGGTAGTAGTCGTAACCAAAGAACGAACAGATTACGCCCGAGACGTCGAGACCTATTTAGGCGATTTTCGCCGAGTGACCGGTCGTGAACTTGAGGTTATCGACCCAGAGTCTCCAGACGGGGTTAGTTTTTGCCGAACTTATGATATCTTGCAATTTCCGACTCTTGTGGCCCTAGACGACAGTGGCCAAATGCTGAATATCTGGAAGGGCTTGCCGTTTCCGACAATAAATGAGGTTAGTTACTATAACTAGCTTCTTTCCTAGTCTTCCTCTTTCGACCTAGGCTTCACGCTGGGTTCTCGTAGGGCTTCGCT
>CAZSTN010000030.1:0-8247 GCA_964609915.1 uncultured Candidatus Saccharibacteria bacterium | reverse complement strand
GTTTTAGTGTCGGCTGTTTCTCTCTTAACTTTTGTAACTAGTGCTTCGTGTTTCATGTTAGTAACCTTATCTTAGTGGACGACGCAGGTGTCGACGTATTTTTCCATTTTTTTCTTTAGATTCTCCAGCTCTTCGTCTGAATAAGTGACTTCGTTCCTAAAAAGCGGGCTTAGCGTTCGACCAGGGCGGAACCTCTGTAGAGCGTAGCGAGGCGAGCCTTTGACCAGCTCACCTATTTCGTCGAGGTCTTCAGGACTCACCTGGCTCTTAACTAGAGTTGTCCTGAATTCATGGTCGACGCCACTGCCCTTGATTATTTCAATAGATTTTAAAATATCATCGGTATTTATAGGGCGAGCAGCTACCTCTTGGTAGCGACTAATCGAGGCCTTAACGTCCATAGCTATGTAATCAAGAAGGCCTTCATCAAACAACTTTGTCAACATTTCAGGGTTGGTGCCGTTGCTGTCGAGTTTAGTTAAGTAGCCCATCTTTTTGACTTTCCTAAAGAACTCCGGCAGGCCTTCATGGATAGTCGGCTCACCTCCACTGACGACCACGCCTTCGATTTTACCAATCCGACTTTGTAAAAACGTCAGAATGTCTTCTTCTGGTATGGTGTCAGCGTACTGCTCGGGTAAGACCAACTCAGGGTTGTGGCAATAGCCACACCGCATGTTGCAACCAATGGTGAACAAAGCCGTTGCGGTGTGGCCGGGGAAGTCAACTAGCGACAGTTTCTGGACTCCCCCAATTTTCATTTTTCGTTTGCTGCCTCAACATTAAACTTGTTACGCATGCCAAACTCGGCTTTTTTGCCCTTATTCCAGCGGTGTGTTGGTGTTAAGAACCCGACAACCCTAGAGTAGATTTCGCAAGGTTGCTTACAGGTTGGACACTCTTCTTGCTCGCCCTTTAGGTAGCCGTGAGTACTACAGATGCTAAACGACGGACTAAAGGTGAAGTACGGTAGTCGATAGTTGTTGCAGATCGTCTTAACGAGCTTTTTCACCATCTCGGGGTCATCAACTCGCTCGCCTAGGAAGAAGTGAATAACTGTTCCGCCAGTGTATTTAGTCTGAAGCTCATCTTGAAGCTCGAGTAGTTCGAAGACATCATCGGTGTAGTTAACCGGTAGGTGCGTTGAGTTAGTGTAAAAAGCGTCGACCGTATCAGCGCCAATGCCGTTAGCAAAGTGGGCTTTTGCTGGGAAGTCACGCTTGTCTATCTGAGCTAGACGATAAGTCGTACCTTCAGCTGGAGTAGCCTCGAGGTTGTAGTTGTTGCCAGTCTCTTCTTGGAAGTCAGACAAACGTCCTCGCATGTAGTCGAGAATCTTGTTGGCAAAAGCCTCGCCTTCTTTACTACCGATATCTTTGCCGATGAGGTTTAGCATCGCCTCGTTCATGCCCAGCAAGCCGATTGTCGAGAAGTGGTTTTTCCAGTATTGGTTGAACCCTTTCTTGATATCTCTGAGATAGAAGCTAGTATACGGGTAGAGGTTGGCATCGGTTAGCTTTTCAAGAGCCTTTCGCTTAATTTCCAAGCTACTTTTGGCAACTTGCATGAGTTGCTCGAGCCCAACCATGAAATCATCAGCATTCTTCGACTTAAGAGCTAACCTCGGAAGGTTCAAAGTGACCACGCCGATTGAGCCGGTCATTGGGGCGGAGCCGAATAGTCCACCACCTCGGTACGCTAGCTGGCGATTGTCGATTCGAAGTCGGCAGCACATTGAACGAGCGTCTTCGGCCTTCATGTCGGAGTTTACGAAGTTCGAGAAGTAAGGTATGCCGTACTTAGCACTAGCTTCCCAGAGGTTTTCTATAACTGGATTATCCCAGTCGAAGTCCGGCGTGATGTTGTAGGTTGGTATCGGGAAGGTAAAGACCCTACCGGTAGAGTCACCTTCGGCCAAAACCTCCAAGAAAGCTTTGTTAAAGGTGTTCATTTCTTCTTGATAGTCACCGTAGTTGGTCTCTTGTATTTCGCCACCAATAATCACTGGGTTACCAGCCATGTCGGCAGGTGCCTGAAGATCAAGGGTGACGTTTGTAAATGGCGTCTGAAAACCAACACGAGTCGGCACGTTCACATTGAAGACAAACTCCTGTAGGGCTTGTTTAACTTCTTTATAGCTTAGGTTGTCTTCACGAATAAACGGCGCCAAAAGCGTGTCGAAGTTACTAAAGGCCTGAGCTCCAGCCGCCTCGCCCTGAAGTGTATAGAAGAAGTTAACAATCTGCCCAAGAGCAGAGCGCAAGTGCTTTGCAGGCTTAGACGACACCTTCCCCTTCGCTCCTGTGAAACCTTCTCTTAAGAGGTCTATTAAGTCCCAGCCAACACAGTAGACAGATATCTGCCCAAGGTCGTGAATGTGAATGTCGCCATCGTTATGAGCCTGGCCGATATTCTTTGGGTAAATCTTGTTAAGCCAGTATGTTTTGCTCACCTCTGAAGAAATGAAGTTATTAAGCCCCTGAAGTGAATAACCCATGTTGCTGTTTTCTTTAACCCGCCAGTCAAGGTCGCCGATGTAATCATCAACAAGATTGACTTGCGCAGTGTTGGTTAGCTCACGGATTTTCTCGTGCTGATCACGGTACAAAATATAAGCCTTAGCCGTCTTTTTGTACGTTGAGCGTAGCAAAACATCTTCAGCGATGTCTTGAATCTGCTCAACCGTAGGTACTTTATTCTTGATAGAGCTTTCGGCTTGCTCGACTACTCTTTTAGCTAAAACAGTGGCCGTCTTTCGCTCGAATTCGCCAGTTGCCTGGCCAGCCTTTTCGATAGCTGTAATAATTTTTGTAACATCGAATTTAGCGGTTTGACCGCCCCTCTTTCGAATAGTGCTGAACATACACCCTCCAGTTCTGTTCGTGTTTTGTTTTTAATTACGCTAAATGTAGCGTCTGTTACAATAATAGCCCCATATATATGGTGTGTCAATAAGCTTATGTTGTAATTTTTATCCTTTTGGTGTGATCTTGCAGAGAACCTCTGGCCGAACGCTTATAGGCGCCTTGACGAAACTACATTAGTATTATACAATCGCAAGATACGTGACGAAAATTTCGTCAGTAGAACCTTGAGAGGAGATGAAAAGATGGAAGTGTTATTCGTCACGATCTTCCTGGCTGTGCTTTGCACGCCTTTCATGGCGTTCATGATTCTACTCACCTTTGGGCTTGCCCGCGAGAATGTGAGGAACAGGAAGGTTTCGCTCTACAATTTCTGGATGGCTTTCGCGATTTTCTCGGTCGCTCTTTTGTTGCGTGGCATAGATTCGTTGTTTCTGGCCGGCAACGAGGAGATTCTCGAGACGTCCCGGATCCTCGGGATCGTGAGTATAGCGCAAATTGTGCTCGCCGTGATTGCTGGAATCGTTGAGAATACGCCAGGAGGTAAGCGTCGGTATGCGGTGAGGAGGCAGGCTCAGGAGAAGTATCGGGATCGTGGGGCCTCTGGATCCGTGCTTTATGAGACCTACCGCCCCAGATGTCCGGACCCGGACTTAGACTGAGACGTTTCAACCGGGGCATGCAACGACGATATGCCCCGGGCGCCGGCCCTTAACCATCCACGCTCCCCTCTCAAGAAATTGTTCCATAGATAAAATAGCTATGCTGATGAGCCGTAAACGGCGAAAACAATTAAAATCAACAGTCCAAAGGTTCTCTTAAGTTGGGTACGGAAGGTTGGTTTTACCTTCTAGTTCAATCTTTACGGCGCAACCGCCACCAGGGGCTAGGTAAACATCGAGTGATTCGCCGTGCGAGACTCGGCGATGGTCAATGGCGTGAGACTCTGGGTTGGTTTGCCAATGAGTTTCTTCGGTGTCTCGGTAGACGGTCGCTAAGTAGTTGCTATGTTCTGACAAAAAGTCCAACTTTATTTTGATAGAGCGAGCGTTTTCGTCGGAAACGGCACCAACGTACCAGTCGTCGCTGTCACGATCTTTACGAGCGGTGACGAAAAAGTCGCCGATTACTCCGTCTAGCGGTATGGTAGTTTCCCAGTTTACGGGTACATCTTGAATAAACTTAAAAGCTGGTTGACCTTCGTAATGCTCTGGAATGTCGGCGACCATCTGCAAGGGGCTGTACATCGTAACGTAAAGAGCCAGTTGTTTTGCCAAGGAAGAGCTAACCTTACGAGAAGTTCCAGATAAGTTAAATAACCCTGGCGTATAATCTAACGGACCAGCCAAGCACCTTGTGAACGGTAAAACAGTAGCATGTTCTGGGGTGATGGCTCCGCCCTCGTATTCCTGCCCCATCACACCTTCACGAGTCATTAAGTTCGGCCAGGTTCTTTCGATGCCAGTACCTTTGACGGGTTCGTGTATGTCGAGCATTATTTTTCTTTCGGCTGCCATCTCAACGGTTTTTTGGTAATGCTCAACGCCAACTTGCGAAGAATGGAACTCTTCGTTGTTGAACTTCGAGCTAACATAGCCAGTTTTGATGTAGCGGACGCCAAAATGTTTGTAATAGTCGTAAGCTTCGGGGAGCTGCCACTCGTAGTGGCGAGCGTTTCCGGAAGTTTCGTGATGGCCAATAATATCAACACCCTGAGACTTGGCGTAGCCAGTTATGGCGTGGATGTCGAAGTCCGGAGTTGGCTTCATGAGATTCATTTTATCGCCGTTTTTGGTCCAGTCGCCGTCCCAGCCTTCGTTCCAGCCCTCTATCAATAGACTGGAAATACCTAACTTTTTAGCCGCATTAATATAACGAAAGGCGTTAGCGGTAGTGGCGCCGTGCTTAGGCCCAGTTTCCCAGGTAAAATGCTCGATAAACATCCCCCACCAAATACCCATAAACTTGCTTGGTTTGATCCAGGACGTATCTTCAATTTTTGAAGGTTCGTTAAGATTTAACATTATTCGAGAGGTCGTTAAGCCGGTTGCAGTCTCAGAGACTGTGATGGTGCGCCAAGGTACGTTGAAAGGTAGCTTAACCTCTGCTAGGTTACCGCTCTTTAGTGGCGTGTTGTTACTGACTATGCCGTCTTCGGTCGGTACGATATTTAAGGCTCCGTAGCTGTAAAGAGCCGCCTCGTGTATCGACAGATAGGTTTTGTCTGGCAGCTCAATCGTTAGTGGTGTATGGGCGGTAGCGATTTCGTTGATTTTCGTTCGCTTATAAAGATGTTCGTAGTGGTTACCGCCAAGAGCCGGAATCCACCAGGCCGATGAGCTAGTGTCTACATTAAACTCGGTCAGTTCTTTAGAGATAGTTAAGTCGCCTTCGCCTCTTAGCTCGTACCTAAAACCTAGGCCGTCATCAAAAAGCCTGAATCTGATAGTAAAATTGCTGGCCATCAGGGCAAGTTCGTTGTTTTGGTCTCTGACGTGGCGTTGCTCGCCCCAGGGCTGTTCCCAGGTATTGTCGAAAGAATCTTCACTAAAAGAGACATCGTTTTGAGCCCTCAACAGGTTTTCGCCGTCGGCGTCTAGTAGTGTAAGCGTCGATTTTCTTACTACAGGCTTGTCGTTTCTGTCTAGCTCGTACCATATCGTTTCGTCTGAACTTAACCCAACCTGTAGCTTGAGCTTCGAATTTGGCGATGTTATTGTCTTAATATTTTGTTCGTTTTTCATAATACTGTATCTATCATAAAGGATAAGCTTTAAACCATCAAGGATAGACAAAACGCTAGAGGTGTGATATAATAGAGCTATTGCATCCGAATGGATACCGTCTTTAAGGTTCTCGCTGTTCGTCTGCAGCGATGCTTAGACATCTAAAATCAAAAAACCTTTTAGAAAGGGGTTAATTATTTATGGCACAGCCATCTACTACCCGTCGCTACGGTGCTCGCACCCAGCGCAATAATACTCGTGCAGGCGTTAGGTCTTTTCGACCTGGCAAAGCTCCACGAGCAAAAAACAATCGACGAGGGGCGTACATCCACCCCAGTAAGTTCATAAACAAGGCAACTGTAACTGCCGACAGCGCACCTTACGAAGCAGAGAACAAGTTTTCTGACTTCCCTTTTGTGGAAAAATTAGCGTTTAATATAGAATTTAAGGGTTATGAAATACCAAGCGCTATTCAGGACCAAGCGATTCCGCACATTTTAGAAGGCAAAGATTTAATCGGCCTAGCTAACACTGGTACCGGTAAAACAGCGGCTTTCTTGCTACCAATAATCAACAAGCTCTATGAGACTCGCACTGGTATGTCAGTATTAATTTTGGCGCCAACCAGAGAGCTTGCTCAGCAAATCGACGAGCAATTTAAGGCTTATTCTTACAGCATGAAGCTTTATTCGACGCTAGTCGTTGGTGGTATGAACATCGCTCGGCAGATTTCTCAATTGCAACGTCGTCCACATGTTATTATCGGCACCCCTGGTCGGGTCATGGACCTAATGAACCGTGGCAAATTGCCTTTGACGAAAGTCGACACTCTTGTTCTAGACGAAGCCGATCGGATGCTCGACATGGGCTTTATAAACGACATCCGTAAGATTGTATCGTCGACACCTAGCGAACGCCAGACCCTATTCTTCAGCGCTACTATCACGCCACAGGTGCAGGTGTTGTCGCAGGAATTCTTAAATAATCCTGAAACAGTTTCTGTCAGAACAGCCGATACTAGCGAGCGAGTTGAACAAGATATCGTCGAGGCTGGTAGCAAAGAGGAGAAACTCGAAAAACTTCTTGACATGTTAGCTCGTGAAGATTTCGACAAAGTTCTTCTGTTTGGTGAAACCAAGTATGGTGTACAGAGGCTTTCTGATCATCTAGAAAAAGAAGGCCATGCTTCGGTAGCTATTCACGGTAACAAGTCACAGTCTCAACGCCAGCGAGCGCTAAAATCATTTAAAGACAACAAAGTTAAGATTTTGGTTGCCACCGACGTTGCCGCTAGAGGTCTAGATATTCCAAATGTTAGCCACGTTATAAACTTTGACCAACCAGCAACTTACGAAGACTACGTTCACCGCATCGGTCGAACCGGTCGGGGTAATGCTATGGGCAAAGCTTACACGTTTGTTAATAAGAGTTAAGCTTAGGCTCAGTTTAAGCATGAGGACGGAAAATTCGTTTCCGTCCTTTTCTCTTGCTAAAGCTTTGTCGACGCAAGACTAGGATTGAGCAAATTACCGAACTCAGAACCATCCAGGTCAGTGGATTAAGAAGTGTTACGTAGTTGTAAGTTTGAATGGCAAAAATACTAGCCGTGTGCCTAGATAGCGTTGTCCCCCACATCGTTAGCGAATCTTCATACGGCACTCGCCAAGCTTTACGGAGGGTTGGTATAAAACCGACGACATCGACAAGAAGCAATAAAGTTATGGAAATGAACGGCTGGTCGATTATCACCCAAGAAGCTAGTCCAGAAAAAGCGATCAGCAAGTATAAGAGGTCAATTTTTTGAATTGGCGCTCGATTTTTCTTGAAAGCTAAGATTGCTACGGTTATAGCAAAAAATGTTACAGTTGCCGAAGGCAAAGCTCCCCAGCCTGCTCCGTTTAAAAGTTGCAAGCTGGCGATCGAAGCCGCCGTTATGGACCAAGTTATCCAGCTAAATGGGTGCGGACGGACACGATTTTTGGAGATTTGGTAAATAAACGGAACGTAGGTTGCAACAACCAGTACAATCGACAGGACACTGAAAAGTTCTTTGGGCATAGAGACTACTATACACCATAGAGCTTATGGTATACTAGGCATAAAGTTGTATCAAAGCACTGAGCTTTAGGCCCGTTGGGCGCTCTTGGTACTAAATATTAAAAAGTAAAAAAGCAAGGAAATCTAAAAGATGGTATCTTCTTATAATAACACAACTGCTAAGAAAAGTCAATCTAGTAGAGCATTGAGGGCCGCCCGCAGAGGCTTTACGATAGTTGAAATCGTAATCGTCATTGCTGTTATTGCCATTTTGGCAACTATAGTCGTAGCATCTTATAGTGCGGTGAATAGAAACGCCACCGAAAACGCCATTAAGTCTGACCTTCGCACAGCGTCGAGTAAGCTAGTTGCCCTTAAGCTCAAGGAAGGTACTTTTCCGGCCGACACTTCGAGCCTGAATCTGCCGGATGATACCGAGGTGGATTACTCACCTAGAGGAGAAACTTTTTGCTTGGCTTTGGAGTCGCTTAGGTATGAGGGGGTCTCGTTTCATATTACTGAAGACGATAAGATCGTAGATGGCCCTTGCCCTGAGGGGACTACTATGCAAACCTTCACCGCTAGCCAATGCAATAACCTCCCAGTATACACTGGAAGCA
>CAZSTN010000029.1:0-8820 GCA_964609915.1 uncultured Candidatus Saccharibacteria bacterium | reverse complement strand
GGTCAGTCTCCTCAAGGTCTGGGCGTTGTCATAAATGACGAGGCTCTAGAGGCGTTAATGGCCCTAGGCTATAACTTAGCCGATGCCACAAAGGCGCTTGAAGGAATTGATGCTAGTCTGTCTGTCTCAGAAAGAGTGAGGCTGGCGCTTCGAGGAGCTTAGTTTTTTGTTATGGCTATTGAAAGAATTGTAGATATAGAATCAGAAAGCAATAATAATGAAGAGGCTGTTATTGAAGTTACTCTGCGGCCTCAGATATTCAATGATTACATCGGACAACCTCGACTTAAGAAGAATTTACAGCTCGCTATAGCCGCCGCTAAGAAGCGAGAGGAGCCTCTTGATCATATTTTACTTTATGGTCCTCCAGGACTGGGTAAAACGACTATGGCTTCGGTCTTGGCCAACGAAATGGGCGCTAAGATCAAAATTACTGCTGGCCCAGCCATAGAAAGAGCCGGTGACCTTGCTAGTATTTTGACTAATCTGCAAGATGGCGACATTTTATTTATTGATGAAATCCATCGCTTAAGAACGACTGTCGAAGAAGTTTTATACTCTGCAATGGAGGACTACAAGCTCGATATTATGATAGGCAAAGGCCCGGCTGCTCGTAGTGTTCGACTAGACTTGCCAAAATTTACCGTTATTGGCGCCACGACCCAGACTGGGCTACTAGCCGCTCCGCTAAGGGACAGATTTGGTCACGTGCATAGGTTGGAATTTTATAACCACGATGAAATAAGCCGAATAATAACTCGAGCCGCAAATATATTAGGGACAAAAATAGACCAAGTGTCGGCAGAAACGCTTTCTACGAGAGCTCGTTTGACACCAAGGGTGGCCAATCGACTTCTTAAACGTGTTCGAGATTATGCAGATGTCAACGGTGATGGAATAATTGATTCAGTTATTACCGAGAAGGCTCTTGCTATGCTCGAAATTGACGAACTTGGCCTTGACCCAGCAGACAGGAATCTCCTAACGAAGATGTTAGAGGTTTACGGCGACAAGCCAGTGGGCTTATCGACGCTAGCTGCTCTTACCGGTGATGAACCGAGTACTATAGAAGATTTTTACGAACCTTACCTATTGCAGATAGGACTTCTAGAAAAAACACCCCGAGGTCGTAGGGCTACTAACAGAGCTTATAAACATTTAGGAAAAGAACATAATTAGAGTATAATTTTATTATGGAAGACGAAAATAAGACTCCAATAGTTCACGTAACTAGGTCACTCGACCCCATTAAGCCAATTTTGAGTGCAGAGGTGATTCGCAAGCACGAGCGTTCAAAAAGTACATATCCACACCTTAACCTAAGCGAGGGTGAGTATGTTATAGTTTCCGTCGGCCGACACCCTATCGGTTTAATTGGCCCACAGATTGCTGGAGCAATTCTCGTTGCTATTCTATTAACCGTAGCTACTAGCTATCAAGATATGTTTGAAAGAATCGGTATATTACCTCAAAGCGGAATTTTCAGTCTCAACTTCGTGGTTGGAATTTGTTGGCTATTTTTGATAGTCGTTATCTTAGGGATGATTTCCATAGCCCATGTATATGTTAGCAACAGGTTCTATTTAACGAATGAAAGCGTGATCCAAGAAATACGCTATAGCCTATTCTCCAAGCACGAGCAAACGGTTAGTTTAGCGAACATAGAAGACGCCAGTTTTAACCAAAAAGGGATCTTACAGCATATATTTAACTATGGTAGCGTAAGGCTGAGTACCGAAGGCGACGAGACGACCTACAGGTTTAGTTATGTAACCAACCCTAAAGCTCACGTCGCAAGGTTAAATAATGTCGTTGAAGCCTTTAAAAACGGCCGTCCGATAGAAGATAATTAGTTATTCTTGCGGTTCGTTTTTATGAAATCGTCTTCAGCCTCTAAGATGGCCTTAAGTGTGTACTCTTTGCACTTGTCGTCGTCCCCACAATTAGAGGCTTCGTATCTGTAGTCGCTATCGCTTTCGTTTATCTTAATACCAAAGGGGTCTACTAATATCTCAGGGTCAATAGATCGAAGAGTCTCGTCAGTTATGGTGCGAGGGTAGGAGTTGTTCTCTTTAAAGTAAACTTCCTCCAAGCTGTAGTAAATAGCATTTATGGCAGTCTTTCTTTGACTATCTCTAGCTGATACTTCTAGGTCACTTTTTTGGATAAAAAAGAATATACTAGCTACCGTGGCTACTGCTACAATTATTAAGAGTTCTATAACGGTGAAACCTTTTTGATACTTCATTGTTCTATTATATAACAAATTAAGATTTGATAGGTATAATAGATATTAGGAAAGAGAGGGAATCATGGTATCAAAGAAAACTGACACGTCTGACGCAACCCCAAAAAAGAAAGTAGCATCAGAGGAG
The DNA here is from genome assembly GCA_964609915.1 of uncultured Candidatus Saccharibacteria bacterium. Taxonomy (GTDB): domain Bacteria; phylum Patescibacteriota; class Saccharimonadia; order Saccharimonadales; family Saccharimonadaceae; genus Microsaccharimonas. Next base: position 6,445 of record CAZSTN010000029.1, on the reverse strand, counting down.
AAACTAAAAGCATTGGGCCTAGCCCAAGAACAAATAAATAAGCAATTTGGAGATGGCGCAATCCGCCTCCTAGGAGACACTAAAACTGTCGACGTCGAATTGCTAAGTAGTGGAACATTAGGCCTAGACCTAGCGCTAGGTGGTGGCTATCCAAAGGGTAGGGTGATTGAAATATACGGCCCTGAATCTTCGGGTAAAACAACACTTACGCTACACGCTATTGCTGAAATACAAAAAAACGGCGGTACGGCTGCGTTTATTGACGCCGAGCATGCGCTTGACCCTGCCTACGCCCGTAGGTTAGGTGTCGACACCGACAATCTACTAGTAGCTCAACCAGACAACGGAGAGCAAGCCCTAGAGATAGTCGAGACATTAGTCCGATCTAACGCCGTTGACCTTGTAGTAATAGACTCTGTAGCGGCATTGGTCCCACAGGCCGAAATAGAAGGTGAGATGGGCGACAGCCACATGGGTCTTCAAGCTCGTCTAATGAGCCAGGCTTTAAGAAAGCTTACTGGCATAATAAACAAGAGCAAGACAATGGTTATATTTATTAACCAAATACGCATGAAGATCGGTGTTATGTTCGGCAACCCAGAGACGACCACAGGCGGTAATGCTCTGAAGTTCTATTCTTCTGTTCGCATGGACATACGTCGGACTGGGCAAATAAAATCTGGCGAAGACATAGTCGGCAACCGTACTAAAGTTAAAATAGTCAAAAACAAGATAGCTCCGCCATTCAGAACAGCCGAGTTTGACATTATGTACAACGAAGGTATTTCTCGTACAGGTGACGTGCTAGACCTTGCTGTGCAACATGGCATCGTTGGCAAGTCGGGTGCTTGGTTTGACTACGCTGGCGGTAAGATAGGCCAAGGTAGGGAAGCTAGTAAGCAGTATTTAGCTGACAATCCTAAGGTTCTAGAAGAGATTGAAGCCAAGGTGCGAGAAAAAGTAGCCACCAGCTAATCATCAATAAGGCGAATTCTTTGTAGTAACATGAAGGTCACGGCCCTTACGTCACAGGTGCGAGATAAAAATCGCATAAATGTTATGCTTGACGGTAAGTTCAAGTTCTCCTTAGATGTTTCTCAAATAGTAGACCTCGGTGTAAAAGTAGGCCGTGAATACACCGAGGAGGAAATAGAAAGACTTGAGGTAGAGAGTTCCTTCGGCAAGGTTTATTCAAGAGCTTTGGAGTATTCTCTAGTTAGACCAAGGAGTCAAAAAGAGGTTAGGGACTATCTTTATAGGAAGACCTTAGATCGACCAACCCGTGACGGTCCAAGAAAACCGGGCATTAGCAAAGAAGTTTCTCAAATGGTCTTTAGTCGATTAGTAGAAAGAGGTTACGTTGATGACCAGAAGTTCGCTACATTTTGGGTAGAGAATAGAAAACTAAGGAAGGGCGTTAGCGCCAAAATGCTAAGAGCAGAACTTTTGTCCAAGGGCGTTGATTCAGACATTGTAGCGGGCGCACTGGAGTCAAGTGGCAGAAGTGACAAAGACGAGCTCGACAAAGTCATCGCAAAGAAGGCTAGGCTCTATGACACCAGAGACAAACTCGTGGCCTATCTTTTGAGGCAGGGCTATCGTTATGACGACATAGCCACGGCCATAGAAGAGCTTGAGGGCTAATTTCCCCGAGCGTCAGTTGTCTCTGGCTGAGCCGTGGTTGGCTTCCGGAAGGGGTTTACGTAGTTGTTTAGTTTATCCATACTTGCTTCAACTGGGGCTAGCTTTTTCTCTCTGGCGCTTCTAACTTTTATGTAGTTGTCGGTCACTTCAATAACCTGCGAGCGGTCAACCAAAAGTTCGGTTTCGCTTATTCTTCCTAAAAGATTTCTTCTGATGTGCAGCTTATTGATATAAAAGCTACCAAGGTCTATAGAATAGTCCTTGACCTTACCTAGCTTTTTACCGTCTTCGTCTATTACTTGAATTCCTGCTATTTGAAAGTCTATGTCGCATAGTTTTTCGAGTTGTATGACGTCGGTTGAGCCGACGAACTCATCAACACTGTCGATTATAAAGCCCAAAGGTCCAATTTCTCGAACATCTGCTATCATCAAGAACAATTTTTCTTGGCTAGGGACAGCCTGTAATATCTCGTAGGCTTCAATTTTTAGATTGTCGGGGTTAATGACGGGGCTTTTTAATGATGCGACTTTTGCGCCAAGGTGCAAGCTCATGACCGGCTGTTTTAATATATTTGAACCTAATGTTAGCATAGGCCTATTCTCCAAACGGGTTTATTCTATTACCGGTTTCAATACTAGGTAAAGCGGTGACTTCATTGCTTTTCTTGTAGCTTTTTATGCTTTCGAGAGCGTCAGAATCTATTGAGCCAGCGCTGAGGGGCGAGACGTAGTCGCTATCTTCCTTTATTTCATTGAGTGTAATTTGCAGATAGATAATAGCAATAGCGAAAGATGCCGCAACTATAGTAAAGAATATGATAGTCGAGTATTTTCGTAGTAGAGTTAGTGGGGATAATTTTTTCATTCTTACCTACTTTACATGAATTGATATTCTTAAATTTTCTACAGATACAGAATCGGGACTGTTTGTTGCTCTATCTATCTTGATATTCTCAACTTCCATTTTGGGTATACTGTTTTCGACTGCCGTTAAAAACTTCAGGAGGCTATCAAACGGAACTGCTTCCGAGAACTCTACAGTAAATGGTCTTTCGGTACTTTGCTGGTTGGTGGAATTCTCAAAATTTATTTTAGAAGAACCTATTCCAGACAGTTGTGCGTAGTGTTGAATGTCCCTGATGGCTTGAGCTTGATAGTCCTCGGGCAGTGCAAAAATACTGTCGACTCTTGCGACTAGGTTTTCGTCTCGGTCAACCTGTGATTTTAAGGATTGTAGCTCTTGAATTTGTTTTGCGCTAGCTGTAGCGTCAACAGTTCTATTATTTACCTCTGTGGCAAAGGAAGATATTTTGTCTAGTGCAAAGAAATATAGTAGTGCCGAAGATAGTAGTGCTACAACCAATAGTGCAGAAAGCAGAATTCGTAATTGTTGGGCGCTACTACTTTGCTTCTTGACCTTAACTGGCTTTTGCTCGGGTTTTTGGCCAAGTCTTTCTTTGGAGGTCCTTTTACTAAAAGCTATCATGTTAGGCACCTCTCTTGAATGTTAGGTTTATAGTAACGTTGGCTGGGTAGCCCTCAATTTGTCCACCAGATTCACTTACAGACTCAAAAGATACTCGGCTAAATAGATCGGAAGCTTGAAAAGCTGACTGCATTCCTATTATCAGGTTAGTATTTTTGCCAGATATAACCACTTTTGTTGGCTCATCAAAGCTTTGAGCGTTAAGCGTAATAGAGTTTATTATGGTACCGCTCGGCATAAGGGCGGCGATGTCTGTAAGTATTTTGGCCGTTTTTATTTCTTGCTGAGATATGGTTTCGATGGCTGACAGATTTTCGGTCAGTGTGCTGACCTTCTTTTTGGTTTCGTTATATATTCCAGCCTCGGTGTTATTGGTTTCTATTAACGATTCGGCGTTCATCTTAGTGTTGTTTAGAAGAAGCCCATAAGTGTAAATTATTCCCATTAGCACAGCAGTGGCCATGACTATTATTCCAGAATATCGAAGCAAGAGAGAGTTCTGTCGGGCTGCTTTTAGAGAATCTTTCTCTTGGGTCGGCATTAGATTTATCATTTCCAGATTTTCCCTTCGTTAACTACCCCAAGCCCCGCAACTGTTAAGTACCTAGACTTAAACTGTTTTGGTGGCTCTTGAATTTTACCAAAATCAATTTTCTGCCAAGGGCTGGCGACTCTGGCGGCGATAATTAGGTTGTCAGTAAAGAACTCGCCAATTCCTGGCATGTTGCTACCGATACCTACGACCAGTAATTGCTCGAGTTTCTGTTCGCCGTTGACTCTTTCTGTGTAATAACGAATCACTTTTTGTATTTCTACTAGCATTACTTTGAGGTTGGGCGCAAGAGCTTCTTTTAATTTAGCTTGTCTAGGGCCTGGGTTGAGGCCGTTAAGAACTTTGAGTTGGTGGGCATTTTCTAGTGGTATATTCATCTTTTTAGCTATATCTATAGTGAAGGTGCTACTTCCGACATCTACGCTACCGGTAACTCTGATGACTCCCTTGTCGATTACGGCTATGTCGGTACTAGTTAACCCGATATCGACAACGATGGTCGGTAACGATGCGCCCTCGGCCATAGTTAGAAGTCTGGTTACGGCACTGATGCTAGGTTCTATCAGAACTGGCCGTAAGCCGGCGTCTTTGACACTTTTTATAGTTGTGTCGACTATTGACTTCGGCACGGCCCCCATAAGAACTGTAGTTATCTTTTTGGACCGATTACGATCAACTATTTCGTAGTCTATATAAAGAGACGATGAAGGTATAGGAATGTATTGCTCGGCCTCAAGGACGACGGCGTCTTCGAGAACTTTTTCGGCTGGATAGGGCAGGGTGAAGGTCCTGCAGTAGGTTTTTGCCGTCGGTAATGATATAGCGACGCTGTTGCTCGGTAGGTGGCCGATGATTTTTTCAGAAAAAAGAGTTTTTATATTTTCAGTAAAATATTCACTATTGGAAGATTCAAAAGCTTCTCTAGATTTTTGAGGGTCTAGGTCTATGGACCCGTAACCACTTACGAGGCATTTTCTAGGATCAATCGACATAGCTTTTATACTACCACTGCTAATGTCTAGTCCGACTAAAGGTTTATCTTTGTAAAAATTTTTTGACATATTGCCCACTAATGATACCCATTCTTATTTACATTATAGCATAAGGGGTTTATAGTTTTTCTCAAATTTATTTTATATTTTGTGAAAGCTGGGCAATCGGAAGCATCACGCTAGCTGCGATAACTCCAACCATCGAGCCCATGACTATAATCATGACCGGCTCAATTATCGAGCTGATTGAATCAATTGCAAGGTCGACCTCTTCTTCGAAAAAGTCGGCGACTTTAACTAAAACAGTGTCAGTTTGACCGGTTTCCTCGCCAACCGCTAGCATTTGAGAAACTATACCAGGGAAAAGCTCTTCTTTTTCTATAACACTCGAGAGTGAGCTACCATTTTTGACCTCAACTCCAGCGTGAGTGAGGGCATCTTCAAATATTACGTTACCTACGGCTCTAGATGTTACCTCTAGCGACTGCAGGACGGCCACGCCGGCACCCATAAGTGAAGAGAATGTTCTGGAAAACCTAGCAACAGCAAGCTTTTGGGTTATATTTCGTATTGCCGGAACTTTTAAGATAAATGAGTGATACAAGTGTCGGCCTCTTTTTGTCTTAACAAAGTTGACTAGCAGGAAAACAATAATGACCACACCAATTAAAATTAAATACCAAAAGGCGATAATGAAGTCGCTGATACCGAGCATGATAAGTGTTATGGCTGGCAATTGAGCCTCTGGGCCGCCAAGGTCTCTGACAATGTCACCAATTTGCGGAACCACAAATATCATCAGTCCGAAGAAAGCCAATACGGTTATCGCCATTAGGACAGCTGGGTAGGTCATAGCGCCTTTTATTTTTTTACGCATGGTGGCGGACCTTTCCTGTTGGGCGGCTAGCCTTTTGAGGATCTCATCTAAAATACCGGCAGATTCTCCGGCTTTTACCATGTTGACGTAGATATCATTAAAGGTGTCGGGGTGTTTTGCGAGTGCTTCCCAAAGAGGCATTCCGCCTTCGACGTCTTTTGATACCGATGAAAGTATTTTCTTGAGCACTCTGTCCTCGGCATTTTTTTCTAAAGAGTTCAGTGACCTAAGAAGTGGCACGCCTGCGCCTATCATGACGCTCAGCTGTCTAGTGAACATAACCAAGCTGTCGCTCTTTACTTTTGTCTGGGCGAACAGTTCTTTTTTCGATAGGTCGGTCCGTCGATTATCCTTGAGTTGTCGAATACTGACTGGCCTTAGGCCCTGTTTTGACAAGGCGTTTATGACACTGGCTCTGTCGTTAAGTTCGGTTTTACCCTTTACTACCTTATCTTGAGAGTCGACAGCTATATATGAAAATAGTGCCATTTTAACCTCTACTTACCCTTAGGACTTCTTCGATTGTAGTTTCACCGCGCAATGCTTTAATGAGACCATCTAATTGCATCGTCATCATACCTTCTTGGATGGCTTTTGCTTGAATCTCGTCACTGGTACCCTGGGTCATAATAAGCTTCTTGATGGATTCTGAGTTCTTCAGAACTTCATATATACCCATTCGACCTCTATAGCCTTCGCTGACATCTTCGTTGCTGAAAGAAGAGTCGGCTTTCCAGATAGTTTTTATGCCGTATTCGTCGGTACTTAGTGGTGTGTCTCCACCGATGCCCATCTTTTGGGCAGCTTTTTCGAGTTCGTGAATAATTCTAAAATCTTGCCCAGGAGCCAGCCCAAACAGTTTTGTGACGGTCTGTCTTTCTTCGTCACTAG
>CAZSTN010000028.1:0-9093 GCA_964609915.1 uncultured Candidatus Saccharibacteria bacterium | reverse complement strand
TGGAGCGACAGCGTCTCCACCCCCTTCGACGAGTCTTCTGAAGAAGCAATTCTTCAGGAACTCCGCCAGGAGCTCTGTGGTAACCCCACGGAACTCCTAATGACAGTCGAAGGGCTGTCCGCAATAGTCGTCGAGGACAACGTCACCATCAGTGACGTGAACCCCTGGATGGCCGAGTTCGTTGAGCTTGCGAAGGCTGACATGTTCAGCCTGCTGTTCAAGACTTCGGAGGACGGAGATTCAATCTTCGTTAAGCCGGAGACTCAGGCAGTGGCGGAGATGACTAATACGGTCCTTCTCCGTCTCAAGAGTTCGGGAGTGGTCGCAGAGACCACTCTGTCGAATTGGCACGTTGCCGCGCGATCGAGTCTGGCTGCTGGTGAAATTCCAGTAGCCACTGCGAACCCCGACCAGTACACAGGCGAATTTATTCGCCTGGCGTTTTCCGCTAAGGGTGCCGAATGCCCGATTTTCACGATCGGGTTCAACATCGGCGACAAGCGATTCGCCGAACTTCCCAGCAGGTGCGAGTCTGCTCCGGAAACAGGCGAGCCTGAACCACAGCCGGGGCCTACAACCCCCGCCGGAGAGACGCCGACGGTACCGCCAACGGTACCTCCGACGACGACTCCGACTACGTCGCCTACAAGGGTCTGTCCTCCAGACAAGCCCTACGGCACGTACCCGAGCTGCAAGGACTCCCCTACCGAGGACCCTGCAGCTCGGGGCAACGCACCCCAGGGCGGAGGACAGAATGTTGATCCAGGTCCGGGCGAGTACATCGCTCCGGGACAAATGGAGCAGCCACCGGCTACTCCACGGGTCAACCCAACCACGCCGGCGGCACCGCCAGTGGTGGTGCAACCTCAGGCATCTCCCAGCGAGATGCCTGTAGTGGTTCCTGAGGAGCAACCCACCAACAATGGTGTTGTTCCGACAGAGGCGCCGTCCGGCGCCGTATGTAATCCTGATTTCCAGGATTGCTAACATGCGAGAAGGGTGCGTAGCCTAAAAACTACGCACCCTTCTCCACCACACTAAGTAATAGCTTTTCCGAGAAGCTATATTCCAGCTTGAGGCTATTGCCTCGTTGTAGAGTACGGCTTCTCGTGAGTCTAATTTTAGACTCGGACATGCACATTGTAATGATCTGATTTGTAAATATACGTCCTTAACAAATAAGCCAAGGTGCACGCCTGCTTTATTTAACTTGCCAGCTAACTATATTTTATTAACCAGTTGATCATCACTGCGAGGTAGATCAACAGAACGGAGAATTATTATGAGTAAAATTTTTAACCTCATAAAGCAAGCTCCTAAGCAGACAATAGCATTAGTCTCAATGATTGCATTAGCAATTATTGTGCCTCTTGCGGTAAATGCTTGGGGACCAGTTCGTGAAACATTCACGATAGACAACCCTGCGGACCACGTAGTGTTTAACTCTATCACCAATAACCCAAACATTGGTGACGAAAGAAACTTCGTCGGTATTCGTGAAAGCGGAACAAGCAACTTGTGGTCAGACACTATGCAAGTTCAAAAGGGAAAAGAATACACAGTACGCATGTACGTACACAACAACGCAGCTTCAAGCCTCAACTTGAAGGCTAAGGACGTAACGGCAAAGTTCAACCTACCAACCAACACAGCTAAGTCAATCCAGGTAAACGGATTCCTTAGCGCAAGTAACGTTGGCGCCGACAATAAAGGTAACGCTGGTAAATACGCAGAAGTGTATGACCACGCAACCTTTACTGGTACAGAGAACTTTAACCTTGCTTACGTATCAGGCTCACTCAAATTTGAGAACAACGTTTTTGGCGCTGCAGGAACATCACTTTCTGAAAGTATTTTCACAAGCGCTGGCGTAAAACTAGGCTACGATAAACTTAACGGTGAAATCCCTGGATGTTTTGAATATGCAGGTTACGTAAGCTTTATAGTTAAGCCACAGTTTGCTCCAGAGCCAACCGCTGACTTCACTGTTTCAAAACAAGTGAAAAAAGCTTCTGACTCTAAGTTTTCAGAATCAGTAGACGCAAAAGCTGGCGAAGCACTTAAGTACCGAATTACTGTTACAAATACAGGCGACAAAACGCTAAACAACATAAACCTGAAGGACCAACTTCCAAAGGGTGTTTCATACACTCCTGGAACAGTTAAGATTCTTAACGCCAACAACCCTGCAGGTGCACTTATCGCTAATGGCGACAAGATGTTTAGCACTGGCGTAAACATTGGCCACTATACCGGTGGCGGATCAAACGCTATAATCGCTTACGACGCAACAGTTGACGCAAACGATAAACTTCCTGTCTGTGGAGTAAACTCACTAACCAACAAGGCAGTTGCTCAACCTGAAGGACAAAATCCGAAGGAAGACACCGCCAACGTTAAAGCAACCAAGGAATGTGACAAAGAACCACCAGTCGAGAAGATTAAGGTTTGTGACCTTGATAGCAAGAAAGTCATCACTATCAACAAAGAGGACTTCGACAGCTCTAATCATACCGAAGACCTAGCGAAGTGTGACAAGAAGCCACCAGTTGTTCCACCAACTGAACCAGAGGTTCCAACAGAACTTCCACAAACTGGTGCAGATAGCCTTGTCGCTATAACAGGACTTGGCGCTATCGTTGCTAGTGTATCTCACTACATAGCAAGCCGACGTGCACTCGGTCTATAAGAGTCTGACCGCTCCTCTCTCCCAAAAGGGCTGAAGCAGTTCAGGCCACCTACAAAACCCCACTATTACAGTGGGGTTTTTAGTTTGGTATAATAAAGGTACTATGGCAAACAAGCAAAAGAAGAAACGAAATAAAGTCTACCGTGGACCAGACGCAGCCACGAATAAACCAGTTGTCACAAAAATCTCAGCCGTCAGCAGAAGTAAGCCTCGTCAGTGGTGGCTAGACAACAAGCGCTTAGCCAAGCCTGTAATCATAACTGTCGTCGTAGCTCTTCTACTGATGTGGCTAATTTACGAGCTAATAAGAATTGCTAGCTCTTAGTTTTTCTAACCGGTAGACTAAAACCAAAGGTACTGCCCCTACCCTGCTTAGAATTGAAGATAATTTCTCCGCCGTGGTCTTTAACGACTTTCTTAGCCAAGAACAAACCGACACCCGTACCATCTGGACGCTGTTGCCTAGCGTTGCTTGCTCGGAAGAATTTGCTAAATAAACCACCCTGCTCAGCCTCTGGCACACCAATACCAGTATCCTTAACTTTAAGCTCAATACGGTCAGCGGTCTTTTTCAGAGAAACTCTTATCGTACCACCGTCCTTAGAGTAGTAAATAGCATTATCTATAAAGTTCATAACAACTTGTTGAATTTTGTTTTCATCTAAATCAATAATTGGTATGTTAGCGGGTTTCTTATAAATAAATTTCAAGCCCCGACCAGATGCCGTCTGTTGCAGAGCGGAAATTTCCTTCTCTACAAGCACAGCTAAATCGACAGGATGCTTGTCTATTACAAACTTACCAGTCTGCAACCTTGAAACATTCAAAAAGTCAGCAATTAAACGAACCATCCGCTCACTACTGGTGAAAGCCTCTTGAATGACATGCTCTTGTTGCTTGTTTATCTTACCGAGGTCTTCATCTAGCAACATAGACAGGTAGCCCTTGATACTAGTCAGCGGAGTTCGCAATTGGTGACTGGCCATGCCCATAAACTCGTCTTTAGCCTCGTCGAGCTTCTGAAGCTGAGCGTTGCTACGGCGCAGCTCTTTTGTGGCTGAGTCAATTCTGTGCTGGAGATTATCGTTCAGATCACGGATCTCTTGGACCGAAAGAGCATTTTGGATACCGATCACCAGCTCTCCGGCGGCTGTCTTGAGTGTTTTAAAGTCTTGCTTCGAATACCTAGAAGTTAAATGGTCGCCTAAGCACATAACACCTACCGGCTCATCGTTGTGATACAAAGGCACCACAATAGAGAGGCTATGGCTAACCATCACTCGCCTCAGGCCCTCAGACAGGTCATAATCATCAACGCTTTGCGGTTTCCTGAGGTCGTCAAAAACGTGCAGGTCTTTTAGCGGCACTTTCTTGTACCCTTCAGTGCCAATAGATATGACAGACGAGTCTGATACGTAAATAAAGAACGAAACACTTTCGCTCTTCAGGTTAGATTTTATCAATGCCGAAGCTTTACGCAACAAGTATTTTAAGTTGACTGTCGACCTGACCAAATTATTTAACTCTGAGTAAAAAGTTGATGAATCGTAAATTTGTTTATAGAACAATCCGTTAGTCAACTTATCGAAGAATTTCTTAATTGGCTGGAACAAAAAGGCCAAAACTAATGCCAACCCCACATTAATCGGACTAATGCTCATCTGCGAGCTGACGTCACCGCCAAATATGAATATCGAAAGAGCATAGGCCGCTATGTAGTAAATAATCGTCAAGGTTGCTAGCACCAAAAAATAAGCTGTACTACGAATAATGGCCGTTTTTATGTCAAATAAACCGTATCGAACAATGGCATAGCCAACACAAATCACAAAGAAGACTGTATAAACCGGTGAAAGCACTACCAAATCCGGCATGTGCAAAATTGCTGGTAAAAACATACCAGTGATTGGCGCCAGAACCATTGAGGGTATAATTCCGAGGAGTATTGTTTTTAACCTAGACTTCTCTCGACCTTTTGATTTTTTAATAGTCTCAAGAAGAAGATGAACAGACAAGTAAAGTAGTGCTATTAAATGCACGGCATAGATAATTATCCCCAAACCAACAACAGGCGTCGGTGGACTACCAGGTACATAGTCAGAGATTACAGCTGGAGTCATGCCTAACGGTACGACAATAGCCGTTGCTAGCCCTAGCCAAGCCGCCAAAGGTGTAACCTCTAGCTCATTACGGCGCAAGCTAGTAACAAATAAAAAGCATATAAATACTATTAACGACGAGGTTGCCATCACTAAGCGCATTAGCGACAACTGATCACGATTTACGTCCATTGACACAAAATTGAAGAGGCTAAAAGCTATAAAAGTTAAAGTTAAAAGGCCAAACAGCTGGTGCTTAGGGCTTCTAATCTGCTGATAAGCAACAACCGTACCGACTACAGCACTGGCTATGAGACTAACCGCAACTATCACAGAAGGTATCATACTAACTTAAGCATAATACATTTGACCCCAATTTGGCTAGCTAAGAGTCGTTTTTCCTGTATTTAATAAATTCACCAAAAATAGCTAGGCTCTCCCTGAATGTGGTTGCCGGTGACAATTTAAGGACTTTGCGAAGAGGCAACCTGTAAGACCCAGAGGACACCTTCCGGCCTAAGAGTATCTCGCCTATTGCCAGACTCGCCAAGCTAGCGCCAGCTTTCACCGTGCCACCTTTTTGCGGAAAACCATTCAGCTCTACACCCCTAAGCATAGCGGACTGAATCATTCGCGGCGATACATTCTTAAGCCCTTGGTTGATTTTTAGCAGAAAAGTTTCGGTTTCTTTCTTACTTAATTCACCAGCCAAAGCCTTTTCGTACAAAGATAATGACACTTTTCCATTAAAGGGCTTAACATTCTCCAGGTCATGCCTTTCGACGTCAAGAAGCACGGTGTCACCAAGGTCGCCCACCATCACTAGAGGAACTTTTAGATTTTTAGCAAGCTCTCTAGTCTGAGCTTTAGCCTGCATATTGTCAACCTCTTCTATAATGACGTCTATACCTTTACTGCTTAGCTCGTTATCGCACGAGGGGCTATAGCCTTCACTCAGATGAGTCTGCTTCATGTATGGGTTAATGGCTGAAATTCTCCGACCAAACCAGACAGTTTTACGTAAACCGACGTCAGCCATCGTAGCGTTTATCCGGTTCAGGTTAGTGGCAGATATAGTATCGTAGTCAGCTATAATAATTTCTTTGCCGATGCCGTCTTGGACAACAGCCTCAGCAATGTTACTGCCAACGCTCAGGCCGATAGACGCAATCGTAGCCTCACCTAGAACCTTCAGTTCTTCTGTCGTATCAAGATTTCGTCTTCTATCAGTCCTTAATTCATGATGCAGCTCTTCTTTTGGGTAACGGACCGCCGTATTGTCATGCTCAAAAACAACAATATTTGTTAGGTTGTCGATACTCATAGCAATGCTCATCCTAGCTAGCGACATAAACGGTTTGCTAGAAGTTTTGTCTGGGTGCAGAAGCTCGGCGATATCTTTCGCCAACACATCAACATCTTCATTAACCTCTATGTCACGAAATTCTGGATATTCGTCACGGAAACTATGCGGATTGAGAATTTTCGGCGGTTGCCATTCTATTTTGCTTTTGTCCATCGTTCAGTCCTCTCGAAATTTAGAAGGTGTTCCCTAACTTCTTCACTTAGCTCCTCGGGTCTTAACCCATCGGTTATAAATAGTAGTGACTTGAAGAGTCTTTCTCGCACAGCCGGAAGGTCGGCTCTCTTAAAAGAGTTGAGTATACTGTCTGGACCAGAACAAGGCGACACTATAACCGGAGACAACCGCAACTCGTCCGAAGTTCGGCTGTCACCTTCGTCTACCGCTACTTTTCCGCCAACCCTCATAATAGCTTCTGGCCCAAAGCTAGCCATCAGTGACCTATAGGCGTTTGGAGCAATCGTCATTAACCACAGCTCGTCGTTATTGCGACGAATAGCTTGTTGTGTTATTTCCCGAAGAAGTTCATAAGAAGCATCTGAACTAGCCGCATCGGTCTTAGCAAGGGCAGCAATTTCTTTAACACTTGATACTCCATGAATTTCAATATGCGTCTTTAGAGTAGCTTCATGCTCAGGAGCTATTGAACCTGCGGAGTAACGGTAGGCCGCTAAGCTGTTAAGATTTCCACCTTCAGGTATGTCAACGACTCGAACAGAAGCTTGTTTATGAATATTGCGAAAATCGGCATTCTTTGGAGTTGCCAAAAAATAAGTAACGTTCTCGCCTCTGGACCTGTCTAGGTCTGGCTGCAAACGTCCGTATTCGTCCAAACCATCGGGGTAAACAAAACCGGCCGTAACGTAACTCTCGCCTTGAATTTGTTGCGCTCTGAGTGCTTTTTCAAGGTTTTCAGATTCCTTAAAATGCTCAATGTCATAACGACTAAAAGACCTCGTAAAACTATAGAAGTCTGCGTCTTGACCGCCGAATATTTCATGTCTTTCTCTCATACAACACTTCCAGTTATACCACACTTCTATGCTATAATTAAAGCATGACAAGAATCGCCATTATAGAAGACGACCCTACTATTAGCCAGATGTATCGAATGAAGTTCGAGGCTGACGGTTTTGAAGTACAGTTGGCCGACAACGGCAAGCGTGGAGTTGCCCTCGTAGAGCATTTTAAGCCCGACATTATACTACTCGACATTCAGATGCCCGAAGTAAACGGTACGGAAGCTCTCAAGAGTATCCGCAAACAACCTTGGGGCAAAGACATTCCAGTAATCATCCTCACAAACCTTGGTCAAGAAGAAGCCCCCAAGGAATTACAAAGCCTTGGCATAGAAGACTATATAGTCAAAGCCGAATCAACACCAAGTCAGGTTGTTCAAAAGATCAAACAGGTTCTTGGTCGCTAAGTCGAGCCGCTTGAATTAAGTTATCGAACAAAACAGCTATCGTAAGTGGCCCAACACCACCTTTTTCTGGTGTTATGGTTAGGTCGTCTCTATTTCGAGCCTCAGCGTCTAAGTCACCGACTATTTTCCCGCTATCAGAAGCCGTACCAGCATCTACGACCACGGCACCTAGAGACAGCATATCTGATTTTATAAGTCTCGCTACGCCTGTTGCTGAAATTACAACATCTGCTTTCTTTATTTCAGCTGATAGATTTACGCTATTTTCATCGTAACCATAAACATCGAGGCCATCTTTTTTCCAACCTTCAAATAGAGGCTTGCCGACTAGCCGCCCCAGGCCAACAACAGCGATTCTTTTGCCCCTTAGTTCGATGTTGTAGCCAGCCAAGAGCCAGTTTATAGCAGTTGCCGTGGCAGAGACGTATTTAGATTTCTCCCCAAGACCATCAATGTCTTTTTCTGGGTTTATCAAATCCAAAATTGCGTCCGTTTCGGAGGTGTCCGCCAACGGTAACTGCACAACAATACCATGCACGGAATCGTCCGTGTTTAGACTCTGTATCAATGCCCTAGCCTCAGATTGGGGTATTTTGTGAATATCGACATCAATAAGAATATCTTGACCGTAGTTCTTTTTGAGTCTCGTATAAATGTCTATGACTGGATTATCAACTGTTACGATTATTGCCAACTTGGGAAAAATTCCATGAGCCTGTCTCAACGCTCGAACCTGACGAGCCTGCCTCTCGGTTACGTAGCCAGCTAATTCTTTACCATCTAAAAGCTTCATTTCTATAGAGTAACAGATATCGGTCTGCTCGACAATAAAGCCCTCACTTCTAAATTTAAAGGTTTCCGTGGAACATTACGACGCCTGTTCAAATTGGCTATTGTAGAGTTCAGAGTAGAATCCGCCCTTGTCAAGTAGATCGACATGGTTTCCGCTCTCTACAATATCGCCGTCCCGCATGACAATGATCATATCAGCGTTTTTAATTGTGGAAAGCCTGTGCGCTATAACGAACGACGTTCTGCCGTGAGTTAATTTATCCATGGCTTCCTGAACGTGACGCTCGGTACGAGTATCTACCGAACTTGTCGCTTCATCCAGTATCAGAAGTGGCGCATTTTGTATCATGGCCCGGGCAATGGTGACGAGTTGTTTTTGCCCAACCGACAAATTCGCTTTGTCATTCAGCACGGCATTATAACCATGTGGTAGCGTCCTAATAAAGTGATGAAGCCCGACAGCCTTGCAAGCGTCTACAACTTCTTCATCGGTAACGCCTTGCTTGCTATAAATGATATTTTCTTTGATCGTACCCTCAAACAACCAGGTGTCTTGCAGCACCATACAGAATTGGTCGTGCACATTTTCTCTTGTGACCTGACTGATTGGCGTACCGTCCAGCAGGATTTCTCCGCTGTTCACTTCGTAAAAACGCATCAGTAAATTGACTATCGTTGTTTTTCCCGCTCCGGTCGGACCGACAATAGCGATTTTCTGTCCGGC
>CAZSTN010000027.1:0-9144 GCA_964609915.1 uncultured Candidatus Saccharibacteria bacterium | reverse complement strand
CTATCGTTGTTTTTCCCGCTCCGGTCGGACCGACAATAGCGATTTTCTGTCCGGCTTTTACCGTAGCCGAGAAGTCGTTGATAACAATTTTATCTTTCTCATAGCCGAAACGAACGTGCTTGAACTCTACGTCTCCTTTGATGCTGTTGAGCGTTTTTGTTTTTTGACTTTCATCAGCCAGTTCCTCTTCTTCTAAAAACTCAAAGACACGTTCGCTCGCAGCGGCCGTTCTTTGCATATTTTGCAAAGCTTGCGCCATTTGGGAAAGCGGTTGGGTAAACAAACGAATATACAACATAAACGCTACAACGACACCGAATGAAATAGTTCCGTTCATGGCAAGCGTTGCGCCAACCACACAAACCGCCACATAACCGAAATTACCGATGAAGTTCATAATAGGCATCATCAGCCCCGACATGAACTGTGACTTCCAACCGCTGGTGTACAGACCGTCGTTGATTTCTTCAAATGTTTTTTTAGCGCCCTTGCCGCCGTTATAAACCTTAACGACATTATGGCCCGAATAAATTTCCTCAATATGCCCGTTGATGTTGCCAAGACCTTCCTGTTGCTGGGCAAAATACTTCTGCGATTTTTTCATGATTACCATCATAAGCGCAAACCCGACTAGGGTTGAACCAATAGCGGTCAAGGCCAAAATCCAACTGTTATAAAACATCATAACAAGGGCGCCGATAAACATAGTAACGGCTCTTATCAGGGAATCGACGCTCTGATTGAGCGTCTGTCCGATAGTATCTACGTCGTTTGTCACACGGCTGAGTACATCGCCATAGCTTGTTTTGTCAAAATATCTGAACGGTAATTTGTTGATTTTTTGAGAAATGTCGGCTCGCATATTTTTTGATATCTTAGCCGTTACCGTCGCCATGATAAAGTTTCCGATAAAACTGAAAAGAAGCGCTCCAGCATAGAAAAAGACCAGTATCGTGGCGATGCTCACCACGGCATCCATGTCTATTGCGCCCACCACAGGCACATCGTTCACCAGCGCAGGAAGCCCTTTAGTTATCTCATCGGTCATATCCTTGATTTGATTCGGCCCGATAATTTGGAATACCGCTCCTAAAGACGCAAGGATGAGTGCGATTACAATAGCTGGCATGAATTTCTTAGAATAATGGATCAGTTTAATCCATGTTTTTTTGAAATCATTCGGTTTCTCAGCGAGACCTCCCATGCCATGCGGTCCGCCCATAGGGCCTCGAGCAGGTCCTCTTTCTGGTGTTCGTTCACTCATGAGACAACTCCTCCTCGCTTAATTGCGACATCGCTATTTCTTTATAAACCGCACAATCTCGGAGCAATTCTTTATGCGTTCCTTTACCTACAACCTTACCGTCGTCCAGAACGACAATTTGGTCTGCGTCCATAATCGTGCCGATTCTTTGTGCCACGATTAAACTGGTTACTCCGGCTGTACTGTTTTTAAGAGTTTTGCGCAGTATTTTGTCGGTTTTGTAATCAAGTGCAGAAAAAGAATCGTCAAAAATGTATATTTCGGGTCTGCGACAAACCGCACGAGCAATGGCAAGTCGTTGTTTTTGCCCTCCTGATATATTCTCGCCACCCTGCGCTATCGGAGCGTCATATTTCTCGTCCATCTTTTCAACAAAGTCTGTACCCTGTGCGATATTTACGGCCCATTTAACTTCATCCCCTGCAAAATCACCTGCTCCATTATCGCCATAGCCCACATTCGAGTTGACGGTGCCTTTAAATAACACCGCTTTTTGTGGAACGTAACCGATTTTGTTATAAAGAGCTTCCATTTTGTAATCTTTTACATTCACGCCGTCTATCAACACTTCCCCTTCGGTTGCGTCAAAGAATCTTGGCACAAGGTTGATAAGCGTTGATTTTCCGCTTCCGGTAGAGCCGATAAAAGCTATTGTTTCACCTTGCTTTACTGTAAAATTAACATCTTCCAAAATATAATCCTCTGCGTCGGGGTATTTAAAGCTGACATGATTGAAGGTGACTTCGCCCTTAACCCCTGCTAACCCTTCGGTTGCGTCACCGTCAAGCAGGGTCGGTTCCGTATCCAGCACTTCATTAATACGCTTCGCAGAAACACTGGCTCTTGGTAGTATTATGAACATCGTAACTAACATGATGAAAGCCATAATGACCTGCATGGCATATTGAGAGAAAACGACCATGTCGGAAAACAGGGTTAGTCTGTCCGCCGCCCCCGCCTCGTTGATCAGGTATGCACCGATCCAATAGATCGCAAGTGAAAGGCCACTTATAGCTATAGTCATGACGGGCGTCATCACCGACATAGCACGGTTGGTAAACATCTGAGTGCTGGTAATATCTTCGTTCGCTACTTCAAACTTCTCAGCCTGATAATCTTCGGCATTATAAGCACGAACAACACGGAGTCCTGTGAGGTTTTCTCTTGTTACTCGGGTCAAGTTATCGGTAAGCACCTGCATTTTTTTAAATTTCGGTATCACAAATATCATTATGGCTGTAACCATGGTAACTAGGAGCAAGACGGTCACGCCAGTCGCAAGCGACCACTCAAAGCCCTTTCCGGATATTTTTGTAATTGCCCATACCGCCATAATCGGAGCTTTAACGATCGATTGCAGTCCCATTGTGACAAACATTTGAATCTGCGTAATGTCATTTGTGGAACGAGTAATAAGGCTTGAGGTTGAAAAACTATTGATTTCTTCCATTGAAAAAGATTCGACCTTATTAAACAACATGCTACGAAGCCGTTGCGAAAACGACAATGCGACACGTGCCGCAAGAAAGCCGACTATAATAGCGGATGCGAGGCTACCCAGCGCACACAGGAGCATCCAGCCTCCAGCTCTCCAAATCTCGATCATTTCACTGCCTGGCGTCTGTGTAAGCTTAGTAATTTCCGACATATAATCGGGCAGCTTCAAATCAAGCCAGACTTGCGTGACGATGAACACAAGGCTTACGCCTATCAAACGCCATTCTTTTGCCTTGAGATACTTAAAAATTTTGAACATTCTGTTACCACCTATTACTGACATTTATATTTTCGCTGATTTCGCTGGGGCTCTCTCATAGAAAAAGCCCAGCAATGCTGGACTTTTCGGATTATCGCCCTTGTATCAATAACGAGATTAGATCTGGAGGGTCAGGAGGGACTTGAACCCTCGACATTCTGCTTAAGAGGCAGACGCTCTAACCAGCTGAGCTACTGACCCAGATTGTAATTGGTACACCCGGTACGATTCGAACGTACGACCCTCTGTTCCGAAGACAGATGCTCTAATCCACTGAGCTACGGGTGCCTATCGTTTTTTCGATACTTCTAGTCTTGCAATATGCTGAAGTACAGAGGTAATTATAACAGGGTAAAGCATAAAAATCTAGACTAAAAACCTGATATAATAGTATATAACATGCAAATACACACAAATATATCCTTGAAGAATTTTACGACCATGCGCCTTGGTGGCCCAGCAAGATTCTTCGCAGAAGTTCGCAGTAAAGAAGAGGTACAGACACTATACAAAAACGCCAAGGCAAAAAACATACCGATATTCGTAATCGGCGGTGGTAGCAATTTAATAGCTCGAGATGAGGGCTATCCAGGGTTGATCATGAAAATTCGGATGATGGGTTTTGAAATTATAGATGAAGATGAATATTCTAAGACCATAAAAGTCGGAGCTGGCGAGGACTGGGACGAAGTTGTTAAAAAGACCGTCGACATGCAGTTGTCAGGCGTAGAGACTATGTCAGGTATACCAGGAACCGCTGGGGCCACCCCTGTTCAAAATGTCGGAGCTTACGGCCAAGAAATAGCCGACACTTTAGTGTCGCTCGAAGCTTACGACGTCGAGACCGACTCATTCGTCGAACTTACCAACGAACAATGTGAATTTTCGTACCGACATAGTATTTTTAGAGGACGATACCAAGGGCGCTACATAATCACAAGTATAACTATTCGGCTACGAAAGCTTCTCCCTGCCCCACCTTTTTACGAAGGTCTGCAAAATTATTTAGACAAAAACAACATTACGATCTATACGCACCAGTCAATTCGTGACGCCGTACTGGCTGTGCGAAAAAACAAACTTCCTCCTATAGACGAAAAACCGAGCGCTGGGTCTTTTTTCAAGAATGCAATCGTTGAAGATTGGAAGTTTAATGAAGTGTCGAGTAAATTCCCCGATATGCCATCGTTCAACATGCCCGACGGTAGTCGCAAAGTGCCAACTGGTTGGTTAATAGACCAAGCTGGCCTAAAGGGCAAACTAATAAACGGAATTCGAGTTCACGAAGGCAATGCCCTCGTTTTAGTCAACGAATCGGCTCAAAGTTATAACGACCTAGCTACCGCTAGAGAAGAAATATCTGGAGTTGTCAGAGACAAGTTCCAGATAATTATTGAGCAAGAGCCACTAGAAATAATCTAGCTAAGAATTGACTATGGGGCTACCGTGACCGCATTAGTGTCTAGCCGAGTAGCCCTAAGCGAACCACTTCTTGATATATCTCGCCCTGAAACTCTAGATTTGGCAGTGATTTTAATCTCAGCGGTTTGCAGACCGCCAAGCACACCATTGCGCTCGGAAACAGAGCTAGACACCGACTCAGCAACTAAATTAGGGTCATTGTCGCTGACTTTCAAAAAATAACTAACCGAAAAATCTTCCCCGGATATACCGTTTATGACTCTTATATCTTCGGTTTTACAAAAAGATGAAGTTTTTCCAGGCTTACAACTAGGCTGATACCACGAAGTCCCACCGCATAGTTGTGACTCGGTATTATAATTTGACGGCATTATAGTCCGCCTCCACAAAGCGCCATCTTCAACAAAATAAACAATGTTCATCATTAACGGCTTATTCCTGATGTATGAGTCCGAAGAGCAAGGACTGGGGCTGTCTGCTAAATACAAAGCTCGAGAATCAGGGTCGAGCGGATTCTTGTTAGTAACTAAGCTATTGAGAATTAAGGCATCTCCCCTGGAGCTGCTGACATTAGTAAATTTATTATTATAGGAGGGGCCCCAACCTTGACCGGTTGACGATGACACTGGAACGTTATTTTCTGCTAAGAAAGTACCACTAAGTTTAACGTCTTGCTCTATTCTGTTAAGAGCGTCCTGGACGTCATAGGCTAACATGTTAGCGGCCCTCGAAGAAAGCACCTCGCCGGTCATGGTAATTATCATGGCTATAAATGCGCCTATTGCCAGAATAATTATAGGTGAAATAACCATTATTTCTACTAAAGTAAAGCCTCTGTTTTGACTCTTGATCATCTTGGACCCGCCGTTCTTATCTGAGAAACCTCTGAAGAAGTTAAAGCTCTGTTGTAAACTCTTAAATCATCCATCATACCAGCATAGAAACCCGAGACACCACAAGCGGTAGTGCCGTTTCCAGAGCCGACACAAAGACGCCCCAAGCCGCTTTGGGTCACCGTACCGGCGTAGCTACTGGTACTTCTGGACGTACCGTCAACATATAATCGCAATATGCTTCCGTCAAACACAGCAACATAGTGCGCCCAAGCACCAAGGGTTCGGGAGTAGTTTACTACTCTGGTAGAACTTCCAACACGAACCGAAAAACATACTCTGCTAGCGTTACAGCCGTCAGATGTTGCGCTGGTATTATTAACTCTGGCATAAAACCCACTAGTACCGCTTTGGTCCGAAAACATCGTTTGTACCGTACCGCTGGACTCGATATTCGCCCACCAAGATATAGAAAATTGGTTAGTCAAAGTAGACATACTGCCAACATCAGAGTAGGCGTAACTACTAGAGCCATTAAATTTTAGTGCTCTGTCAAGCTGGCCGTCTCTGTTTGGCACCGATTCGACTCCGCTCAGCACCTCTTGGGTGTTGCCAAATTCATTCTTAACATTGCCGTTCATCTTCCAGTGAGCAGCTAAGCCGTCGGCTACACCGATATTTTCAGAGGTAGCACCGCTAGAGGCGTCGACAAAGGTAGCATAGCTTACCTCTTTCTGAGGCATGCTGTATTTTATCGTTACGTCTACTTTTGTTAGTGAGGCGATGTCCTGATTCGGACAAGAGTATGAAACCGTAGCATTAACGTCCGTTAATGTGTCAACGTGGATGGGCTGAGCCTGAAGAGGCGAACTGGCGGCACACGGACTAGGTGCAGAGTCGCTGTACCTGCGCAGATACTCATAGGCTACATTGCTCGCCTTAGATTCGGCCCTAGAATCACCGCCGTCTTTTATGACTGCGTTATATAATTGCGTTCCAGCCATGAAAAACATAGCCGCTACGAACAAAGTCACCAGAAGCTCTGCTGTTGTGAATCCCTTGGCGCTACTCGTCATTTTATTGATTCCTACTCGATATAACTTTAACCAGGTCGTCAGCTTCCGCCCTGTAATATATATTAAACCGGCGGCACTCACTAGAGCCGGTACATAAAGTCCAGTCAGCGCCATTCCAACTCAAGGGCTGATATATATACTGGTCAACAGTAGGACCAAGTGAACCCGAGTCAGCTGCCACCATAAACGACACCCCTGAACCACTCTCTGAATATTTGTTAGGTGAATAAAGTACCGTGTCGTCGATGTCCCTGAGGTAGTTTCTTACAGACTGGACAGTTCCGCCACCGATGGATGTTGACGGGTACCTACCTAATAGCTCGTCGGGGTCGCCAGTACCGTTTTTGTAATAAGACTCCAGGTGAAGGGCTATAGACTCGACATCGGCCTTTCTTTCTTGGTCACGGGACTTAAGCTGAGAAGAGTTAAGGTTAACAAAAGCCAAGGCTAAGATTATTGCCATTATAGACATTGCAATTATTAGTTCGGTAATCGTAAAACCTTTCGTGCGCATATACTATATAATAGCAAATAATGCTTGCGTTTATAAGCACAAATCTATACAATTGATTTATAAGTAACTAAACAAGGGGGCAACCTAAATATGGGTCTCAATATCAACCAAGTCCGCCAAAGCGGTTTCACCATCGTCGAACTTCTTATCGTCGTTGTCGTTATCGCAATTTTGGCAGCAATCACAATCGTTTCTTACAACGGTATAACAACACAGGCAAACGCTTCAGCGGCTAAGGCGACTGCAAGCACCTTCCAGAAGAAGGTCGAGCTTTACTACTCGGAACTAAACTACTACCCAGATGCAGCTGCAGACCTTAGCGCAGACACATCTAAGCCTTATTACCTTCCTGCAACAGGAATTAATTTTGCCGCAGAGCCAGGATCAGGAGAGACGGCAGTACTCAAGGCATCTAACGGAAAGAACAACATTCGTGTAAAGGTCTGCCCAAATTCAGCTACAGGTTCTGGTGTTGTAGGACTGAGGATTTTCCACTACAACTACGAAGGATCGGGCGAAGCTGCCCCTATCGACGTCGGTGTTACAACTAGCTGTTCGTAGACAATAGAATAATTAGTTAAAAAGAGTCGCTAGTTACGACTCTTTTTAATTGCCTACCCAATGCACCTAGTCCTTCAGTGTATCGATAATTCTCCTAGCAACCTCTCGAACATCCTCTTCAACCAACCCCTTGGTGGTCACAGCTGGAGTACCGAGCCTAATGCCACTTGGCCTAAAAGCGGGTAGTGGGTCGTCTGGAATTACGTTAGCATTAACAATTATGCCCTCTTGCTCGAGTCGCTCCTCGGCCTCTTTGCCGTCAATCCCAAAGCTACTGTGAACATCGGCTAGAATAAGATGATTGTCCGTACCGCCAGTTATAAGCTTAAGTCCGCCAGCCTTTAGTTCTTCGGCCATCGCTTGAGCATTTTTTACTACTTGCTGGGCGTAGGTTTTAAACTCTGGACGCAGAGCCTCGCCAAAAGCCACCGCCTTAGCCGCTATTACATGCATGTGTGGACCTCCCTGAGTGCCTGGGAAGACCGCTCGGTCTATAAGTGTAGGAATATTCTCTAGGCTTTTTTCTGGCGCTCTTAGCGGGTTACCGACAGTACCCATGGAAAGTATTAAACCACCTCTTGGGCCTCGCAATGTCTTGTGTGTTGTAGTAGTTACAACATTAAAACCATAGTCGAGGGGATTTTTTGCAACACCACCAACGATTAAGCCAGCAATGTGCGCCATGTCGGCCATAAGTAAAGCGCCAACTTCCTTGCCTATTTCAGCAAACTTCTGATAATCCAGCTCCCTTGGGTAGGCGCTAAAACCAGCCAGTATAATCTTAGGGCGATATTTCAAGGCTGTTTCACGAAGCTCCTGATAATCAATTTCGCCAGTATCGACGTTTTTCATGCCGTAACGAACAAAATTATACAGTTTAGCACTTCGAGTTACTGGCGCACCGTGCGTCAGATGACCACCGTGACTTAAGTCCATAGCCAGAATCGTATCTCCAGGCTCAAGCCAAGCACTATAAACAGCTTCATTGGCTGAAGCACCCGAGTGTGGCTGGACATTGGCGTGGTCAGCGCCAAAAAGTTCTTTAGCTCGGTCAATAGCAAGCTGTTCAATTTTATCGGTGTTTTCTTGACCACCATAATAACGTCGACCAGGATAGCCTTCGGCATACTTATTAGTAAAAACACTACCCAAGGCCGTAAGCACATCATCACTAACATAATTTTCGCTTGGTATTAGCTCGATTACATTCTTCTGTCGATTTTCTTCGGCGTCAATAATTTCTTGAATTACAGAGTTATTTTGTATCATATCTATATATTATACAGCACATTAGAAACTATTGTATATATATCATACTTGGTATATTATTGTTAACATGAACGCTATCTCATATGCTAAAAAAATCGGAAAACTGGTACAAGAAACTCGACAATCAAAAGGAATGACGCAAGCCGAACTGGCTAAAGCGCTCGGTACAAGCCAAAGCGCCATAAATCGCATTGAAAAAGGTGGGCAAAACATTAGCCTCGACATGCTAGGGCGCATAAGCGATGTACTTTCAAGGCAAATAGTTACTCTCAACCAAGAGGGGACCGTTAATTTTCGAGTTGAAGGTGGCCACAAACTTTCTGGCTCAATAACCACCAAGACCAGTAAAAACGCCGCCGTTTCTCTACTTTGCGCCAGTCTCTTAAACCGAGGAACCACCACCCTCAAAAAAGTTGCCCGTATTGAAGAAGTAAACCGAATACTTGAAG
>CAZSTN010000026.1:0-9305 GCA_964609915.1 uncultured Candidatus Saccharibacteria bacterium | reverse complement strand
GCCGACTAGGGGCGTGGGAGTGACTAGTTTTGAGAAGTTCTTGAATTGGCAGTCGGGCAGGGGCGGGGATATAATCGAATCTTTGATGTTAGTTGAAGAGGAAAACGTTGTTTCGGGCAAGGCTAAAGGGGCTTTGACGAAACTGGGGCATATACTTAATGATGCCAAAAACAGCCTTGGCGAGCTTTCGCCGTCTCAGATAATTGAGAGGATAATAAAAACAACTGGTTATCGAGAGTATATAGCTGATGGTACGCCCCAAGCGGAGTCAAGAGACGAGAATATTGGTGTCTTAATAGCCGATAGCCAGCAATTTACGTCTACGGAAGAGTTTCTAGAAGAGGTCGCTCTAATGTCTAGTGCTGACGTTCAAGCAGGAGATAACGCCGTAACGCTCATGACTCTTCATGCGGCTAAAGGCTTAGAGTTCCCGGTTGTCTTTATGATAGGACTAGAGGAAGGGATTTTGCCACATGCTCGAGCTTTCGAAGCGGGGCCGTCTGAACTAGAAGAAGAGCGCAGACTCTGCTACGTCGGTATGACTAGGGCTCGAGAGGAGCTTTACCTTAGTCACTCTTATAGTCGTTTGCAGTTTGGTCAACGGGCTTATAACCAAGTTTCACGCTTTATTGAAGATATGGGTGACCAAATAGCCTACGTTGGTTCGCCTGAGCCTCAAATAATGGGTTCTCAGAAGCAAGAAGAGTTTTATAGTGATGAAATTGGCCTTGATCTTGGCGATCGGGTTCGACATTCGGCTTTTGGTGACGGTGAAATAATAGATATTGACGGACTGGCTGTAACGGTCGCCTTTATAAGCGGTCAGACCAAAAAACTAAATGCTGAATATGCTCAACTTAAAAAGCTATAAAAAACATTTTGTGTTAAAATAAAATAGTATGAGAATTATCCGGAGACGGTTTGTATTTAGTGGTGTCTTTCTTTTGGCTTTAGCTTTGGTTATTGCCGGTTCTTTTCTCTTTTTCGGCAAAAATATAAGGTCAGTTGGAGCAACTTCAGAGTTTGGGAAACTAATAACTGTCCACGACTTAGGTGAATCAAGGTCTTTTTTGAGCGAAGCCAACACTGTAGAAGATGCACTTTTAGGGGCTGGCTATAGCCTAGACGACCGAGATGCTGTTGAGCCAGCTCGCAGCGAGACTTTAGTCGCCTCTGAGTACAAAGTGAACATTTACCGAGCTAGGCCAGTTACTATTGTCGACGGCTTGTCTCGTAAGCGAGTTATGACCCCCTATCAGACCATAGAAAGGATAGCCTCTGACGCTGATTTAGAGATTCATCCAGAAGACAAGGCTGAGCTTACTCAGTCTGACGATTTATTAAGCGCTGGTGCCGGATTGCAGTTGAGCATCGACAGAGCTACAGAGTTTGCTTTTGAACTTTACGGCAAAGAAACAGTAGCTCGAACTCAAGCAACCACCGTCGGCGATATGCTTAAAGACAAAGGTATTAAGCTGGGAGATGACGACCGAGTTTCCCCTGACGCTTCAACCGCTATTGAGTCAGGCCTGAGAGTGCGAGTCTGGCGTGAAGGTGTTCAGACCATAACAGTTGATGAAGAAGTTGACTTTGAAGTCGAAAAGATTCAAGACGTCGATAGGCCAATTGGTTTTAGGGAAGTCAGAACGCCTGGCGTAAAGGGTGAGCGCACCGTCACTTACCAAGTCACCATTGAAAATGGTCAAGAAGTTTCTCGTAAAGAGATAGCCAGCGTTACCACCAAGCCTTCGTCTAAGCAGGTTGAGGTTGTGGGTGCTAAGTCTAACGGAGGGCTAACTAAGTCAAAAGGTGTTAACATCTATGTTGATAGCAATGGCGTATCTCACCGTGAAACATATTATGACTTGCCTATGAATATTGTTATGGGTAACTGTGGTGGTGGCGGTTACTATTCCGTGCGAGAAGATGGCGCTAAAGTTGATAAAGACGGGTATGTAATTGTTGCGGCGCATTTGGGTAATTATCCTAGATGTTCGATAGTAGAGACTAGTATCGGGCTGGGCAAAGTGTATGATACGGGCGGTTTTGCTACGGTACATCCTTATGGCTTTGATCTTGCGACTGACTGGACTAAAGCCGACGGCATTTAGTCTATGGCGAATCCCAAGAAATCTCTCGGACAACACTGGCTTAAAGACAGGGAAGTTCTGTCACATATTGCCGATCTGGCTGAAATAAACCCAGAAGATACGGTTCTTGAGATAGGCCCGGGCTTGGGTACTTTGACTAGCGAGCTTCTTCGTCGAGCTAAAAAAGTTGTCGCTGTTGAGCTTGATGAGGATCTAGCGACAAAACTTCCTGGCCAGTTTCCTGGAAAGGACCTAGAGGTTGTCAATGAAGATATCTTGTCTTTTGACCTAAGGCGCCTACCTAAGGGCTATGTTGTTGTTGCAAACGTGCCGTATTACATTACCTCAAAGATTATTAAACTCTTAACAACTTCCGAAAACCGACCTCGTGCAATTGTTTTGTTGATTCAAAAAGAGGTTGCCGAAAGACTAGCCGCCAAGCCTGGTGACATGAGTATTCTGGCGGTCAGCGCTCAGGTTTACGCTGAAGTTTCACTTGGCGATGTGGTGCCGGCAGAGTTGTTTACTCCGCCACCGAAGGTTGACAGTCAGGTGGTCGTTTGTAAAATGCGTCCCGAACCGTTAGTTTCTGAGGACGAAGAGCAAGATTTTTTCAGGGTAGTTAAGGCCGGTTTTTCCGCTAAAAGAAAAAAATTGAAAAGCAGTTTGTCGAGTGGCTTGCATATTTCTAAGCCAGAAGCTGAGAAGTTGCTTGGTGAAGCCGGCATAGACCCAGACAGTCGAGCAGAGATGCTATCTATAGAAGATTGGAAAAAACTGGTACAATAGTAACTAATGGAAACTAATCAGAAAAAACTCTATATTACGACGGCTATACCGTATGTAAACTCTAAACCGCACATTGGTAATGCGATTGACTATTTATTGGCAGATATTTGGGCTCGATATCAGAAACAGAATGGCCGTGAAGTTCGTTTTCAAGTGGGAACTGACGAGCACGGTAATAAAATAGCTGCCAAAGCCGCCGAAAGCGGAATGACTCCACAGCAATACACCGACTCTATGCATGGAAATTTTTTAACTCTGATGCAAAAAGTTGGCGCTCAGTACACTGACTTTATTCGTACTACCGACCCCTACCACGAGCAGGCGACTCAGTACATTTGGCAAAAACTTCAGCCTTATATTTACAAAGGCGCATATTCGGGCTGGTACTGTGTTGGTTGTGAGGCTTTTTATACTGACGGTGATGTTCAGAAAAACGGCGGAGTTTGTCCCGACCATCAAGCTCCTTACCAGCAGATAACTGAAGAAAACTATTTTCTAAAGACCAGTCTATTCACCGATCATATAAAGGCAGCTCTCAATGACGGCACTATGGAAATTGTGCCAGAGTTTCGTAAAAATGAGTTTCTAGAACTTATAAAAGATGGCCTAAAAGACGTCAGTATTTCCCGTCCGAAGAAGAGTTTGAGCTGGGGCGTTCCAGTGCCAGGCGACCCCGAGCAGGTCATGTATGTCTGGATAGATGCTCTCGCTAACTACATTACCGTTTTAGGTTACCCTAGTAATCCGCAGTGGCAAGAATATTGGCCAGCCGATGTTCAGGTTATAGGTAAAGACATTCTAAGGTTTCACGCCGGTATATGGCCAGCTATGTTGCTTGGTTTGGGCTTGCAACCTCCAAAGCGCTTATTGGTACACGGCTTTGTCAACGTCGGTGGTGAGAAAATGAGCAAGACTGTCGGTAATGTGGTTGACCCAATTGATATAATCGACAATTACGGTGTTGAAGCTTTTCGTTATTTCTTTTCTCGTCATATTCCAACGCTTGACGATGGTGACTTTACCTGGGAAAAGTTCGAAATCGCTTATAATACCGAACTAGGCAACGACCTCGGCAACCTGATTCAGCGAGTCGCCAGTATGATAACTCGCTACCAGTCAGGTGTTATCGGTGAGGCAACTCAGACTGAACACGACATGACGGCTTATCATCGTGCCATGGATAACTCGCAGTTTAACGTAGCCATGGACGAAGTCTGGAACAAAGTCCGTAGTCTAAACCAATATATTGATAGCGTTAAACCCTGGGAGATTGCTAAAAGACTTGAAAAAGACACTGATGCTAAGAGCCATCTTTCTGAGGTTTTGGCTTATTGCTCGGGCGCATTATTGCAGGTTGGTGATCTTTTGGTGCCATTTTTGCCAGGTACAGCTGCTACTATTCATGAAATTTTTGACACCGGTGTCGTTCAGATGCCCGAAGGTGTTTTATTCCCTAAGAAGTATCTGCATACCAAAGACCCACACGCTAAGGTTTAGCCCATGTTAATAGATAGCCATTGCCATATTCACGAGGACGATTATCCCTTTCCTACCGATGAGGTTATGTCTCGTGCGCACGACGCAGGCGTTGAAAGAGTTATCTCTGTAGGAACTAATGAGGCTAGTTCATCTAGAGCGGTTTTGCTTGCTGAAGAGAGGCGAGACGTTTTTGCTAGCATTGGCGTGCATCCACATTATGCTAAAGACGGCTGGTCAGAGATAGAATTACTTGCAAAGTCGGGTTCTAGGGTCGTGGCTGTCGGCGAGATAGGTTTGGATTATTATTACAATCACAGTACCCGAGAACAGCAGATTAGGGGCTTTGAAGAACAAATTGACATCGCTCTGAGGAATAACTTACCGATAATCTTTCACGTTCGTGACGCTTTTGACGATTTTTGGCCAATATTTAATAATTTCCAAGGTATTAGGGGAGTACTGCACAGTTTTACCGACTCTCAGAAAAACCTCGATAGGGCATTGTCCGAGGGGCTATTTATAGGCCTAAACGGTATAAGTACCTTCACCAAGGACGACTCTCAAAAAAGTGTTTACGACAGCATACCATTGGCGAGTTTACTGGTTGAAACCGACGCTCCCTTCTTGACTCCAGCCCCATTTCGTGGTAAAGTAAATGAACCGGCGCATGTGCGTCTTGTTGCTGATTGGCATGCGAGTCGAAGGGGCCTAAGCCTTGACGAAATAGCCATGGCAACTACAGAAAATGCCAATAAATTATTTAGCATTTCTTAAAATCAGAGATTATTACTATGGATAACGCAAATTACAACGTGCCTTCTTATGGTAGGCCCGAGACCACTCGGGTTGTTGAGTCCATGGCCGATAAGTTGAGAATATGCAACGAAGTATGCACTCAAACTGCTGTGGATATGTCAGAACTCCGCAAGAAAGCTGTTGAAACGGCCGCTTCTCGTTCAAGCTTGCAGAAATTAACTCATTTTTTAGTCGCTGGTGTTCGTCCTGACGAGAAGAGTTTTTTAGACAGAGAGAGTGAAATAGGCGGCAAGCTGTTCCACAAGAGTCCCGAAACTGTAAGCCAGCGTTTTTGGACGCACGGAGGCGAATGGTTCCTAGAAAAAACAGCAAGAGGTCAGAAAGCATCAGACGTCTACCGTTATCAACCTGGCCCGAATGGTATAACCACGCTTGTTAATGGCGAATTGCGTTATTCTCAGCCCGATGACCTCGAAAAGGTCGCTGTAGCATCGCAACTTCACTATAAAGACATCAAAGAGCTTTATGTTAAAGAGAATTTAATCTAAACTTGCTATAATATAATAGTGAGTGAAGATATTATATACCTTGATTATGCAGCCGCGACTCCGCTCGAGCCAAAAGTCTTGTTGGCTATGGAGCCGTATTTTTCAGATAAATTTTTTAACCCCTCTTCCCCATACTCACCAGCCATAGATGTCCGTCATGACTACGAAGACGCTAAAAAATCTCTCGGTAGGTCAATAGGCGCTACAGGCGAAGAAATAATTATTACAGCTGGAGCTACAGAGTCCATAAACTTAGCCTTGAAGGGTATCGGTGGGCATATTGTTACGGTTGCTACTGAACATCCAGCCGTTCTTGAAACGGCTAAGCAATTCGACCACACCATTGTTGGTGTCGATGCCAGTGGTACGGTATTGTTAGACGAGCTAAAATCGGCTATTCGGCAGGACACTCGTCTCGTTAGCGTCTCTCTGGCTAATAATGAACTGGGTACTATTCAGCCGCTAAGAGCAGTTTCAGAGATCGTCAAAAATGAAGCCATGAGCCGCCGAGAAAAGGGTGATTTTACGCCAATATACCTTCACAGCGACGCTTCGCAAGGCTTGGGGCAGGTAGATGTCCACGTCGCTCGGCTGGGCGTCGACCTTTTGACTTTAAATGCTGCAAAGATATACGGTCCAAAGCAGGTTGGTTTGCTGTGGGCGGGTAGCCAGGTAAAGCTCAGCCCATTGGTTTATGGTGGTGGCCAAGAGAGGTCACTACGCAGTGGCACAGAAAACGTCGCCGGGGCAATAGGTTTTGCCAAGGCTCTTGAACTGGCTACCGAGCATCGTAATTATGAGGCTAAACGCCTGCAGTCTCTTCGTGATAATATGCAAAACGCAGTTTTGGAGGCTTTTCCAGAGGCGGTCGTTTCAGGACATAAAAAGAATAGGCTAGCTAGTTATCTGCACCTATCATTTCCAGGCTTAGACGCTGAGCGGGTCCTTTTTATGCTCGAGGCTAAGGGCGTTTATGTTGCTACCGGTAGCGCTTGTGCTGCTAACAAGGGGACTCGTTCACACGTTTTGGAGGCTATCGGTTTGGCGCCAGAAGTTGCTGACGGAAGTCTGCGCATAACTCTGGGTAAATTCTCAAATGAAGAAAACTGCACTCGAGCCACTGACCTTCTTATTGAAGCTATCCGATTAGAAAAAGACAGGGCAGGTATTTAACATGAGGTGGCTACTTAGCATTATTTCATTAGCTATCTTTTTTGTACTAGGTGCAACAATTTACTTGCAACCGAGCGACTTTTTGGGCTGTGGTGAAACTCCGGTTGAAGGCACAAGCTGCGATAAAGCTGACGCCATAGTAGTCATAAGTGGTGGCAACACCAAGGCACGAACCGAAGCAGGAGTGGAAATGCTCAAAAAGGGCTGGGCGGACACTATAATTTTTTCTGGGGCTGCCCGTGACAAAAGTGGTCCAAGTAACGCCGCTGATATGCGAAGGGTTGCTATTGAAAATGGGGTTTCTCCAGATCAGATAATCATTGACGAAGAGGCCGAGACGACTCAGCAAAATGCCGAGAAATCTAAGCTGATTTTTGAAAACAGGGGGTTTAACGATGTTATTCTGGTGACTTCTGGCTATCATCAGCGACGAGCGAGCCTGGAGTTTAACCAGCGGACAAGCGATGTTTCGGTGCGAGATGCACCAGTTCATAACGACGGCGACTGGGGCTGGTGGTGGTGGCTGACGCCTCGTGGCTGGTGGTTGGCTAGTAGCGAAATGACGAAAATAATTGCTTTCTATATTGGTGGTGTGGTGTGACAAAAGTTTATGTTGGCATGAGTGGCGGAGTCGATTCTTCGTTGACGGCAGCTTTGTTAGTTGAGCAAGGCTATGAAGTTACTGGGGTCTATATGAAAAATTGGACTCAGGACCTTCCAGGCATGAAATGCCCTTGGGCTGACGATTTAGCTGACGCAAAGCGAGTAGCTGTTCAGCTGGGTATAGACTTTAAGGTTTTTGATTTTGAAGCTGACTATAAAGAAAAAGTAGTCCAGTACATGATAGACGAATACAAACTGGGCAGGACTCCTAATCCTGACATTATGTGTAATCAGGAGGTTAAATTTAAGCTTTTTCTAGAAACGGCCCTTGAAGACGGCGCCAATTTAATCGCTACCGGCCACTACGCCCGGGTTGTAGACGGAAACCTCCAAAAAGCCGTCGACGAAACTAAAGACCAGACCTATTTTTTGTACAGAGTTACCAGTGAAGCGCTCTATAAAACTCTTTTTCCGCTTGGTGAGTTCAAGAAGTCTGATGTTCGCAAAATGGCCACCGATCGGGGACTTTATACTGCTAGTAAAAAAGACAGTCAGGGCATCTGTTTTGTTGGTCAGATAGGCATTCGTGAATTTTTGAGTCAATACGTCGAGACTCGACCAGGGGCTATTGTAGATAAGGCGTCCGGCAAGGTTCTTGGTCGTCACGACGGAGCAATTTTCTATACTCTAGGTCAGCGCCATGGTTTAAGCGTTGGCGGTGGCCTGCCCTATTATGTTGTTGGTAAAGACATGGACAAAAACGAAGTCTACGTTACCACTCAGTTAAATGACGAGGCTCTTTGGCGGTCGGAGCTGTCTTTGGGCGCCGTCCACTGGATAAATCCTGAAGTTCAATTACGACCTGGTGATGTTTGCGAGGTTCGGGCGAGACATCGAGGCGCTCTGATTGAGGCTGAAGTTGTTGCGGTTGAAGAAGGCTTGTCGCTTCGACTCACAAACCCCGAAAGAGCGGTCAGCGCCGGTCAGTCGGTGGTGATTTACAGTGGAGAAAACTGTCTGGGCGGTGGCATAGTTGTTTAGTCGGCAGGGCCTTTAAGTTAATTTTAAGGTTTATTAGATATGATAAGGGTACATAACATCTAAGCAAAGGAGAGCCTATGAGTTTCATAGACAACGCCAAAGACAAACTAAACAAAGTGGTCGATGACGCAAAAGACGTAGCTGAGGATGTCAAAGACTCGGTAGAAGAAAAAGCAGAAGACGTTCGAGACTTTGCAGAAGAAAAGACCGAAGAAACCAAAGAAGCTGTCGAGGATAAGATCGACGATTTGAAGCGCTAGTCTTCTCTCCCTAGCCTTCCTCTTTTGACCTAGGCTTCACGCTGGGTTCTCGTAGGGCTTTCGCTCCTTCTCGAACTCAGGTTGCAGACGGTCTTAGAGTAAGCTAGGTAAGAAGCTAGGGTAGGTGAAGAGTGGGCTTTAGAGCTAAAACTCCGCAAATAAGCGGAGTTTTTTCTTTAGGCTCTTTTTGGGATTTTTGTTTCTTGCTTGCCCGCCCTTAACCTTCCCGCTTATGGTATACTGTTTGTATAATCATAATACCTAAACAGGGAACGACACCTATGATAAGCGCACCAATTATTAAACAAAAATCTTCCGCCTTTACTATCGTCGAACTTCTGATTGTCGTAGTTGTTATTGCTATCCTCGCCGCCATAACCATCGTTTCCTACAACGGCATAACCAAAAGCGCTAAAGAAACAACCCTAAAGTCTGACCTAAACACAGCTGCTAAACAACTCCAGCTAGACAAAGTAAGAACCGGTAGTTTTCCAACCGAGGAAGACGCAGGCCTCAAATCTTCTGCTGGTACATAATTCGCTTACGCTTCGGGCAATAACACTTTC
>CAZSTN010000025.1:0-9364 GCA_964609915.1 uncultured Candidatus Saccharibacteria bacterium | reverse complement strand
AAATACCAGAGAATACATTGAGGAAAAAGCTCATAACTTCAGTCATAAATATACCTAAAAATGAACCACCTATTAAAACTATGGCGAATATAAATATCAGCCCAAACTGCTCTATAAGACGCATACCGTTACGAATAAAATCTGGAGCGATGGCGTACACTGCCCTAGAGCCGTCAAGTGGCGGAATTGGCAACATGTTAAATATAAAGAAGCCGAGGTTAACCATAATACCAGTCGAGATAATAGTTCCAGCCAGCGACACCCTAACCCCCTCTTCGACAATAACACCACTCAAGACTCCGACGCCAAACACAATGAAAGCTATAAACAAATTAGTTAACGGCCCAGCCAGAGCGATTAGAGCAGCTCCCCAGTCGCCTCCCTTAACTTTGTCAGGACGGAACGGCACCGGCTTGGCGCCACCAAAGATCGGCGCACCAATAATGGCTAGAATCAGGGGTAGTAAAATCGTCAAAAAAGGGTCGATATGCTTCACCGGATTAAGCGTCAATCGCCCCTCCAGCTTAGCCGTGTCGTCACCCAGCCAATAACCAACAAAAGCGTGCATCGCCTCATGAAGTGTCATCGACAACAAAATCACCACCAAAACGATGATTATGTATACAATATCTATACCCATAACCTTTTAATTATATCATAAGCGGAAAAACGAATAGGAATATTCAATAAAAATACAAATCACCTTGACTCCAGAGGTAAAAAGAGGTAAAATAGACGCTAGTGTCCTTATAAAGGAGAAATAAATTATGGCATCACGATGTGAACTAACCGGTAAAGGAAAGCAATACGGCAAGAACGTTAGCTTCTCTTTGCGCCGAACCAGCCGTGTTTTTAAGCCAAATCTTCAGAAGAAAACTTTTGAGGTCGACGGCCAAAAGGTTACAATGACCCTGAGCACGCAAGCTATCCGAACTCTCAAGAAAAAAGGTATTCTTTAAATATTCTAAAAAGTTCGTTAAATAAAACTCCCCATCACAGGGGAGTTTTTAGTTTTTTGGCCCTCAGGCGAAAATCAAAAACTAAGAGCGCTCTAATTCAATAACCGTCAGGGTCGTTGGCAAGATGGCGCCTTGCTTTAGCTTATACTTCGATACCTTCTCATGCGGTGCACCGAGCTTGCTAATAAACTCACTAAGTTCTGCTTGAGGAACTTCATACTTCAAGGCTTCGTCGGCATAATGAACTGGTATAACAACCTTCGGTTCGATTTGGCGAGTCAACGTCGAAGCCCCCGTAGGGTCTAGCGTATAACCACCGCCACCAACTGGAATAATAAGAATATCGACAACGCCAATTCTCTCTAGTTGTTCTTCCGTCAACTTCTCATATATGTTGCCTAAAAGCGCAACCCTAAAGCCACTGGCCTCTATCCGATAGATAGTACTTTTCTTAGGCTCGGCCTCTGAATCTAGGTGACGCTGAGCGGCAATGCCCGCTATGTCAAAACCGGCGACTCCGTACTCGCCAGGACTCTCGATACGAAGCCTAGCATCTTCTGAATTCAAAGCAAACCTCTCTTCGGTTGCTAATTCAATGTCGCCCTTAACCGTTAAATCCTTCAACCCAACCACCGACAACTTAGGATCCGCCACGATTGTAGCATTTTTTGTAGATAGAACTACTGTGTTTCCGCCTTTATATTCAATTTCAAACATTTACTGACTCTCCTTCTTCTCGTCACTTAAAACATTATCTACATCTACCACTACGCTATGCTTGCCGGACAGAATTTCGATCAAGAACCTATCGCGAACGCTCAACCTATAGTAAAACTCGTCGTACGGTAATACTGAATAGTTAAGTTCGCGACCTTCATTTTTCTCTATAGCAGCAATAGCCGACTTGACCTTAGCCTTAGACAACGAACCAACAAGCAATATGTCCACTTGAGCCGCCGAACCTCTTACTAGAACTCCAGCAAAAATCGCTAAGCGAAGAGCTGGTATCTCTTTTATAATATCAACGTAGCGAGCATTGATGCCATCTTCGGTTTCAGTAACCTCTTGCGGTACAGCCTCAACCGACTCGCCGGCAAAAATCGCCCGCAGTGGAGCATAAAACTCATAACGTTGATTAACTTCATAATAAAGCTTGTTGTCGGCACTGTCGCTGGTTATGACGCCGACCTCTAGCATGTTGGCAAGCTCTCGCCTAACAGAGTTGATCTGTTCTTCAATCAGGCGAGTTATTTCACGCACATAAAAAGATTGTCCAGGATGGTTCATGAAAAGGTGCAACAACTTGATTCTTGTTTTCGAACCGAATAACTTATCTATCATAAACCTTCCCCTTGTCTTATTTTCTTGTTCTTATAATAACACATCACCCAAGAAGTTAGTAAGGTAATTTTCTGCCTCCTCTAAAGAAAGCCACTTGATGTGTTCATTGCGTTTCATAAAAGTAAGCTGTTTCTTCGCTAATTGACGATCAGAAATAATAAATCGCTCTTTTAGTTCAGTGCGAGATATTTTTCCGTCAATATACATTTTAGTTAACCTGTAGATATTGCCAGTCATCGCCTCGTTGTCCCAGCCATACTTTTTGCCCAACTTTATTGCCTCTTCGACAACTCCATCGGCAAATAATTGTTCAGCTCTATCTTCAATTCGTTTGTTTAGCGTTGCTTTTTCTGTTGCTATTCCTACAACGACTGTATTGTCTATAATTTCACCATAACCCTTTTCAGAAGCACCACCTTGTTCAATAGCCCGAATCAAGTAGCGCCTATTTTTTGTATTCTCGGGTAAAATAATGTTGTATTCCTTACACCACTTTAGCAACTCATCTAGGCTTAATTTCTCAAGTTTTGAACGCAGATTTAAATCAGTATCACCAAACTTATAGTCAAAAACGACGGCGTCAATGTACAGACCAGTGCCACCAACTAACATAGGTAACTTACCTCGACTCCGAATTTCAGCAATTTTCTTAACTACACAATCCTTAAAGTCAGCAACCGTAAAGCGCTCGCCTGGCTCGACTAAATCTAATCCCCAATGTGGAACTTTTAGCTGATCGACTGCCGACGGCTTAGCCGTACCTACGTCCATACCTTTATATATAGTGCGAGAATCGGCGCAGATTATTTCTCCATTAAACTTTTCGGCCACTCGCATAGCCAAACTAGACTTGCCGCTAGCGGTTGGCCCGACAATTACAACTAAAGGCTGGTTGGTACTCATGGTCGCCACCTTTTATTGGCAAAATCATCAACAATAAAATTAGTACAGTTGACCCCCTCAGCTTCAAGATGTTTTTGCTGAGTAGCCTTACCGCCCGGATAACCGCCAGCTAAGCCACCGAGCCTATTAACTAAACGATGCCAAGGGAGGTTTTCGTCACCAGAATGAGCAATGCCCCCAACTACACGTGCCGCATAAGGATGCCCAGCAAGCGATGCAAGGTCGCCGTAAGTAGTGACCTTACCAGCAGGAACTTGAGCGATGAGATGTTCTATATTTTCTCGGAATTTCCTATTCACGACTGCGAAGATACTCCACGACCCCCGCCCAATCCTCAATATGCACCATTGTCGACGGAGCTCCAACCTGCCAACCGTACTTACCGAACAAAATACCCTGAACTCCGTAGTCTAGAGCAGACTGCACATGCCCTGGAAAATCGTCTACTAAATAAGTCGCTCCTAGCTCCTTAGAGATTTCACCCTTTGACGGTGCGTCCATACCATAAAGGTGTGGTCCAGCGCTGGCAAAATGTATAACCACCTCGTAACCAAGGTTGTCTAAGAACCACTTTTGGGTAACTTCGTTGGTAGTAGGTGCTCTAGAAGTAACAAAAACAATATTAAAATGCTCAGACAGTTCGTTGACGGCCTCTTTGAAACCAGGAACCATTGCTATATCTGCCTGACTCTCGGCAAATGCCGACGAGTACTTAGTTTGGTCAGGGTCAACGCCGTGCTTATTCCAGACGCTTCTATAATAATCCCAGTAGTCAGCGCCTTCTTCTAGGTAATAATCTTCTTTCGTTAGATTTAGCCCAAGATTTTCATTGACCCACAACCGAACCGCCTCACTACTGTTGGCAACTACATCATCAATATCTATAGCTATTACTTTTTTGTTTGACATTTATAAACTCCTTAAATATTCAGCAAGTTGATTGAGGGCTATTTTCTCTTCGCCACCTTGAGTGCGAACGCTCACTTCCCTAGCATCTTTGTCTTTTTGACCAATTATTAACTGCACCGGAATCTTCATAGCGGTTGCTTCTCGAATTTTTTTGCCTAAACTCTCATTTCGGTCGTCGACAGTATAACGAACTTCGTTAAATTTAAGTGGGACATTGAGCACCAAGCCGTCTAGCACTTGGCGAATTTCTGAAACATAGTCCAGTACTGCGTCGTTGATAGTCAGAATACGAACTTGCTCTGGAGCTGCCCAAAACGGAAACCAACCGGCAGTATGCTCAATAAATACACTCAGAAAACGCTCAATAGAACCCAACAAGGCACAGTGGATCATGACTGGCCGAGCAGGCTGACCTTCAGTGTCGGTGTAACTAAGCTCGAAACGCTCTGGCTGAACAAAATCGAGCTGTACAGTTGCCACCTGATGCTCTCGCCCGATAGCGTCAGTGGCCATAAAGTCTATTTTTGGACCATAAAAGGCCGCTTCGCCATCGGCTTCGAAGAAATCTAAGCCGTTCGACTCGACAGCCGACTTAAGTTGAGCCTGAGCCGAAGACCATAAATCTAACTCGCCCAGATAACCTTCAGAATCGTCCCGATACGACAGCCTGACCCGAAGCTTCATGCCGATAGTCTGGTAAAGCTCCCGAGCTGAGGCTAGTAAATTGTTTATTTCTTCTTCTATCTGGTCTGGTCTAGCAAAAACATGGCTGTCGTCTTGAGTTAACGAGCGAACTCGGCTCAGCCCACCTAGCTCACCGGTCTTCTCGTCCCGATAATCGGTCGTAGTTTCCAAAAAACGTACCGGCATGTCACGATAACTGCGCGGCTGACTGGCGAATATCTGGGTATGATGCGGACAGTTCATTGGCTTCAAGGCAAAATTGTCACTAGTTTCTTGACTGGTAACCAAAAATAGCTCGTCACCAAACTTTGCCCAGTGACCAGACTTCTCGTAAAGCTCTTTTTTAGTAATATGTGGCGTCCAAACCCTCTGGAAACCATAGCGCTGACGGAGTTGATTAGAATAATCGCTAACGACATCACGAAGAACTGTACCCCGTGGAGTGAATAGTGGCAAACCAGGGCCAACTAACGGCGACACCGTATAGAGGTCGAGGTCACGACCGAGCTTGCGATGATCCCGAAGCTTAGCCTCCTCCAGGCGTGTCAAGTAAACCTCGAGCTCCTCTTTCGTCTCAAAAGCTACACCGTAAAGACGTTGCATCTGTGGGTTAGTCTCTTTACCTCGCCAATACGCACCAGCTACTCGCATGAGCTTGAAAGCACCCACTTCTTTAGTGTTAGCAAGATGCGGACCACGACAAAGGTCAATAAAGTCACCGTTTTTATAAAACGACACCGTTTCAACAGCTGAACCGTCGCCAGCTAAGCCAAGTTCATTAGCGTCAAGGTCTTTAGCAACCGTCGTGCCAGCTCTGCCGAGGTCGTTAAGAAGCTCTTCTTTATAAGGCTGGCCATTCTCTCTGGCCCACGCTATAGCTTCAGCAATAGGAAGTTCGAAATGCTCAAAATCTTGCCCCTGATTGATAATTCGGCGCATTTCTTTTTCAATCCGCTTAAAATCAGACTCTGAAACCTTCATATCACCAAGGTCGATATCATAATAAAAACCGTTCTCTACAACCGGTCCAACACCAAACTTAGCCCCTGGCCAAAGATTTTTTACTGCACTCGCTGTGATATGCGCCAAACTATGACGCATGGCATTAAGATGTTCACTCATACATTCAATTATAGCAGACGACCTTGAGAAAATCCCCCACTTGCTGTATAATTTATTCTCGTAACACCCCTAAGGGTCCTTAGCTCATTTGGCTAGAGCGCGTCCTTGACGTGGACGAGGTGAGAGGTTCGAATCCTCTAGGACCCACCAAGAAATTATTTCAACAATTCTAGCCTTACGTTACGAATAATCACAAGCAACTATTGCTTCAATGTCTCTAGGTCAATTCTCAAACTGTGAATTGACTCATATATACCCTCTTCGCCACTAATTATTCTTTGATTTAAGCTAAAATACACAAAAACAACCACTATAGTGCAGGCAATAATGGCTGATATTAGTCCGACTATTAAGCCCTTGTTGAATTCTTTGGTGTTTTTTGACATTACGACTCCTTTAATACATTTATGCTAGGCTACCAGCCTTGGGCAACTCCGGCCAATTCATCTTTCTGTATCACCAAGCTCCCGGTGTCATTGACCAGCTCTTCACGCACGCCGAGTTCAGCGGCGGCCGTACCTAAGTTTAAGTTTCCACTACCAGACCAGATACTAATATCAACTGAATTATATTCGCTAGGCATGTTTCTAGAGACCGTCGCTAGGACACTCTTTAAAAGTTCCGAGCTGACTGAATCGGCCAGCACGCTCACGTTTACGAATAGCTCATATTGACCATTAGGACCACTGTCAGAACCCGTAACCTGAACGCTAGAAACGGGGTCGCCTACTGCCATAATAGCCCTCTCTAAACCAGAAAATGACACGGCAGACCCGTCAAAATCTAACAGCGTATCGACAGACCCTGCCTCATCTCTGCTGAGACTTGTATTTTGTATTGAATAGTAAGCCCCTGCTATAGCTACAATGCACACGACTGCCACCAAAAGTCCGACCATACCAAAACCTCGACTGCTTGTTTTAGAGATATAAAGATTCTTCATTACCCTACTATAATAGTCTATTTTTGACTTCCCCACAGCCCCTTGCGACTTTTCCACCACCCTTTTTACCCCAGCTAGACACTTTTTATATCACCCACGATATATTGACCCACAGCCTGTTCGCTTGACTTATAATAGCGATTATGCTATACTGAAGGTATGGCTGATAAACAACAGATAAAGATAAGCCAAAAGAAGTCTCAACTAGAACGTTTTACTCTAGATTTTGAGTACGACAAGACCCTACGAGACATCAAGCGTGAAGTGCGTCACCGCACCGACCGCCATAATTAATAAATACCCTCTACTAGCTAGCGGGTATTTTTAATTTAACTCTTTAGATTTGCTTTAGATCTTGGCTTTGCCTTTGCCAGACGTAGCCTTAGCGGCCTCTCTAGAGGCGACAGTTGCCTTGTTGGTAACATCGAACTTAACTAAGTACTTGCCTAAGAATAGACGAGCCTGGGCATTAAGCGCGGCGAACGACAGGTAACATATGGCAGTTAGAGGCATAAAGACCCACTGTAAGACCATCCAGAGCGTCCTACGGCGCTTGTAGCGCTCTGGACGAGGCGGTAGCATCTTCATCGACAGGAATATCATAACGACAAGACCGAGAAGTGCTATGGTCTGGAACATACTGACTACGTCTGGCAACTGATGAGCAACTAGGTCTTTATAGGCGTTAGGGTTTATTAGCAATGGCACCCACCCACCGGCGGCTACAAGTATAGACATAGAGGCGGCCGTCACGTAACCGTCAAGCGCCCTAACAAACCACACAAAGGTCGGTATGAACGGCGAGGTGCGCTTTTTGGTAAAAGTCCTCTCAGCGACAAAAGGTATGTCTGAGACACCGTACATCCAGCGTCGAAGCTGCACAAACTGCGCCTTGAAGGTCTTTATGTAAGTATCGTCTAAAACGGCGTCTTGATAAACAGGTATATAAACCGGATGCACAGAGAATTTGCCCTTAAAATGGAAGTAGCTACGCCAGAACTGATGACCGTCTTCCACTATCGAGCGCTTACTCCAGAAATTCATCTCGACTAAAGCGTCCATCGGCTGCGAGTGCGAAGCAAAGTTGCGCATGGAATATGGGCGCATGGAGCTAATAATGTTCCAGAAGGTGTTACCTGTGGCAACGACTCGCATTACCGCTGGAACATCCCAGATGTTATTCAAGAATAGCGCTATCGGTTGGTAAGCGAGGTGTTTGCGGTCGGTGTTTATAATATACTCGTAGGTTACGTAGTCGAAATACGAGCGATGCGGACGGTTGTCGGAGTCTAGCGTCGTCATTATAACGTTTTTGTAATCGACATTGTTTTCGTCACACCACTCCTTTAGCCTCTCGCCAGCAAAAGTAATGTTCGGACCCTTACCGATGACCTCATCTGGCAAGTTAGCGGGGTGTTTGATGATCTTGAAATCTCGGAAAACCTTTTTATACTCTTTCTCGAGTCGTTTTGCGGTAGCCTCCATACTCGGACCACCTCGCTCCTCATACGCCAGAGCGACCACTAACTTCTTGTTGCTATAGGTGGAGTTTACGACAGACTCAATTGTTGGCTGGATGACCTCATAATCTTCGTTGTAGGCCGCTATAATAACCATGTTAAGAAGTTCTGACGGCTTAGGATAATTAGCTGGGTCACTAGTCACTGCCTGAAGATTCTCAAGATGAGTCTTCATGCCAAAATCGTCAAGGTTAGTTTTTTCTAGCTTATTACACGACTGAACAGGGTTCTCTAGGTCGGACAACCGACTAGCCCAGTCAACTTTTTGGGCCAACTGCAGGCGCCTGTGCCCAGCAATGGTGTGCATAACGACCCTGACGGCTCGAATCAACACCCCTACTAAAATTATGAGCAAATAAATAGCCGCTAGTAACGGTGAGAATATCGATAGGACAATCAGCAATATAAAAGCGCCGTAACTAAGAATAGCTGGCACTTTCTCAAAAAACAGATAAAACCGAGACTTGTTGTCTATTGGTATCTCGGGGTCGACATAAATAGCTTCTTTTTTTGACATTGTTATACCGGTGACCAAACATTAATAATAGAAAAGCTTGTCGTCCAAGCGAAAAATAATATGCCTATACCTAGCCACAGGTAAGCAATCGCCAGGTCTCTGCCCTTTAGCTCAAATATTTTTATGGCTATGGCGATGTAGAAAATAGCTAAAATCAAGCCAAACAAGGCAAACGACAACAGATACCACCAGTAGCTTCTATAGAGTTGAGTTACCC
This sequence comes from uncultured Candidatus Saccharibacteria bacterium, assembly GCA_964609915.1. GTDB lineage: Bacteria > Patescibacteriota > Saccharimonadia > Saccharimonadales > Saccharimonadaceae > Microsaccharimonas. The sequence continues at coordinate 249 of CAZSTN010000025.1, read as the reverse complement.
CAAAGGCCGTATAATGAGTAACCAGCTGTAGATCGCTCGGTCTGACGCTAATGAGGATATAAACCACAAAAACCAGACACGCAAGCAAGAATAGAGCCGAAAGAACTGTCAGGTACCTGCTAGACGTTAATAACTTAAATGAATTTGCTAATGCTTTTTTAACCATAGTATAAATTATTTTGATGGAGCCGCCATCCGGATTTGAACCGGAGACCTACGCTTTACGAAAGCGCCGCTCTACCAGCTGAG
>CAZSTN010000024.1:5304-9624 GCA_964609915.1 uncultured Candidatus Saccharibacteria bacterium | reverse complement strand
CATTTTGCCAATACCACCAACTCCGTCAAGCGAGCGCTTTAGTATACCAGGAACGACAAACAACGGTAACAACATTATAGCAGCACCGATAAGCTGACCCCACCATGAAGAAGTTTCGTCACCTTCAGTCGCTGTTATGCCATCGGGCGGATTGAAGGTCTCGATAACAACAGAGGCGGCTAAGTTTGATACTCCAAACACTAAAGCGATGATTGGAAAAACCAAAAGAAGTGCCGTAAAAGTTTTTCTCCACTTATCAAACAGCTTCTGGGTATTTGGCAATAAGAAGGCTACGAATGCTACTGGAGCTAAAGCGACCAACAGCACTATTAGAGCTTGGCGAGCCATCAAGATGAATAGAATCATTATCAAAGCCACGACACCAGCCAGCAAGACCGGCAACAGTATAGGCAAAAACAAGAAATAAGTCGCCGTTGCAGCTAAAATACCGGCCGTTATTACACCAAAGAAGCCAGCAGCACCAGAGCCTGTGGCTTGGGAACTCATGTCAAAACCTCGCCCAGTCTCGGTAACTAAACCATCGAAGAAGCCTTTTAGGCTATAGCCCAAAATGTTACTCAAGTCTACAGCCAACTGACAGATAAAGAAAGAAACGTTAACTAGAACTGCCGAAAAAATCAACCTTGGAAGCATTTTCTTGACACCATAGTTGCTGATGCCGACGCCAGTCATCTGAGAATAAATTATTATCATGAAAGCAATAACAAACAAAACGTTGGCAATATTGCGCATAGCCACCCAGGCATCATAAACCGATGTCGGTCCGTTGCCCTTATCTGTATTCAAAAGACTAACTTTTGTCTCTAAAAAATTAGTTGACAAAAAACTATACGCATTGTCAGCTATACCAGCCAGAAAGTTAACAATTGGACAGACTATCCAGCCGATGCCGTCGATGGCACAGGAGGTGGTGGCTTCGTCTTGCCCACCCGGAGTATCGTTTAGACCCATAGCAGGGGGTGCGTCAGGATAGTCTCTGTACCATTCGGCTAAATCATTTGCAGTAGCAGAAATCAGTCCAGGAAGGTCATTACAGGTGTATATTTCTTGTTCGCGCCCCTTCCAGACACCACCCGTGGCTGCACTCGTATATGTATATACGTAGTCCTGAGCTATTTTATTCTCATCAACAAGCCTAACACTGACATAGGTAAGCCTGTCATTCTCGGTTTTATTATCAGCCCAGCTCTTAATAGTACTGCTTTGAGCTGAATAAAGCCCCAGCCTAGTAGCTTTACATTCTGGCGTCATCTCGTTGTTATTTGCCGTAAATGCAGCTAAATATAAAAAGTGCTTCACTTCATTAGTTGTTTGCGAATTGACATCACTTATCTTACTAAGTACAGTAGCTACAAACCGCCTAACTCGCTCTTCCCCAATACTCCCAGGTCCTTCATACTCAAACTCCCAATGTGGCACGTCTTTATCGAAAGAGAACCCCATAGCACTCAAGAACTCCTGGCCACTCGAGAACCCCCATAGAGAAATCGCAGAGCTCATAACGTCTGCACAACTCATCTTGCGATAGGGGTATACATATACATAGGACCTCCAAGAAACATCGTCAAACCATTCACCGGAGTCTGAGCCGTTTGAGCCAGCGCCACCACTCTGAGACGGCTCTGTCGCCTCACCTTGGATTGGATTGGTTTTTATAGTATTACGCATAGAGTCAGGAATACACCTGCTTACCAATGTATGGTAATAAGTATATGACCTAGCTCGGTCTTCTGGTGACCGAGATGAACCCCATTCGGGTGAAGGACCCAATTGGGTTGAAGCCTGCGCCGATGCATTTTGTGGTAATAAAATAACAATCGCAAAAAAGGAGATGGCTAAACCACCTAAGAAAAAAGCCGATAAAACCAACTTACTACTAAAATTAATACGCCAGAGTCTAACCTGATTTACGCTTTCCATTAAGCTAAAAAGATGCCTGTTTATAAACTGACTCATGCTTGAGCCTATTTAAGCATATACACTATAAAAAGTAAATATAACCCGGCTACTTGGCGTAAGAATCCCAGGTGTACACCACCCAGCGGTCACCCTCTTTGTGAAAAGTGACAGTCATTTCGATTGGAACACCTTCATGTGTGACGTCGGTGTTGATAATTTCATCGGCACGGTTCTTGTCATCGTTAGTCCTCTGAATGATATTTATAACAAGCACTCTTTCAGACTCGCCTCCTGAGCTTGGAGTAATATCTTCAACTGAATCAACTTCTCTCCACATACGGAAAGACTCTACGTCCTCTATGTTATTGGTACCAGTCGTACGACAGTATGTAAACAGTACAGCTATACTACCTTCTTTAACTTTGTCAATCAAGCTTGCAGTGTTAATACCTGCTCTATCGGCTGGCCTATCCTCTGCAAACATAGCCTCTAGGGCCGCCTCTTGAGCCTGGGTGGCTATTTGATCGTACATAGCACGCTCATCTTCTTCACTCGGTGCTCGGTTGAATACCCATTCTTCTAACTCAACAGTAGCACCATAATTTGACAGCTTGTCTAGATTGCCAATAAAAGCATGTCCCAGCTCTTCACTAGACAAAGATGACGGCATAACTAAAGACTCTGCCAATTCTTCTTTGGTTTCGATACTATCCCAGAACTTCTCTTCGAGAATAGCGAGATTTTCGTCAGACCATGGGTCTAGCTCAACGGTCGTCTCGGTCGGGATAACCGGCGAAGCTTCAGTGTTGTTTGAACCACAACCAGCAAGACCAAGAGCCAAGGCAGCAGCCGCTCCGGTAGCGACGATTTTAGATACAGGTGACTTCTTCTTATCTGGACCGCTCTCTACGGTAGTGACGGTGCTTTTTCCTTCAAATGACTTTGGTGACATTTCTCAGATTGTCCTTTCTTATATAAAGTCTTATGAACACTAGCTAGGTGATAGCCAGCTATTTAGTTATATTATACACGAAAGTTTGGAAAATGCAAGTGGTTTTACACTAAATCGTTATCCGTCCACCATATATATGCACACATTACTCACCGGGGAAACGCTAAAAAGAGCTAAAATAGTAAATCTGCTATAGTAACAATGTGGAAGCCACGCTACATTACTCTATAGATGTCAACAAAAACACCTGCTTCTATTACTGGGTGCAGGCTGTTTCTGGCTGGGACCCTGTTACGTCAAAATCAGAAAATTACAATTATTATATAGATCAGCTCAAGGGCCTAGACACCAAACAAGAACAGAATCTTAAGTCCATACAAAATATCCTAGAAAAGTCTAACAACCCTAGACAACTACTAGCGGAGCTTTACTTAGAAGATATTGTGAGCAATGAGGCTAAGGAAATAGCCGAGTTGGCACGCTCATTGGCCAGTTACTTTGAAAAAAACGTGGGATGATTCTAAAGACAATCTCCTTGAATGGCAACAAGAACTCACTAAGATAGACTTCCAGGCTCATACGGAAGAATTGTCAAAAATAGTACATTTCCTAGATTCAAACTTTGATCTAAACTCAGAACTCAAAGTTTTTCTAATACAAAACCCACCCAATAGATTATCTTCGGGGCATATGATTAAAAGAAGTGATTTTATACTACTTCACCCTCCAACTAGGCCTTACGCTAAAAATATAGAACACATAGCAACAGCCCTTCTGCATGAATACATTCATGCTATAGAATTCAGCTCGAACAGCACGAGAGAACTTTTTAAGAATTCATTCAACAAACACATCTTGCATAGCGGTGTAGTCAAACCTGCTGGCATAACCTGGAATATGTTCTACGCAGAAATTATAGTATATTGCTTTGCTAACAATATAACAGGTGGATATTTAAAACCCGAGATATATAAAGAACCTAGACCTAGCGTAGAAGAGATGCAAGATAGCTTTTGGCGATTGGTGAAAAGTGGCAAACATAACGACAACCACATCATAAGCTGGATAGCGCTCAACATACTTAATGACGTTGAGTCGTATATTCAAGAAGGTAAAGTTATCGACGAAACTTCGGCAGATAAAATTAGTTTGTTGATTTTGGAGTTTTACTCGAAGCATCAACATCTGAAGTAATCTCGCCCAACGGCATTACCCTAATTAAACACACCGCCCGGAATGAGCCACTGCAGTAAAGAATACATCACGGCGTAGGCTAATATACCTATGACGACATTTTGAATGATTCCCATGGCTTTTTTGGTTTGCTCAGGGTTTCCGGCAGAACTAGTGTACATCACCGAGCCGTAAACGACTCCGGCTAACGCCACAACAGCCACACCTGCGGTTAAAATGTTTAATACATATACGAGTATCAGCCAAACCCCACT
>CAZSTN010000024.1:0-5204 GCA_964609915.1 uncultured Candidatus Saccharibacteria bacterium | reverse complement strand
CCACACCTGCGGTTAAAATGTTTAATACATATACGAGTATCAGCCAAACCCCACTAGTTTCAAGGTTCTCTTCTTTTGCGGCTTCACATATTTCAGAGGGCAAAATTGCACAATTGAGGCCATCCTCTGCGCTGACTGTACTAATAGGCGTCAATAGACCAACCGCTCCTAAGACTAGGGCAAAAATTCCAACACCAAAGAGTAGTTTTTTTATTTTCATATTTATCATGATATCATTATAGCACTTAATTATGATCGAAAAGAAACTAGCCAACCATATACGCAATAACGATCGCCAGTCTTACCTGGAAGAGCGTTTTCCGGCTATAGCCGATTATGAAGAACTAGTTTTTGAAAAAGAAGATTTCAGCAACACAGACTGGCGCAATTTTCCGTCTAGCATGAACACTTTCAGAAACTGTGTTTTGGACGGAGTGATTTTGTCGCCAGGTCAACCAATACGCATAGAAAATTGCTCAGCAAAAGGCCTAGATATAAGAGGCGTAGGAGCTATCATACATGCAGTAAATAGTGACTTTACGGGAATGCTTTTTGACGAAGAGACAATCCTCGCAAACAAAGACGAGCCCTCAGACATCCCGTCGAGCTTTGAATCTTGCGTTCTTGATGAAAACGCCCGAATCTTCTTCTCAAACCAAGGTGCCGTGATTAACGACTAGCTTGAGCGATTTCTTCAAAAACCGCTAAAGCTTTTGCTAGCACCTGCTTGGCATCGTCCAAGGACAACTCTTCTTTGGCTTTTTCGATGTCAAGCCAGAGATTTTCAAAATCCTCACCGAGCTCTCGATGCGGGGTTGGTTTTAGGCTGGGATCTACTAGGTTCATAAGATAATAGTCAGCAGTTTTCTCCCGAAGGACTCCCCTTTCTGCATAGCGATATGTCCAAGAACCAATAGGTGCTACAATCTTTGCCCTGTAGCCAGTTTCTTCAAAGACCTCTCTGACGGCAGCTTCCTCGGAAGTTTCACCGCTTTCAACACCGCCTTTGGGGAAACACACATAGCTATGAGTAGTCCAAGATATCACCAAGACCTTGCTGTCTTCAATAATAACGCCCCCAGACGACCATTTTTTAACAGCACCACTGGTGTCAACCTCGAACACTACTTTGGTTAAACCCGGCTTATCCTCAAAAAGTTCTTTTACTTCCGCACGCAAGGTGCGCCATTTTCGATCTTCATCTATTAGGGTTAGCTGGTCACCAGTTCTAATGTCACCATACTCTCCCGCAAATGAAACTAACGCGGAATTACTTTGGCCAAGACCCACTAACGCAAAAGCGTCTTTAGGTAAGAGAATCTCGTAAGACGACACAGCTAACTACTTCGCAAACTCAATCGCCCTAGTCTCACGAATAACATTAACTTTAATGGTTCCTGGGTACTGCATGGTGCTTTCAATTTTGTTAGCTATATCACGAGCGAGCTTGATGGCCGACAGGTCGTCAACGTTTTCTGGGCGGACAATCACTCGGACTTCACGACCAGCGCTTATGGCAAAGGCCTTTTCGATCCCCTTAAAGCTGATAGCGATATTTTCGAGGTCACGCATACGCTCAGCAAAGTTTTCAGACGAAATGTTGCGTGCACCCGGTCGAGCAGCTGACAATGCATCACAGACTCGAACAATGAGGGCCTCTGGAGTAGTAGCTTCGACATCGTCATGATGAGCTTCGATAGCATGAACAATCTCATCGCTCATACCATACTTACGGGCCAACTCGGCGCCAATATGGTGATGCTTGCCTTCAATTTTGTGCGTCACGGCCTTGCCCATGTCGTGTAGCAAGGTTGCTATCTTAGTGGTTCGAACATCAGCACCGATTTCTTCGGCTATCAAACCGGCCATGTGAGCCATCTCAACACTATGCAAAAGAACGTTTTGGCCATAGCTTGTTCGGAACTTTAGCTCACCGAGCAAACGAACCAGTTCTTTTGGTATGCCGATAACACCAACTTCACGAACAGCATCTTCGCCAGCTCGAATAACTTCTTTGTCGATTTCTTTTTCGGCCTTAGCGACGACTTCCTCAATACGGCCAGGGTGGATTCGACCATCCTTCATGAGCATTTCTATCGCCAAACGAGCAACCTGCCGACGAATTGGATCGAAGCTAGACAGAATAACCATGCCTGGAGTGTCATCAACCAAGATATCAACACCAGTAGATCGTTGCAGAGCCTGAATATTGCGACCTTCTTTACCGATAATGCGCCCCTTCATCTCGTCGTCGGCCAACTTAATAGCCGTAACGGTTCGCTCGGCCGTAACCTCTGAACTCATACGCTCCATGGCGGTCAACAAAATAAGTTGAGCTTGCTCTTCGGCCGTTTCACGAGCATCGTTTTGCAGTTTTGCGATCAAGCCAGTTAGGTCTTGCTTAATGTCTCGTTCGGTCATTTCTAGAAGCTTTTCGGCAGCTTCTTTTTTCTTAAGTCCAGCTATTTTTTCGAGCTTTTCCTGTTGGCGAGTACGAATATCTCTAATTTCTTCTTTTAGAGAATCTACTTCGCCTTCTTGAGCTCGTAGCCGCTCGGTTCTTTTGTCTAGTTCGTCTAACTTCCGGTCTAGTGCGGTTTCTCTTTCAGCTAAACGACTCTCGGTTTTTTCCCAAGATTTACGCCTGCTTGATTCTTCCCTTTTAGATTCTTCAGACAACTTCAGAGCTTCGTCTTTTGCTTTTAAAACGATGTCGCCGGCTTTGTTCTTTGCTTCAGCTATTGTTTTATCGGCCGAATGTTTGCTTTTGGCCTTACTTTGAGCATCATAAGCTGTTTTTCCGCCAATACCAAGAGCAAGTCCGATAATAGCGGTAATTATTACTTCTATCACGTTGTTTTCCCTTCTCAGAACCGCCCCGTCAAGTGTTCGTCTTGACAGTTAATCGTATCACGGACAATTCTGAATGTTCAAAATTTAATGAATTACCTTCTTATTGTAGCCTTTTGTTTATCAAATACGCAAGGCTATTTACGTGGAACTGTGATATTTGCTTCGGCACCATAAAGTGGCAGAACTATTTTGTCGTCCTCACCAGCTTTTATTCTAGCCAAACCTTCATCTTGCCAATCGTCGCCCGTTGCGCCTACTATAGGAACCTCTTCAGAGTAAGCAATGGTGTTAAGAACCGTGTGTCCGATGCGAAGCCCCGTAAAACTACCTGGACCCTTGTATATAACCAGCCCAGAAATATCGCTCCAAGATTTTGAGTTGCTCGTTAACAGATCACGCAAAAAAGCCAGTAAACCTTTAGAAAGCTCTCGACCAGCCTCCCAGCTTTTACTGATGTCGAGCTGGTCATCAAGGAGTCGAACCTTGCAAACGGCCGTAGATGTATCTAAAAATATAATCATAAAATTTCCAACCTTCGTCCTTCTTCAGATGTTGTAGAAATAACAACCTTTTTTCGAGCTTTTGGTAGTATGTCAGCCACCGTGTCGGCCCACTCGACCACAACTACAGCTCGAGGGTCGTTGATCGTCTCTTTAAGCTCTTCGGACATTATTCCAGCATCGGGTAGCCTGTAGAAATCATAATGCACCAACCTAAGGCCATCTCGAGCTTGATAGTTCTGGCTAATTGTAAAACTCGGACTCTGAACCGGCTCATCAACACCTAAACCAACAGCTATGCCTTTAGTCAAAGTAGTCTTACCAGCTCCAACATCGCCAACAAGTTCGACGATGTCGCCACCGACTAACGACCGTCCAATATCACGCCCAGCCTCAAAAGTCTCTTCGGTATTTACTGTATCTATTATCACGTCATATATTATATCAGATAAGTCTAGCACTATCGCCACAAATGTCTTACAATAATAAGCATATGCGCATTTCCGATATTACTTTGGAAAAAGTGCTTGGGCGGGCAAACCTATTATCACCTGAGCAAATAGCTGCTTTGAAAGAACAAGCAGAAGATTCAAAACGTCCCTTGCAGGACGTCGTCCTATCGAAAAACGAAATTTCTGAAAAAAGTATCGTTCAGGCTTTTTCAGATTACTCGGGCATACCGTTCATTGAGCTAAACGCCCAAACCATACCGAAAGACGTCCTAAATACCATACCAGAACGAGTTGCCAGGCAATACAACGCAGTTCTCTTCAAGATAGACCAAGACGGCGTACGCCACCTAGCCATGGAAGACCCGGACGACGTTCAAGCTATAAACTTTATTCAAAAAGAAATCGGTACCGACTCCAAAATATACATAGCTACTAAAGACAATATATTGTCTGCTCTTGAATCCTACCGAGGCGATGTCAATGAAGAGCTTAACGAAGTTATTAGTACACAAAAAGAAGACGAGAGCAAACAAGTGGCGGCCGAGCCTGGTCAAGACTTTTCGGAAGATTCACCGATTGCTCAAACTGTTAACTTAATTCTAGAACACGCCATAAGGTCACATGCCAGCGACGTCCACATAGAACCGAGAGAAGATGGCGTTAGAATTCGCTACCGAATCGATGGAGTATTAAAAGAGGTCAATCAATTGCCTAAAAACGTTCTTGGTGGGCTTATAAGTCGTATTAAAATTCTATCCAACTTGAAGATTGACGAAAAACGAGTTCCTCAGGACGGACGATTCAAAATTACTGTTGCCGGTAGGCAGTACGCACTTCGTGTTAGCACCCTGCCAATTTCAGACGGCGAAAAGGTTGCCATGCGTATTCTAGACGAGTCCAACCAGGCCATCAGCCTTAGTGATTTAGGCTATTGGGGTCAGGCTCTAAGAGATATTACTTCTGAGATGTCTAAACCAAACGGCATTGTCTTGGTTACTGGACCAACTGGCAGTGGTAAGTCTACTAGCTTGTTTAGTATTTTGTCGGTTTTGAATAAACCTGATGTTAACATTTCTACAATTGAAGACCCAGTTGAGTATAAAATCCCAGGCGTTAACCAAACTCAAACCAACCCTAAGGCTGGTATGAGCTTTACGACAGGCTTGCGCTCACTTTTGCGTCAAGACCCGAACATCATAATGGTTGGTGAGATCCGTGACCCAGAAACAGCCGAGTTGGCTATTCAGGCCGCCCTAACAGGCCACATGGTGTTTAGCACCCTGCACACCAATAACGCCGCTACTACGCTGCCTAGACTCTTAGACATGGGTATTGAGCCGTTTCTTATATCTAGTACCGTCCGAGCTATCGTTGGACAAAGGTTGGTGCGTCGTTTGCA
>CAZSTN010000023.1:0-10054 GCA_964609915.1 uncultured Candidatus Saccharibacteria bacterium | reverse complement strand
TGGTAGAGCGCATCCATGGTAAGGATGAGGTCTCGGGTTCAAGCCCCGATCGTGGCTCCAGATTTTTAGCATATCTAGTATATATTGCGTTTAAAAAGGTTGGCATCAAAGCCACGTATTTTATGTAGCTCAATTTTATAACCGCTTTCTGTAATGTCGACAAAGGTTTTATCATAGATGAATATGCCTAGACTATACCGATGAATATCTTTGCCCTGCTCGTCTTTGGTAGTGCCCTCGTAACCAGCAAAGTTGTAATCAAAGCGCCCAACATAAGACAGTTCTTCCTTGAGCTCACTTGCAACGCCTTCTTCTGTCGTCTGGCCTGGCAAAATATATCCGGTCCAAGGCTGTGACAAAACTATAGAAGTTTCGACATCTTCACCTTGCTCCTTCCTGAGCTTCCTATACCGTAAACTAAATGCCGTGTGGTCATCTTCAATATAGATAACAGTAGGTAGAAATAATAGTTTTTCTGGTTGTCGGAAGTCTTTTTCTAGATTCGGATGGCGTACATCGTAGCGTGGTCGAAGCGAGGCGATTATTTCTGGAGTGGTCCGCTCGAGTCCAGTAATGCTCATAAATCTTTCGATGTCAAAATCCTTTGGGACAACCAAGTAGTTATATGATCCATCGCCAAAATAGATACTTATAAGCTGCTTGCTATCCAACCGCTTCTCGGTGTCACTTGGACCCCACCTCCAGTCAAGCTTAAATCCGTACTGAGCACCCTGACCGATTAGTAGGTCGTGAAAGAAATCGTAAAAGTTATTGTCTGGCTTCTGGCAAAACTCTTGATAATATTCAGATGAAAGATCCACACCTATCATTGTAGCCAGTTCAAGAATCTTGGCTTCGTCAAGTGTGTTCATTTGGTTGTGTCCAGATAGAAAAATCATTTTATTAGTCGTACCTAGTGATAGTATCTTATATTATTAGTGCTATCGCCACAATCAATAAAACAATCGCCAACGCCTGTTCTGTGATATTATAACAGTATGACTTCTAACCTTGAGCTTTTCAAAGGTCTTCCGACCCGTGATTTTTACGAAGAAATAACCTCTGCTGTAGACAACAACCAGGTTACTATAATAACCGCCGAGACTGGCGCTGGCAAAAGTACTCAGGTGCCACAATATCTTGCGGAGCATGGTTATAACAAAATTATCGTCACTCAGCCTCGTATTTTAGCGGCTAGAAATCTTTGTCGACGAGTGCGGGAAGAATGGGCTGAACGTCACAATGAAGACTCTTCTGAGGCTGTTGGTTACCGTACCGCTCACGAGCGTGATGATAGCGGTAAGTCCAAGATATTATACTGCACCGACGGTCTACAATTAGTTAGAGAGCTCACTGGTATCGGCACCAAAGAAAAACAGGTTCTCATTTTAGATGAAGTCCACGAATGGAACGAGAACATGGAAGTTCTTATTGCTTGGGCGAAGCGTCGAGCCGAAGATGAACCGGGCTTCAAAATTGTAGTTATGAGTGCAACTCTCGACGAAGAGCCTTTGGCGGAGTATTACAACACCAATGCCGTCATCAAGATTCCCGGTCGCTATTTTCCCGTTAAGTACGAGACGGGTGAAGACTTACTTCAAGAGTTATTCAAGCAACTTGACGAGCCTGGTAATAACATCTTAACTTTCTTACCAGGCAAGTCTGAGATTCAGGCTGTCGGCGAAGCTTTGGCTAGAAAAGCCGAAGAAGCTGGCGTGCCAATAATTCCGCTTCATAGCCAGCTTGAGCTTGACGATCAGCAAAAAGCCTTTGGGAGCTATCCTAATGGCAAGATTATCCTATCGACTAATATCGCCCAGACAAGCGTCACCATTGACGACATAGATATAGTTATGGATAGTGGGCTTGAACGCCGTACAGAGGTTCGTAGTGGCGTTGAGGGGCTATTTATCTCGCAGATATCGCAGGCCGATTCAGCACAAAGGGCTGGTCGAGCAGGTAGAACCAAACCAGGCACTTATATATTAGCGCCGTTTGATAACATTCCGACCGTCTCTTTTGCCGACCGACCAGAATATGGCACACCAGAAATTATGCGAAAACACATCGACCGCTTAACTCTTAGGTTGGCTAATATAAACATTGACATTGAAAGTCTCGACTTCTATCATGACCCATCTAAGGCCGCTATCAAAAGAGCTAAAAGGACCTTAGTTGCTCTTGGGGCAATAACGACTTACGGTGACATAACCAACCTCGGCCGAGCTATGGAGCGCTTTCCAGTCGAGTCTCGTTACGCCAGAATGTTGGTTCAGGCCGAAGAATATCCCGAAGAGGTGCAGTCTAAGCTAGCTATTATTATAGCGATTCAGGAAGTTGGTGGCATCGTGAAAGGCGGAGCTTCGCATACCGGTTGGCATACTTACACTAAACAAAGACGTTCCGATTTACTTGCTCAGTACGACGTATTATTGGCTATGCCTCGGATAGTTCCAGAAACTTACGACGGCATGGGCATTATTGCAAAAAATGTTGCTAAAGTTGAAGAGGTTATTGACCGTTTGCATCGTGACCTGGGGCTGAATCGTGGCGAGATGGAGCCTATATCAACCGCAGAACAAGAAATGCTGATGAAATCGATAGTCTCAGGGCAGGTAGACCAGCTCTGGGAGCTAGTTGACAGAGGCAACTATCGACATATTGAAACTGGCGCAGAGAGGGAGCTGTCTAGCTCGAGCCGTGTGCATGGCGCTCAGTTAGTTTCTGGCACGCCTTTTGATCTTGAGGTTCCAACCAGAAGTGGCGATCTTCAGACGCTTCATTTACTACAGGGTGTTACAGCCGTAAACACCGACTGGATACTGGACTTTATGCCTGAGGCATTCAATAAGCAAAGCGGAGAACTTTATTACGACCCCAAGTTTGGCTCTTTGGCACGCCGACAACGGGTTAGGCTGGGTAAAAAAATCCTTTACGGCAGCAGTTCGCCCGTGCTTGACTACTCTAAGGACAATCAGCGTATATTTAACAGAGAATTTGCCAAATGGGCTCATCGAAAAGTTGAAGTCGAGCTAAACACCCTTAGCGGATATTATAAAAAAGTACCAACAGTTTCTCTTCAACAGGTTGAAAAATACGTTAAATCGGTAGCACCTGAGGCTATACTTCTTGAGGTGATGCCATCGGATGTCAAAAAGCGTTTAATGAACGCCATCGACCCGGGTACCTACCTGGGCCGTGATTTCAGAGACCAGCTTGGTCAAGAACGTAGCTTTGAAAGACCTAAGAAGCGATTCGGTTTTAAGAATAAACACCACAGGGGCGAAGGCCAAGCGAGGCGCTGGCAACCAAAACACAAAAGAAAACACATAAGACACTAGTCATTATCATAAAAATATGCTAATATAATACAGATTGATACATAACAACTAAGCGAGTTTAAGAATGGCAAAAAAGAATACGAAACGTAAGTTGGTTGGTTTGGTGAGCGACCTTACTGGTCACCGTACATACTACACCACAAAGAATACTCAAAATACCACTGAGAAAATCAGTCTTAAAAAGTACGACCCCGTTGCTCGTAAGCACGCTACTTACACGGAAACCAAGAAGAACCTTGGCCGTAACGAAGTAAAAGCTCGTAAGGGCTAAACTTGTCGAGCTTCTTGCACTCTGTCTAGCGACTCAGCTAGCCAAAGCGCAGAATCAACGATCGATGAAACCGCTGGCACCGTAAGCTGGCGGTTTGTCATATAAACATAAAGTTTGTTTTTATATGTCTCAACGCCGCAGGGCCAAAACCTAGCTACGATACCCATTACTATCGGAGTTGTTAATATTTCCTCGACATCTGAAGTCCTTGAGGGCGATGCCATAATTTGAAAACGGCCATGCAGTTCAGAGCTATGGTGCTGAAATAGGGTAGTATTTAGAGGTTGGAATTTCGTATGCGAAGTGAAAAACCTGACATACTCTTTTGAGCTTGGACCTGTTGGTATCATGCATATTCTAGGAAAACCGCCGTTATTGAGCGTTATTTCGATTATTCCCCAGTTTTGGGCTCGCTTCTTACCACTACCGCTATAAACTGTGTCGTAACGGTCGACGAGTCGTATCGAATAGCCGTCAAATTGTCCAACACAAAAGTGCTGATCGATATAGCTAGTTGAAAGCGTGAAGCCTTTTATAGGAGCTAGGTCATCGTCATAATAAACAGTACCAAAATATACTAGCTCAAAAGCTTTTGCTACTTTCTTGATGACACCGCCACGCTTTCTGGATTCTGCAGAGAACCTTCTTAGCGCCATATTTATTCGTAATTTCAAAGAGGTCTTACTCATTTTTGTCTACCTATATAATCTAATAGCGTAGATACAAACTCAGCGTGCGACCAAGTGAGCGGTGCCGGTGAAACCATCGAACCGTTGGTCGGATTGATCTGTTCACCAAGCATACCCGAGTCTGTAACCTTCGACTGTACTCCGTCTATAATTGCTTCGGCGGTCGTTAAATCGTCAGCTTCTATTGCATACTGTGCTCGCCACAAAGCCGCTATGTGCCACCAGTTGCCAGTTATTTTGTCTGAACCTCGTCTGTAGTAGTCATTTTCATAACGGGGAAGGTGAGGGTTTTCGACGCTAAACCCGAACGTTTCGTCGGCGGTTTTTACGGCTTGATTAGCCTCGTCGCTATCTATTCCAAATAATCCAAAGAAGAATGCCCCGAAAACCGAAGAGTTGTCGATAACCTCGTCCTTGACTATCTCATCACCGTTAAATGAAACGCCTTTATAGAAAGCCTTTCTGTCATGATTATATAAATGTCTCTGGGCGGCTCGCTGGATGTCGTCGGCTGCGTTTCGCCACTTAACTGACGACTCTTGGTCGTCTATATCTTGAGCTAGCTCCGAGGCCGCTACCAACGCCCCGTTGACGGTTGAAGTGGTGTAGGTTGTAGTTTGGTAAACCTCTTCCCATAGATCGTAGCTAGGTTTTGGTAAACCGGTTGTTTTATCGACGTATTCCGCCATAAAGTCGGCCATTGGGCGTATCATTGAGTGGTAAAAGTCACCAATTAATGAACTGTCTTTGCTGAGCTGATAAAAATGCACGAAGACCAGAACTACCAAAGCAGTTTCATCCTCCTGAATTGGCGGAGCAACTATGTCGCCATGTACATAAGGGTGCCAACTACTACCGATTGCTCCGTCTGCTCTGTACTTATGCGACAAGTAACCAGAAGGATGTAGGCCTCGTCGGCAAAACTCGAAAAATCGGTAAGCTTCTTGATAGTAACCCATGCGAATTAGCGGCCAAAGTACATAAGCTCCGTCTCGGGGCCAGCAATAGGCGTAGGCGTCTCGTGAATAATTGAGCATTGAACTGTCGGTGCTAGCCATAACAGCCCCACGCTTGTCCATCTGTGATTTAAGAATCATTACACTTTTGACAAATAAGTCAGCGTATTTTTCAGGCATCTTCTTGCTGACGCTGACCGCTGGTGATAGCCATTTCTCCCACCAATCGGCAGTACTGTGAAGCCTGGCGTCTAGTCCGGCCTCTTTAACTTGTTTATGAATATAAAGTGCCTCACGAATTGACATGCCGGCTGCTATCCAGTAATGAACTCTGGCTGATGACTTACTTTCGATATCTAGCGAGAACCTAAGCATAGAGTCCACCCGACCATGTTCGACTGTGTTGCAACCCAACTCGCCGTCTTCGGCGTCTTTAAAAGATCCTTCACGACCTTCTATGCCAAAAACGCCGATGCTGTGCTGATCAAAAGCCTTTTCATCACCCTGCAAACCGGAGATTATTAAGGCTCGACGCCCCCTATAGTGAAGCAAGGCGTTACTGTCTGGTAAATACTGAGCGGTATCGGTGTTACTTCTGGAGTCGCTTAGAGCAAAGGCTTGATACATAAACAGTCGAATATTCCGAGGAGTGTCAAATAAATTATAAACGTGTATATTACGCATAAAAACACTCATTTCAGAATCTACGAAGTCGTCAAATTCTAACAAAACACCTAATTCGTCGTTGCGAGCCAAAACTCTACCAACAAGAGCGTTATGCGGATAACTGAAGCTTAGCGTCCATTTGCTATCGTCGGTCCAGCTTAGTCGGCCGTCAACCCAAACGCCGATTTTATGCCTTAGACCTTCACCAGCTGAGTGGTTTTCTAGTCCAACATAAGGATAATAAAAATCATGAACAACTCCGTAGTTGTTCAATCCGACATGAAGCTCGCCGTTACTAAGTACTATTGGTCTAGCCACTTAGCCCTCCTGTTTACTGATTTCGCGTAGCCTCCAGCGAATATCACGAACGGCATTTATATAATACAAGAAAGCATCGTAAGGGGAGTCATAAGGGCTGAAGTAGTCGTGGACGTTGCCGTCTTCGAACCATTTATTACACATATAATATGTATGGTCGGAAGCCAGAAGTTTGCGCCAATCTTCAATTAGTGTCTGGTCGCCACTTGCTAGCACGTCTTCTTCTAGCGCGTAAATGTACTTCGCTGACTCTTGCTGCAGGCTATTACCTAGCCAAGCCGAAAGGTCACGCTCTTTATCGGCCCAAGTAACGGTGTCTGGCATGCTGATAATTCCGACAGGCTTATTAACTGAGATAGCATCGCTAATGGTATAAAATGTATTTTGTTCATCAGAAAGCCATTTAGCTACAAACTTTTCAAAGAACGCAAAAATACCGGTGTCAGCCCATTGATGTTCGCCGAAAGTTTCGTAGTCCATAAATAAATTAACTAAAGGTTGGTCAGCTATAGAGTCTTCGACCCACTTTGTATACTTATCGACTGTTAGTGGCCATTGTGACCACAGTCTGTTGTTGAAACGAAAAGCCAAATCATCACTCAAGCGATAGTTTTTCAAAAGAAGACTGATTTTTTCAGTACCCTCGGGCTGATACACGAAGTTCGGGCTTCGCCAATCTAGAATAGGGTCCCAACCTTCAGCCAAAATTCCGGTGTAGCCTCGGCTCTCCGCCCAAACAGCTAGGTCGTTATTATAAGCAAGTTCGGTATTGCGGAAAACTTTCGGTTCGACACCAAAAACCTGCTTAATCTTTTCAGAATGAAGCTTAACTTGACGCTCGAACTCTTCTTTACTGTAGAAAAAGGCGAGTGAGTGGTAATAAGTTTCGGCTAGTAGCTCAACACGTCCGGTTGCTACCAATCGTTTAAAACTGTCGAGAACGTCCGGGGCCCATTTCTCAGCTTGCTCCAAAAACAAACCCGAGAGACTTAGCGAAAGCTTAAAATCTGGGTGTTTCTCGAGCAACTTCTCGAGTAGGTAATTCATAGGTCGATAAGACTTGTCGGCAACTTTATTGAAAATATTTTGATTATTAGTCGGATCGTTCAAATCGCCACCATTAAAATAGCTGTGGTCAACGGTGGTGTCGAATACGCTATAAGGCTTGACTCTATATGGTTGATGAACTTGTAGATAGAATGTTATACCGCGCTTGTTATTCATTGGCCACACCCCTTATTAGTTTCGTATAACGACAAACACTTCTTGGCTACGTCTTGCCAAGAAATTCTAGCATACTCTTGATAGATGTTGTCCTTCATAGATTGCTTCAAAGACTCAGAAGTTGCAATGCTTACGAGCTGATCGGCCAGCTTGTCGGTGTCCCAGAAGTCATACCTAAAGACGCTGTCGAGAACCTCGCCAGCTCCAGTTTGATGAGTGACTATAAGTGCCGTGTGGTGATGCGCAGCCTCAAGCGCTGTCAGTCCGAAAGGTTCGCTAACCGAACTAAGTACGAAAACGTCCGAAACGCTGTAGGCGTCACGTAGCTGTTTGCCTCTGACGAAACCAGTAAAGAATACCTTGTCAGATATTCCATATTGAGCAGCCCAGTCCACAAGCTCGTCACGTTGTTCGCCGTCTCCAGCCAGCAACAAGATCAAGCGGTCGTGTCTACTCAAGGCTTTAGCCATCGCTTCCATTAAGTAGCCTAGGCCCTTTTGAACAGTCAACCTAGTTATAGCACTAACAATTGTGTAGCCATCTTCTTTAAGAGCTTCGATATAACTGTAGGTTTTAAGGTCGTATATATAGCCGTTATTGAGGCTGTTGATGTCAATAGCATTGTGTACAACTTCTATTTTGTCTTCCGGTATGCCGTACTTCTGAACGATTATCTGCTTAGTGATGTTGCTAACTGCGAAAATCCTGTCAGCCATAAGTAGGCCTTGATATTCGATCTCGTGAACAATAGGGTTGCCCTCCGAACCGCCGGCTCGGTCAAACTCAGTAGCGTGAACATGGACTATCAAAGGAATGTTTGTAAGCTTTTTGGCTTGAACGCCCGCCTCTATGGTAAGCCAGTCGTGAGCATGGATGACATCGAAGTTGTCGTTTTCAGACACAAACTTCTTCACGAACTTTATATAACGACGCTGAATGGAACGTATATTACCGAGACCCGGTATAGAGCCGGCCGCCACTTCGGTCTCGTCTTCAGTAAACGTAGCGCTATTATAAGCGCCCATACCAAACTTATGAAGCGGAGATACCGGAGTTGCAGAGTGAATCTTCATGAAGTCGATTTCGTCATGACTTGCAGAATAGGGCACGACGAAGTCTATTGATGAGCCCTGAGAGGAAAGAGCCTTAGAGAGATGATAACAAGCTACACCAAGTCCTCCACTATTATGCGGGGGAAGTTCCCAACCCAGCATTAAAATTTTCATATTTGCTCGACGATTCGGCTCATGCCTATCGCACACCCCCTTCTTTTTTGGTGTAATCTACTTACGATTATAGGACTAAGCGGTAGCGTTTTCAACCCCCTATATAAGCATTTTTCATCAATTAGTCAACATGTGGAAGATTATGCGCTCGCCAAAGTGGTAAAGCCGCCTTAAATGGCACGAGCTGACAGTAACCATAAAGTTCCATCAGTCTTCTGATCTTGTAACCCAGCCAACCAGCTGCGTAAATACCTAGCCACTCAACATAGCCCCATTTTTCACCAACCGGAATACCAGTCGGCACTGAAAATGAACGATAGGTAAGCGCTCGTCGCCTTTCGCGCTTACGAGTTAGGTGCTTAGCTACGAAAGTCGCTTGCTTTAGAGCTGGCCAAGCCATGCCACTATGCTTGACGTCGTTACTGTCGCCAATTACAAAGACTCCAGGAGCTGCCTCTAGGTATTCGTTAACGACAACTCGTCCAGCCTTATTTAACTCGAATAGGTCGTCGTTCTTTTTGAAAAATGGATTGTTAGCTACTCCGGAAGTCCAAACGGCCATCGTCGTTGGATATTCTTTGCCGTCAATATTAATCTTGCTAGACTCAAGCGATTCGACGGGTTTATTTAAAATAATTTTAATACCCATCTTCTTAAGTTGTTGACTAACTTTTTTAGAAGCTGTTTTTGACATTCTCGGCAAGATTCTCGGACCAGCCTCCACTAGTGTCACCTTAGCTCTGACTCCTTTTAGGCGATACAAGCTTATTAACGAATCAATGTACTCACGAAGCGCTCCAGCTAGCTCAACTCCCGTCGAGCCACCACCTATAACAAAATACTCTTTGTCTAATTTTTGCCCGACAACTTCATCGCTGATGTGATTTTGAAATTCTTTGACTTCGTCTAGGGTCTTAATTCCAAAAGCTCGCTGTTTTAACCCTGGTATGCCAAAGAAGGTGGTCACCATGCCCATTGCTAGAATTAATGTGCCATATTTATATTCGGCTTTTTTACCAACAATCTCACGTCGATCATGCTCGACGCTAATTATAGTGTCCTGGACTATTTTCACGTTCGGATAGGAGGCGAAAATTTGCTCAAGAGGCACCACCGACTCAGCCAAGTTGCGCCCAGTTGCTGTAGCATATAATGTGGCGTGATGTAGAAAATAGGAGTTGTCAGAAATTAGAGTGATTTTATTGAATTTGCGTTTAGCTAGCTCTAAGGCCGCCTTGACGCCCGCAAAACCACCGCCGACAATAACTATATTCACAAAAAGGTCCTCCTATTAATAGCGCTTATGTTAGCAGAAATCTCTCTATTGTGCAAAAATGGTTTTATGGAAAAATTCTTTAATAAT
>CAZSTN010000022.1:0-10113 GCA_964609915.1 uncultured Candidatus Saccharibacteria bacterium | reverse complement strand
TCTCTAATTGAGTAGCCGCATTTCTTAGGTCGGACTTCAGTGCAGTTTCCTTAGCACTTTTAATTATACCGTTGTAGCTAACAATAGTTATAGCGGCGAGAATAGCAATAACCACTACGACAATTAGGAGTTCTACGATGGTGAAGGCGGGAGACACCCCTTTACTTTTTGTCTGTTTTGTGCTATAATTAGAGTTTGGGCTCATTATAGAGCTACCCCCAGGTGTCTTGATAAATCAATCTTCTATCTAACTTGGCCATTGCCCTAGCCTCTTATCTTTCTTATTAGCTGTTGATAGCATTGATTTAATTATTACTTGCGATTTTATTGTAGCATAAGCAATAATCTAGACGAAATACTCCAAAACATCAAACTAACAAAAACAGGCACGAAACGCACCTGTTTTTTAAAACTAACACCACACCTCCAGATCTAAAGAACTTGGCTTTAAACCCAGGCTCCCCCTAGCCTCTCACCTAGCCTACGTTAGACCTACTCTTCAACATCCCTAGCTTCTTACCTAGCTTACTCTAAGACCGTCTGCAACCTGAGTGAGATAAGGCACGGTAGTCCTTATCGAACCCAGCGTGAAGCCTAGGTCGAAAGAGGAAGGCTAGGAAGAAGCTAGGAGTGGCATAAGCTAAGACTGGAACTCTGCGTCGTTTGCCACTTCAGCCTCGATATCTTCAGGCTCGACAACTTCGTCTTCGTCATCGTCAAGAGTATCAAGTGCCAAGGCGCTACCAACACCGGTTCCGACAGGAATCTTGCGTCCGATAATGACGTTTTCCTTCAAGCCGTGCAAGCGGTCCATGCGTCCACTGATAGCAGCGTTAATCAGCACACGAGTAGTGTCCTGGAACGATGCTGCCGATAGCCAGCTGTCTGACCAAATAGACACCTTGGTGATACCAAGTAGTAGCTGAGTATAGGTCACTTCGTCCTTG
The DNA here is from genome assembly GCA_964609915.1 of uncultured Candidatus Saccharibacteria bacterium. Lineage (GTDB taxonomy): Bacteria > Patescibacteriota > Saccharimonadia > Saccharimonadales > Saccharimonadaceae > Microsaccharimonas. Next base: position 9,166 of record CAZSTN010000022.1, on the reverse strand, counting down.
CCTTCAGCGGCCAAAACTTCGTTTGCTTCAACAACTGTGGCTCGTGAAACGATATCACCTGAAACAAAGCTACTATCGCCTGGATCCTCAACTTGGACTCGACTAAACATCTGTCGAACGATGATCTCGATATGCTTATCGGCCACGTCTTGACCCTGAGCGGCGTAAATACGTAGAACTTCGTTAATGATGTAACGCTGAGCAACTTCTACACCCTTTAGGCGCATCAAATCGTGAAGGTTCAGGGAGCCACTGGTTAGGCGGTCGCCGGCTTTAAGATGATCGCCAGACTTGACCACTAACTGTAGTGTGCCAGGAATCTCATAACGGACAGGTGAACTTGGAGCAGCTGTCAGGACGATAGCCTCGTCGGTTAGTTCAACCATAGCATCAAACGGAGCGACAAGAGGCTTGCTCTCGCTTTCACCGGAGGCTAAGACATCGCCAACCTTGACGTTTGCACCATTCTTAACACTTGGAGTGCGGCCTTCAAGAGCAATAGTCTCAGTGTGACCGTCTTCTGGAGTAACCTGAACGATGTACTTCTTGCCATCTTCCCAGGTTTCAACCATACCAGTTGCTTCTGTAACGTATGCTTGACCCTTTGGAGACCTAGCTTCGAACAATTCCTCAACACGAGGGAGACCCTGAGTAATGTCACTCTCCTGAACACCACCGGAGTGGAAGGTTCGAAGAGTCAACTGTGTACCAGGCTCACCGACTGACTGAGCAGCAATGACACCTACTGGTTGCGCACCGTCGACGAGCTTGTTGGTTGACATATCGATACCGTAGCTTCGGCGTGGCACTCCACGAAGATTCTTGGTTGAAAGAATTGACTGAATCTTGACCGATTCGATATTCTCGTCAGCCTCGATAGAATCAGCTACCGTACGAGTAATTAGCTCGTCCTTATTGATGTGACCTGGAATATCTTCAGCAGCGTAGCGTCCGTAAAGACGGTTGCCGAAGTTTATCATGGTTATATCAGTTTCGTTACGGTAAATTGCAAAGCCATCGTCGTCACCTTCAGAGTCTTCAACAGTGAAGACATCTTGTGAAACGTCGACAAGACGTCGAGTTAAGTAACCAGAGTCGGCAGTCTTAAGAGCGGTGTCGATCAGACCCTTACGAGAACCTCGTGTTGCCACGAACTGCTCAAGGCTAGAAAGACCCTTCTTGTAGCTGGAGCGAATCGGAAGCTCAATCTCTCGGTTAGTTGCATCAACCATGATTCCTATCATGGCGCTAGCAAGCATAACGTTAGAAATGTCACCACGAGCACCAGAGTTAACCATCACAGACACGCTGGTGTCCATGTCACTCAACTCACCCTGCAAGAACTCGGTAATTTTACGAACTACACCACGCCAAGTTGAAACAGTTAGGCTGTAGCGCTCTTCTTCGGTGATAAGACCTTGGTCAAATTGCTCCGAAATAAGAGTCGTTTTGGCGTCACCTTCGGCGATCATGACGTCGGTTTCATCAAAGTGAACGTAATCGTCCTTACCAGTTGAGACGGCAGAAATTGTCGCAAACCTAAAGGCCATACCTTTCATGCGGTCGGCGGTTTTAGCTGTAACTTCAGCGCCGTACTGGTAGAAAATGTTGTTCAAAACTTTCTTGATTTGCTTCTTGGTCTGAACGCTATCGTCGTAAGGGTAATCTTCAGGAAGGATTTCATTAAAGAATACTCGACCAAGAGTTGTGTTGCGAATTTCACCCTTAGAATAGACACGAATTGGCGTTTGTAACTGGATTACACCGTTGTCGTAAGCCATCTCTGCTTCATAAACTGAGCTAAACGGCTTAAATGTGTCTGACCTAGCACTCGGCTTATTGTAAGTTAGGTAATAGTTACCAAGAACAATGTCCTGTGCAATAGATAGAACCGATGCACCATCAGCTGGCTTAAGAAGGTTGGCGGTTGCGCTCATTAGCTCACGAGCCTCACGTTGCGCTTGTCGTGACAAAGGAAGGTGAACAGCCATCTGGTCACCATCGTAGTCAGCGTTAAAGCCGTTAGCAACAAGTGGGTGAAGCTGAATAGCCTTACCTTCAACTAGTCGAGGCTGGAAGGCCTGAACTGACAAACGGTGAAGTGAAGGAGCACGGTTCAAAAGAACATACTTGCCTTCTATGACTGCGTCTAGAGCATCCCAGACAATCGCTTCGCCTGACTCAATCAAACGAGTTGCTGAACGAATGTTATGAGCATGCTCACCACGAATCAACCAACTAATAACGAAAGGTTTAAATAGCTCAAGAGCCATCTGCTTTGGAAGTCCACATTCGCTAATCTTAAGCTTTGGACCGACCACAATGACTGAACGTCCAGAGTAGTCAACACGCTTTCCAAGAAGGTTTTGACGGAAACGACCCTGCTTGCCCTTTAGCATGTCAGAGATCGACTTAAGACGTCGACGGCCACCGGTTGCATTAACAGCTCGGCCACCTCGAGCGGATGAGTTATCTACCAAAGCATCAACAGCTTCCTGAAGCATGCGCATTTCATTTCTACGAATAACTTCTGGAGCATTTAAGTCGATTAGCTTTTTAAGACGGTTGTTTCGGTTGATGACTCGTCGATAAAGGTCGTTAAGGTCTGATGTTGCAAACCGACCACCGGTTAACTGCACCATTGGACGTAGGTCTGGTGGAATAACTGGCAGAGCAGTCAGAGTCAGGCTACTCGGCTTAATTCCAGCAGCGTGCATACCTTCAAGTACTTTAAGTCGCTTAAGAAGCTTCTTCTCACGTTGACCTTTAGCTACCTCAACCTCTTCGGTCAATTCTGCGATTAATTTCTCTAGGTCAATATCATCAAGAAGTTTCTTGAGGGCTCCACCGCCCATGCCGACTGTAACGATGTCTTGATATTCTTCTGGCAAATTACGGTAGTCAACTTCGCTAATCAAAGCCCTCTTCACTAAGCTGTCAAGCTGAGATTTCTTAAGAGCGTGGCTCTCTTCTAGGTCTTCAAGCTCACGAGTTTGAGACTCAGCAAGAACCTTAACGTTAGCGCCTTCCGCTTCAGCATCTTTTTCGTAGCGCATCTTAATCGCTACTTGACCAGCTTCAAACTCAGCTTCAAGGTCAGCCAAGAACTTGTCTCGGGCCTCTTCGTCAACAGAAAGGGCTACATAGGTTGCAAAGTAAGCTATACGCTCTAGATTACGAACAGTAATACCGAGCAATAGGCTCATAGCACTTGGAGTGCCTCGCATAAACCAGATGTGCGCAACGGGTGCCGCTAGAGTAATATGACCCATTCGCTCACGGCGAACAATAGACTTGGTAACTAGGTCACCATTCTTATCGACAGCCGCCTCACGGGACCTTACGCCTTTAAGCTTAGAGTCGTGCGGGTTGATGTCCTTAACCGGACCAAAAATTCGCTCACAGAAAAGACCGTCACGCTCTGGTTTTTGGGTTCGATAGTTAATCGTCTCGGGCTTAGTTACTTCTCCGTAACTCCACTTCTGGATGTCTTCAGAGCTAGCTACGCTAAGGCGAATTGCGTTAAAGTCAGCAATACCTGTATTGTTTGAGACTAGTCGTGACATATTACGCCTCCTCCTTTATTTTTTCTACTTCATCTATATCTTGAATGCTTATGCCCTCGTCTAAATCGGTAAATTCAGCATCAGCTTCGTCCATGACATGTTCTTCTTCTTCATCATCGTCCAGTATTTTGGCAGAAACCGGTTGTCCGTTGATGACGCTACCGATAACATGCTCGGCATCTATAGGCCCTGCACCTTCTTCATCGACTAAGTCTACTCGTAGACCAAGGCCTTGAAGTTCTTTAACTAAGACGTTAAAGCTTTCTGGAAGTTTTGGACCAATGATTGGTTCGTCTTTAATGATAGCCTCGTAAGCCTTGGCACGACCATAAACGTCGTCAGACTTAATAGTTAGCATTTCCTGCAAGGTTGCCGATGCGCCGTAAGCTTCTAGCGCCCAGACTTCCATCTCTCCAAACCTTTGGCCACCGTTTTGCGCTTTACCACCAAGTGGCTGCTGGGTGACCATTGTGTATGGACCAGTTGAACGAGCGTGAATCTTGTCAGATACCATGTGGTGAAGTTTTAGCATGTGCATGACACCAACAGTCGTACGCTCTTCAAACGCCTCACCGTTACGACCGTCAAACAACTGACACTTGCCGTCTCGGGCAAAACCAGCTTTTTCAAGCTCTTCAGAGATGACTTCGTCAGAAATACCGTTAAATGGTGGTGTAGCAACTTTATAGCCAAGTGCCATAGCAGCTAAACCTAGGTGAGTTTCGAACAACTGACCAATATTCATACGGCTTGGAACACCAAGTGGGTTAAGAATTACGTCGACAGGAGTACCGTCTTCCATGAAAGGCATGTCCTCTTGTGGCAAGATTCGAGCCACAACACCCTTGTTTCCGTGGCGACCAGCAAGCTTGTCTCCGACAGAAATTTTGCGGAATTGAGCTACGAAAATCTGAATCTGCATCAAGACGCCAGCTTTTAGCTCATGGCCGTTTTCACGACTGAAAATCTTGATGCCGATAACTTTACCGCCACCAGCGTTGTTCATGCGCTGAGATGTGTCTCGAACGTCCTTAGCTTTTTCACCAAAAATCGCTCGTAGCAATCGCTCTTCTGAGCTAAGTTCTTGCTCGCCCTTAGGAGTAATCTTACCAACCAAGACATCGCCAGCCTTAACTTCTGAACCAAGCTGAACGATACCGCCTTCGTCAAGGTGACGAAGCGACTCTTCAGATACGTTTGGAATGTCTCTGGTGACAATTTCTGGACCAAGTTTCGTCTCACGGACTTCAACGGTGTAATCTTTAATGTTTACGGATGTCAAAGTGTCGTCTTCAACTAAGCGTCGACTCAAAACGATAGCGTCGTCCATGTTATAGCCAGACCAAGGCATAAAGGCTACGAGTAAGTCTTTACCAAGTGCAATTTCGCCATCGGCGATTGAAGCACCTTCAATAAGAATGTCACCCTTTTTAACCTTGTCACCTCGGCTAACTCGAACCTTATGGTTGATAGAGCGGTCGTCGTTACTCTTCACGAAGTGAGCAAGCGAGTAAACCTTAACGCCATCTTTGTATTTAACGTGGATTTCGTCGCCGTCAGCACGAACAACCTCGCCACTACCTTCAGCTACAAACAGCTGACTGGTGTTGCGAGCGATCACCTCTTCGATACCAGTACCGACACGAGGAGCTTCAGGTTGTAGCAATGGCACAGCTTGCTTCTGCATGCTCGAGGCCATAAGTGAACGGTCAACACGGTTCTTCTCGACAAATGGAATTAGAGCTGCTGTCGAACCAAGGATCTGCTTATGAGCTGCGTCCATGTAGGTAACGTCAGTAGCGTCAACTTGCTCCGGAAGGAGTTCGTTACGAGCTGAAACACGTTCGTGTTTGAACGAACCGTCGTCGTTAAGTTCAGCACCAGCGTCAGCGATAACTTCGACCATCTCTTGTGATGCGTCAAGGTAAACGACTTCGTCGGTAACTTTTCCGTCTTTAACTTTAAGGTATGGTGTCTCGATGAAGCCATACTCGTTAACTCGAGCATAAGTTGCCAAGTTCAACACCAAACCGATGTTGGCACCTTCTGGAGTTTCAACGGCACAAAGTCGGCCGTAATGAGTTGGGTGAGCATCACGGACATCAAAGCCGGCACGCTCACGTGACAAACCGCCAGGACCCATTGAGCTTAGGCGTCGCTTATGAGCCAACTCGGCTAGCGGGTTAGTTTCGTCCATAAGCTGTGAAAGCTGCGAACTAGCAAAGAATTCTCGAACTGCCGCTACAACTGGACGAGCATTTATGAGCTGAGCTGGACCAACATTTTCGATGTCGCTCATACTCATGCGGTCCATGGCATTTCGTTGCATACGAAGCATACCAACTCGGAATTGACGAGCAACTAGCTCACCAACAAGCTTGATGCGACGATTAGAAAGAGCGTCGATGTCATCTGGAAGGTCTTGAGTATTGTTTAGACGAATAATCTCACGAACAATAGCTGTCAAGTCGGCAACTTGGAAAGACCTAAACTCTGTTGTGTTAGGAGTTTCAAGACCAAGCCTTTGATTAAGCTTGTAGCGACCAACTCGACTGTAGTCAAATCTCTTAAAGTCAAAGAACATACGCTCAATCATTGAACGAGCGTTGTCGACTGTTGCTAGGTCACCAGGACGGAGACGTCGGTAGACCTCAATAAGAGCCTCGTTTGTAGTGCGGGCAGAATCTTTTTCGATTGTAGTTTCAATGTGCTTAACTTCGCCATTGTCAACGTCTTCAAATAGCGCCTTGATGTCGCTAGTTTTGTTGTAACCCAAAGCTCGGAAAAGAGTAGTAACTGGCAGTTTACGACGTCGGTCGATTTTTACATAGATAGCCCCATTTGAGGCGGTTTCAAATTCTAGCCATGCGCCACGACCAGGAATAAGCTTTGCGCCGTAAGCATTTCTTGCGCCAATTCTATCAGCGGTGAAGAAAACTCCGGCTGAACGAATAAGCTGTGAAACAACAACCCTTTCGGTACCATTGATAATGAATGTGCCACGGTCGGTCATCCATGGATAGTCACCAAGATAAATTTCTTGCTCTTTAACTTCACCTGTGACCTTGTTTGTCAACTCGACTACAGCATGAAGAGGTGCCTCAAAGGTGAGGTTGTTCTCTTTTGCGAATTGCTCATCAGTTTTTGGGTCATGAAAAGCATACTGACCAAAACGAAGCGCAAGCTTCTGACCAGTATAGTCATCTATAGGATTAAGCTCGGCGAAAATCTCGCCAAGACCAGTTTCGACAAATTCTTGCCAACTGTCCCGCTGATGCTGAATTAAATTTGGTAATGGGAGGGCGGTGTCGTCTTTCGTAAAGAAAACACGCTTCGTGTTTGCACGGTTTGTATTAGCCATAGGCTCCTTGTTTCCTCGCATCTGATTTGGTTTATATAGGGGTTCTTTGGCGCCGAAGATTCCCTTAACCGCTGGCCCGTCCATAAAGCCTGCCAATACTTTTTTGGACACAGATAACCACGGCTACACTACTTCTTACTAACCATTATAGACGCTTCTTGAGAAAGAAACAAGGGGTTTTAGCGACTTTTATAGAACTTCGTCAATAAGTCCGTATTCTTTAGCCTCTTCGGCACCCATCCAGTAGTCACGATCAACGTCTTTTTCTACTTTTGAAAGTTTTTGACCAGTGTTCTTCGCCAAAATTTCATTAAGACGACGCTTTAGGAACATGTGTTCACGAAGTGTAATTTCTTGGTCGGTAATTTTACCTGTCGTACCGCTAGACGGCTGATGAATCATAATGCGTGAATTAGGAAGTGCGAAACGCTTACCTTTTGTGCCGCTAGATAGCAGGAATGCACCCATGCTAGCCTGAAGACCGATGCCTATAGTTTGTACGTCAGGTGCAATATGCTGAATGGTGTCATAAATCGCTAGACCATCGTAAACTACGCCCCCTGGGCTATTTATATATAGTTTTATGTCTTTCTTAGAGTCTTCATAGGCCAAAAAAAGCAATTGCGCCACCACGATATTAGCGGCTTGCTCGTTAACTTCGTCGCCCAAGAATATAATACGGTCTTTAAGAAGACGTGAATATATGTCATAGGCTCGCTCGCCGTTTGGGCTTTTTTCTATAACAGTCGGAACTAGATAATCTGTTAATTTATTCATATATTCATTATACACAAAAATTAGCACTCAAGTCAATAGAGTGCTAATTTGCTTTTTACGATTACTATTTTTCTTGGTTCAGCTCAACTAATTTATCGATAGTTTTTTCTATAACGTAATGGTTGGCTATTTCACTTCTCATTTCCTCGGTCTCAAATTGCTTAAGAGCCTCTGGGTCATTTACGTATCGGCTTTTGTGTAGCTCAACATGATCGTCGATTTCTTTGTCAGTTGCTGATATATTCTCAGACTTAGCTAGGGCATTTAGAACCATGCTGGACTTAACTCGGCGCTCGGCAGCTGGCTTAAGCTCTTTACTGCGCCAATCGTCTTCGTCCTTGAAGCCATTTGTGCGAATGTAACTATCAATGGTTAAACCGCGATACAAGAGGTTCTGAGAAAAGTCTCTCTCGAGGCGCTCTACCTGGCCCTCGACTAGTGCTGTAGGCGCTTCGACTTCACTGGCATCAACCAGCTCATCAATTAAAGCGTCTTTATAGTCGCCGTCAACTTCTCGTTCTTTGTTAGCAAGAATTTCCGCCTCAACGTCTTTGCGAAGTTGAGCAAAAGTTTCAAACGGACCGGCCTGTTTAGCTATTTCGTCGGTTGGTTCGGGTAGCTTTGTTTCTTGAACTTTTTTAATAGTAGTTTCAAAAATTACTTTAGCGCCAGCTAGATCAGCGGCGTGGTAGTCTTTAGGGAATTCAAGTTCTAGGTCAACTTTTTCGCCAGCTTTATGCCCGACCAGACCTTCTTCGAAACCAGGAATAAACTGCCCGGTGCCTAATTTTAGGGTGTGGTCCGTAGCTGTACCACCATCAAAAGCGACACCGCCCTTTTTACCTATAAAGTCGATAACTACTTCATCGCCCTCTTGAGCCTTACGAGTAACCTCTTTTTTCTCAGCAAAATTCTGCAAGATTCGGTCAATAACTTCGTCAACGTCTTTGGTGTCAATAGCAACTTTTTGACGCTTGGCCTTTAGCTTCTTATAATTACCAAGTTTAACTTCCGGTAAAATGTCTACGGTCGCCTTGAACTCTAGATTGTCAGATGGAACGTATTTAGTGACCTCGACTTCGGGCCTATCAATAGCCTGGATGCCTTTCTCTATAAAGGTCTTGGCGACTGCTTTGCTGACGGCCGTATCAAGAATCGCTTCTTGGAGTTTTTGGGGGTCTACGTTCTTCTTGGCGACAGAAATTGGCACTTTGCCTTTTCTGAAACCGGCAACTTTTAGGTCTCGAGCTAGCTTAACAAGCGAAACCTGCTCGGCTTCGGCTAGTTCATCTGTCCCTAGAGTTATATTTACTTCAATTCGTGTTTTCGATAGATTTTTTACTGTACTCTGCATAGCTACTTACTATAACAGAGGTATAGACGGTTTACAACATAACTAGCCAGCGATTGCTGGGCTTTTTGACTTAATGTATAGGTCGATTGTAGTTGTGATGAATATGAC
>CAZSTN010000021.1:0-10148 GCA_964609915.1 uncultured Candidatus Saccharibacteria bacterium | reverse complement strand
TTTGCTATAATAAGACCATCATGAAACTAATATCCATTCTTATACCCGCTTACAACGAAGAAAAGGCTCTTTCTCATCTTTTTACCCGCCTTACCGCTCTTGCTAATCAGCAGAAAAACTACGATTTTGAGTTTTTGTTTATCAATGACGGTAGCAAAGACTCGACTTTAGAGATAATTAAAGATTATGCCGAAACTGACTCTCGAGTTTCTTATATAAATCTGTCTCGTAATTTTGGTAAAGAGATCGGTATGATAGCCGGGCTGGATCACGTTCAAGGTGATGCTACGGTGATTATTGACGCCGACCTTCAAGATCCGCCGGAGCTTATTCCTAAAATGATTAAATACTGGGAAGATGGCTACGACGATGTTTATGCTAAACGTGAAACCCGTGACGGCGAAACGTGGCTTAAAAAGTTCACCTCTAAGATGTATTATAAATCGCTACAAAAAGTCACTCATATCCCAATTCAAGAAGACACTGGCGACTTCCGTCTGCTTGACCGTCGAGTTGTTGAGGCTTTGAAACTATTCCGAGAATCACAGCGTAACACTAAGGCGATGTTTAGTTGGGTTGGTTTTAATAAGAAAGAAATTCTTTATAATCGTGACCCTCGTGTGGCTGGTGAAACACATTGGAATTATTTAAAACTCATTAACCTAGCTGTTGACGGAATTACATCATTTACTACTGCTCCTCTGCGTATAACAACTTTTGTTGGAGCTGGTGTTTCCGTACTTGCCTTCTTATACCTCCTATACCTCGTACTGCGCACCATAATCTTCGGGATCGACCTAGCTGGCTATCCTTCCATGATGGCCGTAATTCTGTTCCTGGGGGGCATACAGCTTCTTTCTCTAGGAATTATTGGTGAATACGTCGGTCGTATATTTAACGAGACAAAGCAGCGTCCCCTTTATTTAGTCGAGGAATACCATAATGGAAAACCAGCTAAGAAATCTGTTAAAAAAACACGCTGAAAAACTTCGCTTCGCAGTAGTTGGCGTACTTAATACTGCTCTAGATTTCGGGCTTTTGTTTCTAGGTGTCTGGCTCGGACTACCTAAAATAGGCGCCAACTATATCTCAACGTCTATTGCTTTCATTTTTAGCTTTTTCATGAATCGAACCTACACCTTCAAGTCTTCTGGCAGCCTTAAAAGGCAAATATTACCATTTTTGGTCGTTACTGTTATAGGTTTGTGGGTCTTCCAGCCTATAATCATCTGGTTGATAACCGAGCCGTTTACTACAATCAATGACTCAGTTACGCTCTTTATAGCAAAGTTGTTTGCAACTTTAGTTTCTTTGATATGGAACTATTTCATGTACGCCACCTTCGTGTTTAAAAAATAGCTAACCTGCTATAATAAACGCATGGCTCATATTGCAATAGACGCACGAATTATCAATTCTTCAACTGGTCGCTATGTCGAACGACTTGTCGAGCATCTTCAAGACATAGATAGCAAAAATAATTATTCTATACTAGTCCGAGAAAAAGACTTCAATTATTGGACACCTAGAAAAAGTAATTTCAAGGTTCTGGTGGCCGACTTCGACAACTACTCTCTCGGAGAACAGCTCGGTTTTAACTTATTTCTAAAAAGACTTAAGCCAGACTTGGTTCACTTCTGTATGCCACAACAACCTGTTGCTTATAATGGCAAAAAGGTTACTACTTTCCATGACTTAACACTTCTAAAGACCTATAATTCCGACAAAAACTGGTTTGTTTATCACGCTAAACAGAAGATCGGTAAACATGTATTTAAGAAGGTTACTGAATCAAGCGACCAAATAATCACCGTTAGTAACTTTACTAAAAATGAGCTACTGACTTACTATCCCGAGACCGACAAAAATAAAATCACTACTATTTATGAATCTTCTGACTTGAATCAGGTTAATCCAAAGAAATACAAACTACCTTTCAAAGACTATATACTTTATGTTGGGCAGCAATCCGACTACAAAAACATCAAACGACTCGGCGACGCTCATCAACTGCTTTTAGCTAAAAACCCAGAACTTGGTTTGGTGCTAGTTGGCAAAAAGAACGCTTCGGTGTTAAAAAATGAAGAATATTTTAAAAATCGAAAATATCAGAACATTGTATTTACCGACTTTGTCGACGACAGCACCTTAAGCTGGTTATATAGTAAAGCCGAGGCTTATGTATTTCCTTCTTTAATGGAAGGTTTTGGTCTTCCTGGACTAGAAGCTATGAGCCACGGTATACCCGTTATAAGCAGTAACGCAACTTGCCTACCAGAGATCTACGAACGTGCCGCTTACTATTTCAACCCCGAGGACACTAGCGATATTGCTGAAGCTATAGAGCAGGTTCTAAGCGACGAAAAGTTACGCACCCGGCTAATTAAATCAGGGTTTAAGCAAATTAAAAAATACTCCTGGAAAAAAATGGCCAGACAAACTCTTGATATCTACAAAAAAGCTTTAGATTCTTAAAAAGTTATGAACTTATTTGAGCAATAATAAGACGACGGTCTCGGCCTTCGCCCTCAGAGTAAGTTCGTACGTCAGAAAATTCTTTAGCGACTTGATGTACAACTCTCCTGTCAGCTGCGTTTATATAAGCAACGTGAGAACTTCCGGTCCTCTGTACTTCAGCTATCCATTCACGGGCTTTTTCGGCGATTCTTTCTTCTCTTTGTTTCTTGTAATCAGCAATATCTAAACTTACCCTCGACAAAACAGCTTCTTTATTTCGTAAAACGTTCGAGACTAGGTATTGGATGCTTCTTAATGTTTCAGCACCCCGGCCGATAAGAATACTGTTACTGTTAGTAGACGGAACGTCGACATGAATGATATCATCCTCGGCGTAAACTTTTATGTCTACGTTTTCACCAAAAAATGTTAGTAGATCTGCCACGTACTCACGGGCGAAATCTAACGACTCTTCTCTGTTCATGAACGCTCCTTGCTACGAGGCGAGTCCTTTGCTTTTATTCTAGTAACTTTCACCTCGTTAACTTTTTCAGCTTCCCTAGCCTGCTTAGCACGGGCCTTGGCCGTAGCCTTCTTGCCAGTCTCTTTCTTAAGGGCCTCAATCGCCAAATCTTCAAGCTCTTCGGTGTTACGCTTAAGCAAGAAGTGTTGCTGAATAACTACAAACAGGTTAGATGTCACGTAATAAACACCTATAGCTCCTGGCAGGCTAAACATTATAAAGAACATCATTATAGGCAATATCTTAACCATTTTACCCATAACCACTGCGTTAAGCTCAGCTTGGTCTGGCTCTTTACCTTCACTAGCTTCAGCTAGGACATCACGTAGTCGCTTAGATTTACCGCTTGGGTTTGTCTGCTTAGATATTAAGTACTGAGTAACTGCCGCTAAAACAGCTATTACTAACAAGAATATATCTATTCCACTTTCCGTGACCGCCGTCGAGGTAATATCTACAATACCCAAGAAGTACTGATTAAATATGTCTGGGTTTTCTACTAGCCTACGAATCGGCTCAAATGAGTTCATGAAGCCGTAGGTAAATGACTCGATTTGGTCTCTGTGTGACGTAAAGATCTGAATAACTCTAAAGAGGGCGATAAATATAGGTAGTTGAATTAAGAGTACTAAAATAGTCCTGAAAGGTTTAATGCCGTGCTTTTTGTAAAGCTCGAGCATCTGCATACCCTCGAGTTGCTTATTACCCTTAGACTTCTCTTTAATACGAACAAGTTCTGGCTGTATTTTACGCATTGCTTTAGTTTGTTGCATCTGCCTAACAACCAGTGGCCACATCGCAAAACGAACAATCAAGGTAAACACAATAACAGATATACCAAAGTCGCCAACAACACTATAAATGCCTAAAAGAAGGTTAAAAATTGGCTGCAAAATAAAAATCTCAAAGATACTCACAACGTCCCCGCATAATTACTAATACAATTATATCAGTTTTTGATACTTTTATATAGTTCTGCTTTTTCAAAAATCTGGTCAAGCATCTCAGATAGCTCAGAATATGGTAAATCTTTAACTTCGGACGATGTAACAATTACAACAACGTCGTAAACAGCGTTCAGATTATCTATATTATTTCTTATATACTCATAGATTCGTCGGCGAATTCTATTTCTACCAACCGCACTTTTATAAACCTTCTTACTAACAACGACTGAGAACCTTGGCTTTTGACGACGGTCGTTTCTTATACTTTTAATAGTTATAAATTGCGAACGAATCGCCTTACCATTAGCGTAAACATAGCGCAAGCTGCCGTGTCCATGAAACCTAAAAACTGATGAGATCATATATATAGTATACAAAAAACCGCTCGACTTTGAGCGGTTTAATGTTTTTAAATAGCAATACGTGCACGTCCCTTAAGGCGTCGGCGCTTTAAAACGTTACGACCGCCCCCAGTTGAAATACGAGCACGAAACCCGTGAGTTCTAGCACGGTGCCTGGTGTGTGGTTGGTATGTTCGCTTTGGCATATCTTTTTTATTATATCACAAATACCCCTGTTTTATCAAGTAAAACTGTGTTGAAGCATATAAATTATCCCCAAGCCCAGTTGGGTTATACACACCCTAAACAGGGGTGGATGTAGCCTGTGGATAACCTTACCCCAAACGAACCCTTTTTGTGGAGATTATTGTTATGGTTGTGGAAAACCCCCATTTTGCCCTATAATAGGTATTAACGTTATTCATCAAAAGTGTGAGGGGAATGTTATGCAGAAAGACGTTGATACGTTATGGCACAGTATATTAGGTGAAGCCCAGATAGTTCTTTCTCCGGCAAGGTTTAGTGCCTTCTGGTCGAAAGCTAAATTGGTTTACTATGACGAGGAAGAGGTCATCCTTGAGGTTATAAGTGTTTTCACGAAGGCTCAATTTGAAAAAAAGGAGCATGTTTATCTTCGTGAGTTGCTTAATAAAAATGGAATTAATTCTAAAAAGATAACCTTCAACGTTCAGTCGGCTAAGGGCGCTCCTAGAATTAGTCGTGAAACTACTGTATCTCAAGATACATACATCCCAAACCCAGCTCAGTCGGTTATAGCCAAGTCTAATTTGTCTAAGAGTGGACTAAACCCTCGCTACACTTTCGATAATTTTATAGTCGGCTCTAGTAACGACCTAGCTTATGCAGCTAGCCAAGGCGTAGCTATTAGTCCAGGCGCTAAATATAATCCTCTTTATTTTTACGGTGGTGTCGGTCTTGGAAAAACCCACCTTATGCAGGCTGTTGGTAACGAGATAGTTAAAAACAACCCTAAGGCTCGGGTTATATATGTATCTATGGAAACTTTTGGTAATGAATTCCTAGAGTATATTCGCTTTAAGAAAAAAGGCTTCTCAGAAAAATACCGAAACGCAGATGTTTTAATAATTGACGACATGCAATTCATCTCTGGTAAAGAAAAAACTCAAGAAGAATTTTTCCACACATTTAACTTTTTGCACCAAAATAACAAACAGATAATAATAAGTAGCGATAAACCTCCTCGCAGCATACCCACTCTAACCGAACGATTACGAAGTCGTTTCGAAATGGGTATGGCTATAGATATTCAAATGCCCGACTTTGAAACTCGTTGCGCAATAATTAACTCAAAGGCTAGTAATTCCGAAGTTACTCTTAGTTCCGATGTTGTTGAGTTTTTAGCTAAGAATATAAAAACTAACATTCGTGAGCTTGAGGGTCTACTAAACCAACTATTAGCCCAAGCAGAGTTAAATGGTGTTGAGCCTGACCTATCGATGGCCGAAGGTGTCCTTGGAAACGTACGACAAGCCCGACCACATCATACAACCAGTAAAAAAATAATTGACGTTACTGCTAAACACTTCAATATAAAAGTCGAAGAGATTTGTGGCAGTAAAAGAGAGAAACATATAGTTCTACCCCGACAGGTCGCTATGTACCTACTCCGTAGCGAGTTAAAGATGAGCTTTCCTAAGATTGCCGCTGAATTGGGTCGAAAAGATCACACTACAGCAATACACTCTGTTGAGAAAATAGAAAAACACCTTAAACTAGATGTCTTTATGCGTGAGCAAATAGAAAGCATAAGGGATAGACTTTATGTATAGAAATATGTTAAAGATATGTGTAAAAAATGTGTACAATCTGCGGACAGAGAGTGGTACAACCTGTGTTAGTATATCCACAATTATTAACAACTTATTAAATAATACCCTCAACATGTTTAAAAAGTCGTTAAATGTTCACAATTACGCCACAGCCCATTCACATACTTATCCACTATTTTACACACCTGTTTATATCTGTAGTTCAACGAGTTATACCTATTATCCACAGCACCTACTATTACGAATACGAAGTAAAAATTTAATAAATAATTAATAATAGGAAGAGAGCATATTATGGAAATTACTATCACACAAGAAAACTTTTCTAAAGCTTTGGCAACCGTTGGCAGAGTTGCTAGTTCACGTACACAACTACCAATCTTAAATAATGTTTTACTTAGGACTGACGGCAATCGCCTATTAATAGCAGCAACTGATCTAGAACTTGCTTCAACTCAGTATATTGGAGCGAAAGTTAATAAACCTGGAGCTATTACAGTACCAGCTCGGTTAATATCTGAATTTGTCGGTAGCCTACCTAGTGCATCTATTGAACTTAAAGTTGTAAACAATAGTGTTCATTTATCGTGTGGAAATTATAAATCTGTTATAAATGGAGTTGATGCTGACGATTTTCCAGAGCTACCAACTATAGATGAAAAAAATTCAGTTAGTTACGCTATTAACTCTGAGGAGTTCAAGCAAGCAGTCTCGCAAACTATAATTACAGCTAGTAGCGACTCTAGCCGGCCAATACTAACGGGTGTCTATTGGCATTCGCACGAAGGTTCTATTTATCTAGCAGCTACAGATGGCTACAGGCTGTCTGAACGTAAGTTAGTTGATACTAAGAGTGAAGTATCGGCCATAATACCAACCCAGACCCTTCACGAAGCTTTAAGGGCTATAACTGATGATGTTGATGTCATTGATGTACTGTTTGATGAAAGCCAAGTCCGATTTAGGGTTAACGAAGCAGAAGTTATAAGTCGTCTTATTGACGGAAATTTTCCAAACTATAGACAATTAGTACCTGAATCTTCCGAAAATACTGCAGTTATAGACAGACAAGAATTTGTTCGGGTTACGAAAATAGCTAGCCTCTTTTCGAGAGATGCTGGCGGAAGTGTAACTTTAACTATCGGCGGAGAAAAAGGTGGCGTTTCGCTACATTCTATAACCTCGGAGTTAGGTGAAAATACCTCAGAGGTTGATGCTAAAGAATTTTCTGGTGAAGGTCAGATAACTCTCAATTCACGGTACCTATCTGAAGCATTAAGTGTGATAGATTCTAAAGAAATTAATATTGGTTTTAGTGGAAAATTATCACCATGCGTTCTAAAATCAGCCGACAAAAAGACTAATTATTATCATATAATAATGCCGCTAAAGAGCTAAAATGCGTGTAAAAAGTATTTCAGTCGAAAATTTCCGTTGTCACGAAACTAAAACAGTGAAAATTTTGCCTGATACTACTATTTTAATAGGTAAAAATGGCGTTGGAAAAACATCTTTACTAGAGGCGGTTTACATTGCGCTTCGAGGCTCATCTTTTAAAGGCGTGGACTCTGAAATACTTAAGAAGGGTTCTAAGTGGTATAAAATTATCATAAACTTTGATAGCGGTGAAGAGAGGATTGTCACTTTTGACACGACAAAGCCAGGTCTTAAAAAACAGTTCGTTATTCATGACAAAAAAAGTGCCAGGCTAAAAGCTACCGACAAATACCCAGTAGTTTTATTTGAACCTGAAGACTTGCGATTATTAACAGGCTCCCCTTCTCGACGAAGGAAATTTATAGATAACTTTATAGCGCAAATCGATCCAACTTATACAACACTTTTGAGAAAATATGAAAAAGTTATTAAACAAAGAAACGCTTTATTAAAAGACCCTCGCTCAAAACCAAACGATTTTTTCGCCTGGGATATCTCATTGAGCGAGTACGGGTCGTACATCGTTGAACGAAGAATTAAAGCCTCCGCTCTAATAAATGACTCAATTGAATCTAACTACCAGAACATATCAAGAACAAAAGATTTAATCTCGGTTAAATATTCTGCTCCACATCAGTCACCACAGGACATACTAGACGAATTAGAGAGTAGTTTCTTGAAAGACAGAGCCTTACAGTACACATCTTCCGGACAACATCGACATGATGTCGTCTTTAGTTTTAATGAGTCACTAGCCTCTTCAAACGCCTCCAGGGGCGAAACTAGAAGCATTTTGTTGGCTCTAAAAAGAGTTGAAATCGATCAAATATATAGAATAACGGGTAAGAAACCGGTGGTGTTGCTGGATGATGTGTTTAGTGAGTTGGATGAAATAAGGCAAAATAGTTTAATAACGTTTTTGGACGGTTGTCAGACAATAATAACATCCACTGGCTTAGACGAGGACGTAAGGGACTATTTAGACGGTTCTTCTGTAGATATTAGTATATTAGATATATCTCGGTAGGTTATTTTATATTTAGACGTATCTATATTATTGTTATTCATCCATTTCTTAGCATCATCTTTATACATATCGAAAGCTTTGGCCGTTCTTTCGCTATTGTTATTTAACATAATTTGAACTGAAATTATCGTTTCCTCCCCCTCCATATAATAGTTAACTGAGAAAAAGTCAGAACTATAAGGAAGATTTTTACTTATATTTTCGTCAGGAGAAGCATTTATCATTTCTTTAGTCATGTCGGTACACTTATTAAAATCTTTATAAATAATATCCTTTTCTTCCAGGCACGTGACCACAGTCCCCCACTCGTCTAGCGGTCCAGAATTAGAGCTGTTAGCCCACTGGTAAGATATAAAATAAGACTGTCTAAGACTTGCTATATCTACTATGAATGTAACTTTATGTATATTTCTGTGTGATTCTAACTCTTGACTGAACGAACCGTCTCTAATTAATACATCTTTAATAGATCCACTAGGTATATTCTCTTCGGAATTCTTGTTTACGGTCTCATATAAAGCATGTTTTATATAGTCCAGAGTTTCTTTATCTGACGGTTTACCTGAGGTGTATTTACTTAAATTTGATATTTCGAAATTATCTTTGTCTTTGTATTCGGAGCTTTTTTGATTAGACATAACTACTATAATTATTATCGACAATACAATTAAAACGACACTTACTATACCTATTATAAGTGGTAAGGATTGTTGTTCTTTTTGCATAGCTTGCCTCTATTCGTTTATATATTTTAATATAGCATTTGTATCTACTTCGTCGGGGTATGCGTATACAGGCTTATCTTTATAAGATAAAGCACCCGTGTCTACAGTTCCTACGATTATATAACCAGCTCCCATACCGCTCTTGAGGCCGTTGCCAGGGCCGGTTCCTGGGTGACTACAACTAGCATGGCCAACTATAAGCTTGTCGCCTTCTATACCTAGTATAATCCCAGTATGTCCGGCTGCTGTGTTGAGGCCATTACTGAAAACAGCAAAAGGCTTTGGCGTGCTTCCTGTTTTTGCGCCTTTCGATTGAAGCCTCGATACAACCTGATTTCCGTTTCCACCACCGTAGTCAAGGTTGGTAAACTTATTCACAAAAAAAGCAGTAAAAGATACACAGTTAGATAGAGGTCCACCTCTACAACCCGCTCCGGGTCGACCCGACCCAGAGTTCATAGCAATGACGCTCTCGTTGTTTGTGTTTCTTCCGTACTCGATCATTAGTTTTTTGGCTTGCTCTTCGGTTAACCCTCCGTCTTGTATTGTTTCGCCACAACCACTTCCACTAGCGAACATATCAAAATATTTTTGGGCGCTGTCTATACGTTCCTGTAGACCTTTTGCGCCATCGGCGGACCGCTCTACGAGCTTATGGAATAGGAGTGCACTACCGTTTCCCGTATTGTCCGCTCTGAAATTTATACTTGTGTCACCGTCAATTTTAGTCTCAGCATTAACTTGTTGTTGCCAAGTCATTTCTCCGAGCTCACCGTCCCATAGCCAGTTAAGCTGTTCTAGGATAGCTTTGTCTGTTTGCGATTGGTCAGTGGCGTTAAGAGTTATACCCTTACTCTCCATATATTCCATGACACCATAT
>CAZSTN010000020.1:0-10153 GCA_964609915.1 uncultured Candidatus Saccharibacteria bacterium | reverse complement strand
TTATTATTCGGACTTTGACCGACCAAAACCAGCTGGAAGTTTCGCTTATCGAGAATATTCAGCGTCGTGACCTAAACGCTATTGAGACAGCTACAGCGTATGCTAAGTTGCGTGACCAATTCAACCTGACTAACGAAGAAATAGCCAAAAGAGTTCACAAATCTACTTCGTCGGTGGCTAATACTATGCGCTTGCTGAAGCTTCCTAAAGAAGTTATTTTAGATATCGCCGAAGGTCGTCTGAGTGAGGGGCAGGCTAGGCCTTTAATCGGCCGGTCTGATGACACTATTGTTCAAGTAGTGCCTCGTATCATCAATGAATCTTGGTCAACTCGTAAGGTTGAGCAGTACATAGTCAATCTTAAAAAAGTGTCTTCCGAAAAGGCTAGTGGGTCAAAAGAAAAGCCCGACAGCTACGAAGCAGACACGCAAGCTTTCAGGAGTCGTTTTGGCTCTGAGGTTTCAATTCAGACCAACACTAAAGGTGCTGGAAAAGTCGTTATTCCGTTTAAAGATGCTAAAGATTTCGATCGGCTTAAAAAGTTCTTACTGCCGTAAACGGAAATACTCTAAGTTTAACCGGCCCGGCTATGTCGTATAGCGGTATTGTACCCATGCCGTTTCGAGAATCGTATGAAAAGCTACCGTCACGGTTGTCACCACTGACAAAGAGCTCACCGTTAGGGACGATCGTATCAGTTGAACCCGTTGTTGGCTTCTTTGGCTCATTGTTGGTGAAGTCGTCGGGGTTAAAACCTTCAGGGTGCTGGTCGTTATAGACTGTGAAGACGCCATTTTCTAATACAACTCGCTCACCAGGGAGGCCAATAACTCTTTTGACGATAAATTCATCGTTAGCACCCTTACTGTAGTGAGGGTTGCTAAAAACAATAACTTGCCCTCGCTTCGGGATGTAGGCTTTACCGCTAATATTGGCGACCGTCACTGGCAAGCGGTTGACGATAAGTCGGTCACCGGTGTGCATAGTTTCCTCCATGCTTGGACCAACAACGCTGTAGCTACGGAAAATAAATGTATTTATCGTTATTGTGCCAATAATCACCGCAATGACAAAAATCCCCAGGTTGAGGACATCTTTTAAAGCGGGGTGACGGGTAAAGAAGGAGGCTTTCATTAACTTAATTATTATACGCCAGAATATTTCGAAAAGCTACTTATGCTTCAAAACGTGAGAATGTTTGATATAATAAGAATTGAGTTTTATGAAGAATCAAAGAACATCTCTAGATGGGCTGATCCCAAGAAGCCCTAACAATAGCCGAGTGGGTCATTTTCATCGTCAGGCGGCCCCTAAGGTCGCCAACAGGCCTGTTGACAGGTCTATTCACACTGGCGCCAAAGCTAACGCTAAGCAAGTTAAGAATGCTCAGGTCGGTGCTTTGCGTCCGGGCAGAGAAATGGGTGCAAGAAATCATAGGCAGGCAAAGCGTGAAGACATTTTCGAGACGCTCGAAGAGCTTGATAATTTAGACGAGCCGGCCGTCTCCAAGAAGAGCCGAAAACACGTTAAGAAGCGAAATAAAAAGAAAATCGTTAAATGGTTTTTCATTTTTCTGCTGGTAGCCGTTTTGGCGGTGGGCGGTTATGTTGTTATTAAGAGCCTTATTGCTGGTAGTAGTATATTTGGCGGTAACCTTTTTGATGCTATAACCAAAACCGAACCTCTTAAAGAGGACGAAAATGGCCGTAGTAACTTTTTAATTTTTGGTACTGCAGAAGATAGTGAAGGCGGTAACCATGGTGGGGCCAATCTGACTGACTCCATAATGATTTTAAGTGTTAATCAGACCAAAAAAGACGCTTACATGTTGAGTTTACCAAGGGACTTATGGGTTGAGTATAACGAAACGTGTTCGGTTGGCTATCAAGGTAAGTTGAATGCTACATATTTCTGCGGTTCGGGTGACGGTGAAGACGAAACTGCCGGTGCAGAGGCTTTGCGCAAAAAAGTTGGTGCAGTAACCGGCCTTGATATTCAATATCATGTTCATCTTAATTTTACAGCCGTAGTTCAAGCGGTTGATGCTGTTGGCGGAGTCGATGTCACCATCGAGAGCGATGACCCAAGGGGCGTACTAGACCGCAACTTTGACTGGGCTTGTAACTATACTTGTTATTATGTAAATTACAAAAATGGCGAAACCGTCCACCTGGACGGACAGCATGCTCTTGCTCTGGCTAGGGCTCGCAACGCTTCCGGTGGTTATGGTATTGGCGATAACTTTGGTCGTGAGCAGAATCAGCAAAAAATTCTTAAGGCTCTTAGAGACAAGGCCCTGAGTGCTGGCACATTGTCGAACCTCGGGGCGGTAACTGGTTTGATCGATGCTCTTGGTAGCAATCTGCGGACAAACGTCGATGCCAAAGAGGTGAGAACTCTTATGGAGTTAGCATCTGAAGTAGATTCGTCTAACATCGTTTCGCTAACCCTAAATGATCCCGACAATTTGTTAGTCGTTACAGGTAATCAAGGCGGTCAAAGTATTGTTCGTCCTGTGGCTGGGCTATTTAACTACAGCGAGATAATCAGCTATGTTAAATCGAGTATGACTAGCGACCCATTCATCAAGGAAGAGTCTCACGTTTCGGTCTTTAACGGTAGTGGTATATCTGGGGCAGCTAGGTCTAGTGCCGACAGCTTGTCGGACGAGGGCTTTACTATCGACACTGTAGGCGATGCCCCTAACGACAATTACGACGCAACGGTGGTTTACCAGATATCTTCAGACAAGCCAGCCTCAGCAGCTAAACTAGAGTCACTTTACGGCGTTAAAGTTAGAACTTCAAGTCCTCCAGTTAGTGTAGTCGGTGAGACAGACTTCGTAGTAATAATAGGTAAGACCGAGGCAACACGGCAATCTCGATAGTCGTGGTATAATTAAGTCTATATGGAATTTTTGAAATTAGGTGGTCGTCGTAAGTCTTTCGTTAGCGAAGCTGTCTATGTGGCGCTAAATATCGCTTTGGCTGTCGGTTTGATGCTGATCGTGCTTTACACCGGTTCACCTTGGGTAGCTTTGCTTTTGGCATTGCTTAGTAAGTGGCGAGTTTTCGCTGTCAGACCTAGGTACTGGTGGGCGAATTTTCAGTCTAACCTCATAGATTTTATCGTTAGCATTAGCGTTGTTGTTCACCTTATGGTCATAAATGACAGTGCTTTGGTTGAATCTTATAAATTGGTGCTTATGGCGATTTTGACGGGACTTTATGTTGGATGGCTTGTCTACCTCAAGCCGAAGTCTAGCCGACGGCTAGTCGCTCTGCAGGCTGGAGTAGCTACGGCATCAGGTGCGTGGGCTCTTTTTGCCGTTTCTTTCGCTTGGCCAGTCTCGGCGGTCGTTTTGTGTATGTGGCTACTTGGCTATACGTCGGCTAAGCATGTTTTGAATGCCTATGACGACGAGACGCACACAACCTTCCTGTCATTGGCATGGGGCTTTGTTCTTGCTAGTATCGGCTGGGTGGCTTACCACTGGACAGTTGCTTACATGATGCCCGTTTTCACCGCTGTTCAAGTACCGCAAGTTGTAATAACTACAACACTTTTGAGCTTCCTGACTTACAAAGTTTACGACTCGCATTATCGAAACGATCGAGTTAAGTCTAGCGACATCATACTACCGCTATTATTGACGGTTAGTATTATTGCTATATTATTACTTATTTTTAACCGAGTCGGTTCGGCTATTTAAGCTTTTCGAACAAGAGTCCATAGTCAATAATTTTTGATAATATCAGGCCGTAGCTTTCGGCGTATTTTTTTATTTCGTCGTGTTGCTGGGGGTCGGCTTCTAGTATTAGCTGGCCGCCAGTTCTTAGCTTGGCAGTTGTTTGATTAATAAGTTCTTTAATAAGTTTTAGGCCTTTGTCCTCGGTAAACAAGGCTAGTCCTGGCTCATGATCTGTTTCTGGGGAGCGTTTCCACCCGGGGTTGACGTAGGGGAGGTTAGCGATAATTATATCGGCCGGCTGGAAGTAGTCGTTTAGTAGGTCGCTTTGTAAAATCTCCACCTCGGCGTGGAGTGTTTTGGCATTTTTTTCGGCAACCGCTAGGGCGTATCGGCTGACATCAAGCAGAGTAACGACCGTTTCCGGAAATAGAAGTTTAGCAGTTATTCCCAGAGCGCCACTGCCAGTGCCGACATCGACTATTTTCTCGCCAGGTTCTGGCTTGGCTTGCTTTAGAAGGTCGATAAGACTTTCTGACTCAGGGCGAGGTATTAGAGTTGCTGTCGTCACCTTGAATTGGTATCCGTAAAATTCTTTATGTCCGATTATGTAAGCGACCGGGACACGGTCGGCCCGCAGGTCTAGTCTAGCTTGGGCGATGTCAATGGTGCGGGGGTCTAAAGTCTCGTCATCGTGAGCATGCAGCCAAGTTCGGGGTTTTTTAATTGTGTGGGCCAAGATTATTTCAGCATCAAGACGAGCCGATGGTACGCCAGATTTTTGTAAAAATTCTGCTCCTTTTTCTATCCATTTTGAGATTCTCATGATCGACCTCTTTTCTAATGGTTAATCGCTGGCGTTCTGAGCCTTTAGCTCTCGCTCGTAAGCCTGAAGTTGTTCGATAATGTCATCGATTCGGCCATCCATAGCCTGAGGGATACCGGAGCGACTATAGCCAACACGGTGGTCGGTTATGCGGTCTTGAGGGAAGTTATAGGTGCGGATTTTCTCCGAGCGGTCTCCGGAGCCAATCAGGCTTCGCCTTTCGCTAACCAATTTGCTGTTTTCTTCGTCAATTTTTTGCTGAAGCAGACGTGAGCGCAGAACGCTCATGGCCTTTTCTTTATTTTTGATTTGCGATTTCTCGTCCTGGTTGGTGACTACTAGACCAGTAGGGAGGTGAGTGATGCGAACAGCGGAGTCGGTCGTGTTAACTGACTGCCCACCATGGCCGCCAGACCGGTAAACATCAACCTTTAGGTCGTTTGCGTTGATTTCGATGTCCGTTTCTTCAGCCTCTGGCAAAACAGCAACAGTGACGGTACTGGTATGAATACGCCCCTGCGATTCTGTGGCAGGAATGCGTTGGACACGATGCACTCCAGATTCAAACTTCAATTTTGCATAAGGCGAGTCGCCCTTAATGCCAAAAATTACTTCTTTGTAACCACCGGTGTCATTGGCGCTTTCGCTGATTAGCTCGGATTTTAACCCGTGAGCTTCGCAGTAACGAAGGTACATGCGGTACAGTTCGGCAGCGAAGAGGCTAGCTTCATCACCACCTGCACCAGCCCTTATTTCCATAATAATATTTTTGTCGTCATTTGGGTCTTTGGGCGTTAAGAGTATGAAAAGCTCCTCTTCGAGGTCTTCAAGTTTTTTTTCGGTTTCTGCAACTTCTAGTTTAGCTAGCTCGGCTAATTCATCGTCATTTTGCGATAGTGTTTTAGCCTCCTCAAGTTGTTTATCGAGAGATTGCCGCAGGCGAGCCTTTTCTATAAGTGACTGAAGTTCAATAAAGCGTTTATTCTTCTTGGAAAATTCGGGGTCACTGTAGGCATCGGGGCGTGCTAAAAAGCCGTCAAGTTCAGCATGTTCGGTCTCGAGTTCGGGTATGTTGATGGCTATTTTAGGCATGACTTTATTATAACAGGTTTACCTCTGTTTGTCTCGGTATATATACGTGTCGGCAGGCGAGTTCTATTTGCTAGAGTCGCTAGCTTTGGTCTTCTTAGCCTTGTTAGCAAGCTGGGCTTTTTTGCGAGCTTCAGCTACTGCGGCACGGTTCTTGAAGCGGTCGACACGGCCTTCGGTGTCGATGATCTTCTCTTCGCCCGTAAAGAATGGGTGAGAAGCGCTAGAGATGTGTAACTTAACTAGTGGGTAAGTTTGACCATCTTCCCAAACGATTGTTTCGTTAGTCTGGGCAGTCGACTGCGTCAAAAACGCAAAACCAGCTGTTTCGTCGCTAAAGACGACTGGTCGGTAGTCTGTGGGGTGTAAATTGCTTTTCATAATCTGGTCTATTTTATCTGTTTTTTGCCATTTTGTCTAGTCTTTTATATCTTTAAGCGCTTGTGCTATAGTAATAAGTGCTATGAGTGATTCTAGAAAACCGTGGAAATCTTCGTCAAAATTTATTGGCATACTGCTGTCAATAATAGCCATTTTTGGGCTAATAGCGTCCTTTGTTTTGATTCATGAAACGCTGGCCGTAGCTAAAAACCCTGATCACATCCCAGCTTGCGACATAAGTCCTTTGGTGAGCTGTACGTCGGTAATGTCTGAGCCGTCTTCAGAAATACTCGGCTTGCCGTTTCCTGTTTTCGGGACAGTGGCCTTCGGTGCTTTGCTAGCTTTTGCGGTGCTTTTGGCTGTCGGTACTAAGTTTGCGCCAATTATCTGGAAGCTGGCTGTCGGTGTCTCGGGTGCTGGGCTTCTAGCTGTAGCCTACATGATGAGCCTCAGTATGTTTTCTTATGGAACAATTTGTCCGTGGTGTTTCTGCGTTTGGCTGGTAACTATAGCCACGTTCTGGGCGATTGTGACCTATGTTGCGTCAGCTCGACCGTTTAAGTTAAAGGGGCGACTGGACTCTGTGGCGACCGTTTGGTCAAAATATGCTCCAATAATTTTATTAGGAACTTATGTTTTCGTGCTGTTCATTTTGCTAGTAAGGTTTAGTGAGGTCCTGATATGAGAGAAAGAGTATCTATCGTAGTTTATAACAAGGCCCTAAAGCCAATTTTATTTAGTCTCCATCCTGACAAAGCCCATAAATGGACGACGTCGGCTTTGCATATTTCTGGCAAGGTTCCGGCTGTTCCGTTTGTGACTCGTAAGTCTTTAACTCGACGATACAAAGAACTCGAAGTCGATTGGCGAGGCCATAAGTTTACTTCACCAGTTGGCTTAGCTGCTGGTCTAGACAAAAACGCTCAGTTGCCACGCATGATGCGAGCTCTTGGTTTTGGCTTTTCTACCATCGGTTCGGTGACATCCGAACCTTGCAAAGGCAACGAAAAACCGTGGTTTTATAGGCTCCCCAAGTCAAGTTCTTTGGTGGTGCATGTCGGTTTGGCTAATATCGGCGTTAAGGCGGTGCTGAAGCGTCTGCATGCTCTGCCACAAAGGGTCCAGGTCGGCTTTCCGAAGGTACTTTCGGTCGCTCGCACCAATAGCAAAGAGGCCTCGGGTGTCGAAGAGGGTATAGCTGACTACGTTGCTAGTATTGAAGCAGCTAAACGCTCACCGGCAGTGCAGATTTTTGAGATCAATATATCTTGTCCAAATGCTTTTGGTGGCGAGACCTACACAACGCCTGGACTTCTAGACAAGTTGCTGGGCGAAGTCGACAAAGTCAAGAACAAGAAGCCGATTTTCATTAAAATGCCCCTCGACCTAGAGTGGGAAGAGTTTAAGCCACTACTCGATGTCGCCGTAAAGCACGGTGTTGACGGCGTGACTATCTCCAACCTAACCAAACGGCGTGACCTTGTCGAGCTTAAGGAAGAGTTGCCCGACAGCGTCCCTGGCGGACTAAGTGGCGCACCAATCAGAGAGCGTAGCACTGAACTAGTTAGAAAAACTTACCAATCCCATGGCGACAAGCTGATAATTATCGGTGTTGGCGGTGTCATGTCCGCAGAAGACGCCTACGAGAAAATAAAAGCTGGGGCGACTTTTGTTGAACTAGTTACTGGTCTAATCATGAGGGGGCCGTTTATCGAAGAATTGAACCATGGTTTGGTACAACTTTTGAAGGCCGACGGTTACGAGCACATTTCTGAAGCGGTTGGGGCTGAGTTCGCTAATACAGTTGCGAGTGAAGTTGACAAAAAGTAAGGCAAGTGCTATACTCCTTACTATGAACAGTTACACGGTCACGATTTCTAGCAAAAATCAACTTACCTTACCAGCTAAGTTAGTAAGGGAATTAAAGCTTGGAAAAGGTCAAAAACTGGAGCTTAGGCAAAAGTCTGGCAAGGTGGAACTTGTACCGAAGCCGTCTCTTAAGGAGTCTTTGTCTGGCCTGCATGCCGAAGTTGCCAAAGAAATGAAAAGCAGGGGCGTTAAGGCTCCGACCGATGAAGAACTAAATGATTCACTACGAAAAATTGCAGCCAAGAGGGCTCGTTAATCACGATGCATATAGACTCAAATTTTTTGATACGCATGTTGACGGCTGACGACCCTAAGTTGGCGGACGTAGCTTTTCAGCGGGTTTCTGAACAAAAATCTGGCTCGATTATCATTTTACCGGCAGTCGTGTCGGAGATTTGTTTTGTTTTAGAGTTCCACGATGCTTATCGTTTGAACCATAGACAAATAGCAGACGGCCTGTTAGCTTTTTTTGACTCGGAGCATTTCAAAGATGACGCAACCGTTCGTCGAGCGCTCGAAGTCTACAAAAAAGAACCTCAATTAGATTTTGTCGACTGCTTACTTATCGTTAAATCGGGTGCAAAAGCTAAAAACGTTTTAACTTTTGACAAGAAATTAGTGAAAGCCCTAGAGTAGGGGAAGGGGCTTCGTCAAGTCTATTGACCGCCACCCCTGTTTAGTGCTATAATAAGAGAGTAGTAAATTTAATGAAACAACTTTTCGCATAACTCCTGACAAATCAAAGAGCTTTGCGGGGCGAAAAGTGAAGAACAAGGAGTTCTAATATGACAGTATCTGTCGATATCAAGGCGTTGCTTGAAGCCGGTGTTCATTTTGGGCACAAAACAAGCCGTTGGCACCCTAAAATGGCGCCATATATTCACTCAAAGCGTCAGGATAGTCACATCATTGACCTAACCAAGACCGTTGAGGCCCTAGAGGTAGCGCTTCCGTTCCTAACCAAGGTTGCAGCTAGCGGTAAGCCCGTCCTTTTCGTAGCTACCAAAAAGCAGTCTAAGGACATCGTTAAGCGAGTCGCTGAAGAGCTTGGCCAGCCTTACGTAACCGAGAGGTGGCTAGGCGGCACATTGACTAACGTTGACACTATGTCTAAGCAAATCAAGAAACTTAAAGATCTCGAAAAGCGAATGGCAACAGGCGACTTCGAAAAGCGTTACAGCAAACTTGAAGTTCAGCGTTTCCAAGAAGAAATCGACACTCTTAACCTTAAATATGGTGGAGTTAAGAATCTTTCTGGCAAACCTGGTGCGCTATTCTTGATAGACATCAACGGGGACCTAAACGCTATTAATGAGGCTAAAACTCTTGGCGTACCAGTAGTGGCTATTGCTGACACTAATTCAAACCCAAGTCTTGTCGATTATCCAATACCTGGAAACGACGACGCAATCAAGGGTGTTGAGCTAATTCTGAGCTATGTAGCTAAGGCTATATCAGAGGCAAAGGCTGTTAAAGAATCAGATAAAACCGGGGAGGTATAGTAAAAATGGCTGTTTCAATTGAAGATATTAAGAAACTTAAGGATCTAACCGGCGTTGGCCTGGGCGATGCCAAAAATGCTCTAGTTGAAACCGATGGCGACTTCGACAAAGCACTCGAGGCTATGCGCAAAAAAGGTCTGACTAAGGCTGAGAAAAAGGCTGACCGTGAGGCCCTACAGGGTGTTATTGACGGCTACATCCACGACGGCCGAATCGGCGTTTTAGTTGAAGTAAACTGCGAAACTGACTTCGTAGCTCGAACTGACGGCTTCAAAGAGTTTGCCCACAACATTTCCTTGCAGGTTGCCTCTATGTCCCCAGTTTATGTTTCTGAAGCTGAAATTCCAGCTGAAGAGATAGAGCGAGTCCGTTCCGAGGCGCTAGAGAGCGATTCTTTGAAGGGCAAGCCAGCTGATATCGCTGAAAAAATCGTCGACGGCCAAGTTAAGAAGTACTTCGCTGAAAAAGTCCTCTTGAGCCAAGAGTATATTCTTGGTGAAAACCAAACTGTCGAGCTGTATCTAAAAGAGAATATCGCCAAGACAGGCGAGAACATTATCATCCGCAGGTTCAAGCGCATTGAGCTTGGAGTTAATGACTAGCCCTTCCCAGCTTCTTTCCTAGGCTTCCTCTTGCGACCTAGGCTTCACGCTGGGTTCTCGTAGGGCTTCGCTCCTTCTCGAACTCAGGTTGCAGACGGTCTTAGAGTAAGCTAGGTAAGAAGCTAGGGGTGGGTGAAGATCAAAACTCCGCAAATAAGCGGAGTTTTTTCTTTAGGCTCTTTTTGAGGATTCTTGT
>CAZSTN010000019.1:9068-11213 GCA_964609915.1 uncultured Candidatus Saccharibacteria bacterium | reverse complement strand
CGAAGATCTGCATGACAAGTCGTCCCAAACCGCCCTTACGGGCGTATTGGTGTGTTAGCTGTCAAGGCTATCACCTCTCTCACAAGAAGGAGTACTCCTTCTAAAGGCGGCGACCGATTAACTCGGTCGCCGCCATTCAACTTTTTAGGACACATCTGTAAATTTTGACAAATCTTAAAAACTTGTATACAGTCATGACTTGCGTTTATCATAAGTAGGTAAGCATAGAATAGGAAGTCATGAGTAGCAATCTAGTAATCGTCGAGTCTCCAGCAAAAGCTAAGACTATCGAGAAATACCTCGGTAGCGACTTTAAGGTACTATCAAGCGTTGGTCATATCCGTTCAATCGCCAAGAAGACCAAAGATGGCACGCCACCTATTGACGTTAAAAACAACTTCCAAACTGTTTACGAAATAGATTCTGACAAAAAAAAGACCATAGCCGAACTAAGAAAGGCCGTTAAAACTGCCAAAACTGTCTGGCTAGCAACCGATGAAGACCGAGAGGGTGAGGCTATAGCCTGGCATCTTTGTGAGGTTTTGAAACTCGATCCGAAAGAAACGAAACGTATCGTCTTTCATGAAATCACAAAGTCGGCTATTGAAGATGCTATAAAAAACCCTCGCACTCTAGACATGGAGCTCGTTCAGGCTCAGCAAGCTCGGCAGATATTAGACCGTCTAGTTGGGTTTGAACTTAGCCCAGTTGTTTGGCAAAAAGTCCCTGGCGGAAAGTCCGCTGGTCGGGTTCAGTCACCGGCTGTTCGTCTGCTTGTTGAACGTGAGAAAGAAATATTATCTTTTGAAGGTTCGTTTAATTTTAAGGTTAGCGCTTTTTTTGAACATCAGGGCGAGACCTTCAAAGCCGACCTACCAAAACGCTTCAAAACCGAAGAAGATTCTCAGAGCTTCCTTGAAAGCCTAAAGGGCGCCAAATTTACGGTTTCAGATGTCAGTAAGAGTCCAGCTACTCGCAACCCAGCTCCTCCGTTTACGACCTCGACCTTGCAGCAGGAGGCTAACTCCAAACTCGGTTTTGGCGCTAGGGCAACAATGTCTAGTGCGCAAAAACTCTACCAAGAAGGTAAGATCACCTACATGCGAACCGACTCCGTCACTTTGAGCAAACAGGCTCTGGCTTCGACCGCTGAACAAATTAAAAAAGCCTACGGCGAAGAATACTCTAAGGTTAGACAATTTAAGACTAAGTCTTCTGGAGCTCAAGAGGCGCACGAGGCTATTCGCCCAACTAACATCGCCCTAGAGAAGGCGAGTGGTAACGAATATGACCAAAAACTCTACGACTTGATTAGGCGACGAACGTTAGCCAGCCAGATGGCTCCGGCTAAACTTGAAAAAACTGTTGTGACGATAAATATAAGCACTGCTACTGAAAACTTCGAGGCCAAGGGTGAGGTGGTGATTTTTGATGGCTTCTTGAAAGTTTACGGTGGTGGCAAGAAGGACCCCGACCTGTTGCCTATAGTTGCTAGTGGCGACGACCTTAATCTCCAGAAAGCCGAAGCTAAACAGACCTTCGCCAAGCCACCGGCTCGCTACACTGAAGGTTCGCTTGTTAAGAAACTCGAAGACCTTGGCATTGGTCGGCCTTCGACTTATGCGACTATCATCAATACCATCGTGACCCGTGGTTACGTTGAAAAAGGTGAAAACCTAGGAGAAGAACGGGACGCTATTCTTTTGTCCCTTGACACTAGTGGCAATAATATTTCTAGAGAAATAATCCAAGAAAAAACCGGCTCCAACAAGGGTAAGCTGGTGCCGACAGCTATTGGAACTATGATTAGCGGCTTCCTGAGTGAGCATTTTAACCAGGTTGTTGACTACGGTTTTACCGCCAAGGTTGAAGAAGAGTTCGACCAAATAGCTATCGGCGCCTTAAGTCGCAACGTGATGCTCGAAAAATTCTATACACCGTTTCACAAATTAGTCGAAAAATCTGGTGACATTGACCGCTCGAAAGTGGCTCAAGCTACAGTAGTTGGCATCGATCCTAAGTCTGGCAAAAATATTTACGCTCGCTTTGGACGTTTTGGACCGATGCTACAGCTCGGCGACACCGAGGGAGACGAAAAACCCACCTTCGCACCAATGCCAAAAGGCGCTAGAATTGAAACTGTTA
>CAZSTN010000019.1:0-9058 GCA_964609915.1 uncultured Candidatus Saccharibacteria bacterium | reverse complement strand
AGGCTCTAAAAGCTTTTGAGCTACCCCGACTAGTTGGCTTAACCGATGATGACCAAGAGATTAAAGCTAACATCGGACGCTTCGGTCCATACATACAGGTAGGCAAGTTATTCGTCAGTATCAAACCGCTCGACCCGCATGAGATCACCTTAGAAGAAGCTAAAAAACTCTACGCCGAGAAGCTTAAAGCCGAAGCCGAGAAAAACATCGCCGACTTCGGAGATGGAATAAAAGTTCTAAACGGACGCTTCGGGCCATACGTAACAGATGGCAAGAAGAATGCCAAAATACCTAAAGACACTGACCCAAAGTCAATCTCACACGACCAAGCCAAGCAGATGCTAGCCGACGCCCCAGAGAAGGGCAAGAGGCGAGCACCTCGACGCAAGAAAAAATCATAAGCATAATACTTTGCCATACAATATATTGTCACGTGGCGTCTACTTTATGTTATAATGAGGCTATCATATAAAGTGTTTGACATTATGAATATTAAATTATATAATGAAGTTAGACTTTATATATTAACCTATGGCTTCTTGAGGTGCGGAGAGAAGAGAAAGACATAAATAATCTACATGACCGAGAACATCGAGACCACACAGTCAATCGACCTAGAATCCAGCGTCAACGACATACTTTCCCTCATAGAACAAGAGCGGGAAAGGGAGATAATTACTCGAAGATTCGGACTCTATGACCGCCGTGAAACCTTAGAGCAAATAGGCGAACTGCTAGGAATTACCCGTGAGCGAGTTCGACAGCTTGAAAAAGTTATTATCACAAAACTTAAGGCGGTGGCTGAAAGCGGAGAAAACGAAACTATCGCTCAGCTAGAAAAACTTTTTGTGCGAACATTGAGCGAAATTGGTCGCTCGGCTCGAGTGCAAGACCTAGCAAATAAACTATACGGCAAAAAGACCGACGCTAAAGAAAGGGCCCATGTTGCGTTTGTCGCAACCCTAGCCCCAGGCTTGACCGTCTTAGACGAAAACGACAACTATCACCAGTCAGTGGCAATTGCCGACTACGGTGACAGCAAGAAGTTGAAGGCTCGAATTGATGAAATAGTAGAAGTTATCAAAAAGGGTGGCGAGCCACAAACTGTTGACCAACTGTTCGACAAGCTCTCTTACGAAAACCCTTCGCAAATTGGCGCCTTAGCTAGCACCAGCAAAAAGCTAGCTCACCTACGTAGCACTTGGGGCCTTGCTAAGTGGCCATCCGTCAACCCTAAGAACATTCGAGATAAAATCTTTGTCATTTTGTCAGACAGCGGCCAACCGATGCACTTTTCTGACATCGCTAACGCCATAAAAGAAAGCTCCTTTAAGCGAAAAGACGTTACCACTCAAGCGATTCACAACGAACTGATCAAAGACAAACGGTTCGTTCTAATCGGCCGTGGAATCTACGCTCTTAAAGAATGGGGCTACAGCAAGGGTACCGTCAGCGACATAATCGCCAAAGTACTAAAAGAGGCTAAAGAGCCTTTGCATCGTGACGAGATCGTCAAACGAGTGCTCAAAAGTCGACAGGTTAAAGAAACTACTATTTTACTTAACCTGCAAAGCAAGCCACAATTCGAAAGAGTGGCTAAGGCAACTTACACTCTAGCTGAAAAAATAGCCTAGTTGCTATATATCACTAGAGATGAGAAAATAGCATAGACAGTATGGATATAATATCAACCTTTTTCTCTTTTCTGCTTCAATGGTACATCTGGATGCCGATCGTTGCTATATTTGGCTTCTTAACTTGGCGTAATTGGCAAAAAAAAGAGACTATTATCAACACGGAAAGCACTCTACTGATTTTAGAGATTCCAAAAACTAACGACAAAAAAGAGCTAGCTGCTGAACAAATGTTTGCAAGTCTCCACGGAATACTGCGTGACAAAGTTGAACTAAAAAACAACAATGGCGTACAAGAGCATTTAGGTTTCGAGATAGCCTCAGTTAATGGTCAAATTAGATTTTACGCCTGGGTGCCAAAAAACCTTCAAAGTTTTGTTGAGGGTCAGATTTATTCTCAATATCCAACCGTACAAATTCATGAAGCCGACGAGGACTACGTCACTCACGAACGAGACCATAGCGTTATTCATACCGCCGAAGTAGTCCTATCAGACAACGAGGTCTTACCTATAAAAACTTTCGCTAGTTTCGAAGTTGACCCCTTGGCTGGAATAACTGGTACGCTAGCTAAGCTTGAAACAACCGGTGAAGAAATCTGGATTCAGATATTAATGAAACCCGTGGCCGATGACTGGCACAAGCTTACTGAAAATTGGATTAAGCGCATCAAAAGCGGAACTATCAGCTTTACGTCTAACGGATTTTCTTGGTTCGCTCAACTTCTTGAGGCACTATGGAAACCACCGGAAGGTGGAGTTGGCGGGACAACAACCGTCAAAGAGCTTTCCGACCGTGACAAAACTCGAATCTCTGAGGCCGAAAAGAAGGCTAATAAATTAGGTTACGAAGTCCGAATTCGTCTAGCTTACCTCGGCGACAGCACTGTCAACGCTAAACAACAAATGCAGGCGATAGTGGGCACCTTTAAGCAATTCAACAGCACCAACCTAAATGGTTTTCGGGTTGCCAATGCCAGCTTCCAGAAGGAGAGTTTAAATGCATACCGAGACCGACACTTTGGTGGTCGGGGTTTCATTTTGAATATAGAAGAGCTGGCTTCCGTTTACCACTTACCGCACACTAATGTCGAGACCCCAAATATCGTTTGGGCATCTTCAAAGACCGCCGAACCGCCTGCTAAACTGCCAGTCCTAACTGGCGACCCAGCTATCGACGAGAATATTAGTGCCTTTGGTTTAACAAATTTTCGAGGCATCAACCACCAATTCGGCATGCTTCGCAGCGATCGCTCTAGGCACGTTTACATAATTGGACAAACTGGCGCTGGTAAATCTGGTCTTTTGGAACTTTTTGCACTAAGCGACATCTTCCATAAGCGAGGCTATGCCATTATCGACCCGCACGGCGATTTTGCCGTTAATAACATGCGCTTTATACCAGGGAGTCGACTCGACGACGTCGTTTATTTTAACCCGGCCGACACAGCCTATCCGCTAGGCTTCAACCCTCTAGAGGTGACCAACCCAGAGCAGAAGAGCAATATCAGCTCTGAAGTCATTGGCGTATTAAAAAGAATGTTCGGTGATTCGTGGGGTCCACGACTTGAATACATTTTGCGTTACACAATTTTAGCACTGCTCGATCGACCAGAAACAACAATGCTAGACATCACCCGTATGTTGACTGACAAAAAATTCCGCAAGGACACGTTGACCTACTGTAAGGACACCGTTGTGCTACAGTTTTGGAACGTAGAATTCGCTAGCTGGAACGACAAGTTTCAAGCCGAAGCAATTGCACCGGTTTTGAACAAGGTCGGAGCCTTTACTGCAAACCCAACAATCCGTAACATTATCGGCCAACCAAAATCGACATTCAATATTCGTAAGATAATGGACGAAGGCAAAATCCTAATCGTTAACCTGTCTAAAGGTCTGATAGGCGAGGACAACGCCGCTATTCTTGGTTCGTTCTTAGTAACTAAAATTCAGCTAGCTGCCATGAGTCGCTCTGACATAGCCAACATCGCTGATAGGCGACCTTTCTACTTATACGTTGACGAATTCCAGAACTTTGCAACGGATTCTTTTGCGGTGATCCTTTCCGAAGCCCGCAAATACGGACTAAACTTAACCGTAGCTAACCAATATATTTCACAGATGACCGACTCAGTCCGAGACGCAATCTTCGGTAACGTTGGCACCATGATATCCTTCCGAGTCTCAGCCGATGACGCCCCGATTTTGTCTAAGCAGTTCGAACCACAATTCGAAGCTGGCGACCTTCTACAGATGCACAATAGGCATTTCATCGTAAATATGGTCATAAAGGGCGAAAAAGCTCCAGCATTTAGCGCCACAACGCTGTCTCTACCAGTGGCGCAAGTTGACAACACCGGCAGAATTATCGAAAACACTCGCCGTCACTACAGTCGGCTACGCCAAGACATCGAGCAAGAAATTAACGAGCGAGTAATGCCTTCGCATCTGGCTGGTAATGCTGGCGCTACTGCTACTGCAAATCAAAAACCTAAGTCAACCGAACCAACCTCTCAAGCCCAAGCTCGACTCTGGCCGATAGAAGCTGGCGCTAAAGCGGTGGTCAACAGGGTAGTGGAGGCCGACCCAAGTATTACTCAGTCGGCGCCCGAAAAGCCAGGATCCGAAACGCCACCAGTCAAAATTGACGGCGAAGCAATCAGGAAAAAACGCAAGCGAACTCGCAAGCGAAAACCGAAAACCGCCACGGCCGCCGAACCGAAAATTTAAGAAAGTTTTGCTTAATTACCCCAGAAAAAAACTTTATTTCAATTCTAGCGCTAGCCAGAATAGCTCTGTATAATTAGTTATATGAATAGTGCAGTTCAAGACAACTCCAAACTAGACCGACTAGAGTCCGCCGTACTCAATTTAGTGACGGCCGTCAGCACTATAAGCAACCAACTAACCGAAATAACAGTCGCCATTGGCGATTTAGGGCGCAGAATCGACAATCTCGAAAAGCGTTTCGATGAGATGGATTTGTGGCGGGCCAAAGTGGACGAGAAGCTTGACAATCTTGAAAAGCGTTTCGATGAGATGGATTTGTGGCGGGCCAAGGTAGATGCAAGGCTTGATGAGATGGATTTGTGGCGAGCTAAAACAGACGCAAGATTCGACGAAATGGACAAATGGCGGGCCAAGACAGACGCAAGATTCGACGAAATGGACAAATGGCGGGCCAAGACAGACGAGAAGCTTGACGACCTTACTGAAATTGTCGTAAGTTTAAGCGACCACACAGACGAACGCTTCAACACACTAGAGGACGACAGTTCTAATCTAGAGAAAAGACTTACAAGAGCCGAGGATGACCAAACAAAGTTCAAAGCTGGTTTAGCCGCTCTGGCTACCAACTAGCGGTGTCTAGCCGTAAAAAATGTTACAATAGCTAAAGATATGGCAGACTTTTCATTCCAGATTGTGTCTCACCTTGGCGATAAACGTTTTGCACGAGCAGGTGTCATAAAAACGCCGCATGGCGAAATTAAAACTCCAGCATTTATACCCGTAGGAACCAAGGCGACCGTTAAGGCGATGACCGTCGAGCAAGTCGAGAAAACCGGAGGGCAAGCGGTACTGGCCAATGCTTACCATCTTTATTTACAACCTGGGCATGAACTAATAGACAAGGCCGGCGGGCTAGGTAAGTTCATGAACTGGAAAGGCCCGACTTTTACCGACTCGGGAGGTTTTCAGGTTTTGAGTCTGGGGAGTGGTTTCAAAAAGACCATCTCTATGGATGCCCTGACTAGCGAGAATACACCCAAGAGCAGTCGCCACGCTTTCGTTGATGACGACGGCGTTAACTTTAAGTCCATTATAGACGGAAGCATGCATCGTTTTACGCCCGAAAGGTCAATGGAGATTCAAACCGGAATTGGTGCTGATATTTGTTTTGCTTTCGACGAACTAACATCGCTGGCTGAGCCTTACGAATACCAAGTAGAGGCTCTAGAACGCACCCACAAGTGGGCAGAACGCTCTCTAAGGCACTTTCGAGACCTAGCCGACCAAAGACCCAGAAAGCCCTACCAGGCCCTCTACGGCGTTCTGCAGGGGGCTAACTACGAAGATCTAAGGCGACAGACGGCCAGAAAACTTGGAAAAATGGATTTTGACGGTTACGGCATTGGTGGAGCAATAGAGAAGTCTCGCCTTGGTGAAATAATCTACTGGTGCAACGAGGAGCTTCCAGCCGAAAAACCTCGCCATTTATTAGGAATTAGCGAGCCAAACGACATGTTCGCAGCTGTTGAAGCCGGAATCGATACCTTCGACTGCGTCTCGCCAACCCGAGTTGCCCGAAACGGCGCCTTCTATACCCTTGATGGACGCAAAAATATCGGCAACGCTCGCTTTCGTGAAGACTTCAGCCAACTCGACCCCGACTGTGGCTGTTATACCTGTAAAAACTACAGTCGAGCTTACCTAAGGCATCTAGTCAAAAGTCACGAAAGGCTAGCCGCTACTTTGCTATCTATCCATAACGAGAGTTTCATCATAAAACTAGTCGCCGACATGAGACAAAGTATTATTGACGGCAATTTTTCTGAGCTAAAGGAAAAATACCTAGCAAGATATTACGCTTAATCGACCTTAAATTTGAAAGGGCTGAAGTTAGCGTTTTCGTCAGAATTCTTAAAACTTTCTTGTCTTTTAATAAAATATATAACTTTATAGGTAACGGGTAGCATTACTACTTCAACACCAGTTTTGAAAAGCCAGCCAACTACAATAAATAGCATCATGTCCGGTGCAGACAAAATGCCACCGAAAGCTATCAGAGCAAATACGATCGTATCGAGAAGCTCGCCAACAGCAGTCGAGCTGATTAAACGTACCCACAGCTTGCTCTCGCCAGTTCTTAGTTTTATTTTAGCTAGAAGGTAAGAGTTTATAAACGAGCCCACCAAATAAGCAACTAAGCTAGCTACGATAATCCTTGGGAAGAAACCAAATATCGCCTCGAAAGCGGCTTGATCTGTGTAATCTGTGGCCGCCGGCAGGTAACGGACTATCGTAAAAGCCAAAACCGCCAATATCATAACCCCAAAACCTATCCAAATCGCTCGTCTGGCACGAGCAAAACCATAGACCTCAGTTAAAACATCACCGAGAATATAGACTAGAGGAAAAAGCACCGCTCCGCCGTCTAATATAAATGGACCTATTTGAATTAATTTCGTAGCACTAAGATTAGAAATAAGAAGCACCGAAACAAAAATTGCCAAAATTAAATCGTAATACCGAGTCGAAGTCATAACAGTGACTATTATACACCGCTAGCGTATAATATATACATAACCATTATGAAAAATATCGTATTTGTTAAACAGCATTCTAATGTCCCGCTAGCTAGCGTTTTTGGTCGACTGACGGAGCGCCGAGTTAAAGAAGCTTTAGCTAATAAAGGCTATCTAGAGCATCTCGATTATGCGTTGACCCAAAAAACCTACGCCGATAGTGGGGTAGTGACTCTTGACCTTACAGCCTACAATAAGCGGGTCGTTAAAACGGTTCAAAAAACATTAGGCAAGAAGTTCGACTTTGATAAAAATAGCGAGTATATAAAAGTTGCCACTCTGCAAGCTTCTCTAGACAACGAAGCGATTATAAAAACTACCGAGGGAGCTAACCTTGGTGCCGAGTTTTTAGATTTCAACAAAAAACCCTGGGTCAGCACTGAAAACACCAAGATAATCTTAACCCGACACTTAATGAAGTCCGACAAGCCATTTTACGTCGACAACTCTGCTAAAATTTCGTCGCACGATTTTGAACTTTCTTTGAGCCTCGATACCAACTTCGCAAAAGAAAATAAAACCGTTTTGCCAGTATTTACATTTTTTGCTAAAACCGTTTTGCTTTTCGCCGCCCACAACCTAGGCGTAAAATACGGGTCAATACTTAGGTCATTAGATGTTGGGATTTCGCCTGATGAGAGTGATACTGACTCAAGTCCGAACCCAAACCCAAGTCCCGGTCCCAGCCCGAAAATCATCGCCAGATTTTCAGTCATTCGTGACGGCGAAGAACCAACCAAAGAAGCCATAAAAAGCGAACTAGACATCGCTATTAAGTATGTCACGGGCGAAAAACGCCGAATCTCCAAAACCCTGCGCAAACTGAACTACGAATTCAACTCTAGTGAGCTACCAGAAATTACCACAATCTTCGAGGAAACCGACACCATCGTCGGCAACGGATACTGGAAGTCCTTTGCTACACAAAAAAATATCATAAAAATTTCCAAGGCGATTCAAGAAGAAGTTAAGGTTTAGTCTAATGCGAAGATGCTTGCGTTTTGCAACTCATCATAAAAACAATAAAAACGATCTAATATGCTTATCTCAACCACCCTCAAACCCAACTCCAAACACCGTGAAGAGGTCATAGACAACGGCGACGGTACTCTTACCATTTTCACAAAAGCGCCAGCAACGGAGGGCAAGGCGAACGAGGCGGCGGTGCGTTTGCTTGCAAAACACTTCAAAGTGAGTAAAAATAAGGTGAAATTGGCTCGTGGTCACACTTCGAGGCAAAAAGTGTTTGAAATTAACGACCTCAGCGCCGAATAATCCGCCCGCTCACGCAACTGCGCAAATACCCGCACCAACGCATACGCCAGAAAGGAAAAAGAAATGGCCACAACCCAAGAAATACCCGACAATTCCTACCTGAGAGCTTTGCTATCAGCTCTTGAAAAGGCCAAGAAATATCAAGACGTTGAACTTATCGAAAACCTTAAAAAGCTCGCTCAACCACTAGACGAAGACGCTAAGAATAACTTCCATATTGTTGCTACGTACGCCCAAGATGAAATTCGCCAAGAATATGAAGAGTATCGAATCAACAAGAAAGAAGATGCGCTCGAGGCCCAAGAATCTCTAGAAAAAACCGCCTACGGAGATTTTCTAGAAGCCGAAAAAAGTCTTTACAGAGATTTTATACACCCTCCTTCATACTACAGAGAAGAAGACCTAGTATCGAGTGCTTTTGACGCTAAATTCTTCTCGGAAGAGGACAGGCGAGCCTGGGAGCAAGCACGAAAAAGTCTCTTGGAATACGCAAAGAACCCCGACTACGAAAAATACCCTGAGGGCCTAAATGATTTCCGAGAATATTTACAAAAATACTACGGCCAACTGATACGCATCCAGGTTGCGGGGTACGCAAAAAGCTCCGACGACGGACACACCCAGCAGTCTGGATACAGTTTCCGCATACATAAGATAGACGACAAGCTTTTCGTAGTAGGCGACGCAAATTACGCAGACGAACTAAAAACAATTATTGAGCAGTCTGACAATAACAAGATCCCTGAAGAATTTGCAGACCTCAAGCTAATGACCGTTGAAGATAGTCTACTTTTTGGCTACGAGCTATAGCTAAGCCCAGTCGCCCAAACCTCACCACCCC
>CAZSTN010000018.1:0-11260 GCA_964609915.1 uncultured Candidatus Saccharibacteria bacterium | reverse complement strand
TAACCCTCCAGCTACGCCAGGAAAGCTAGAGCTGTCTAAGAAAGCCAATAACACCACTCAGGGTAAAGCTGATGCCACAACAGCTGTAGCTCAGGCTAATGACAGGATAATCTACACTCTGTCTATAGAAAATACCGGTGGCAGTGCGATCGAGGCAACCTTCGTCGACAACCTCACTGACTCGCTAGAATACTCGTCTCTTATCGACAACGGTGGCGGTACCTTTAATGAGGAAGCCAAGACACTATCTTGGCCGACAATAACCCTAGAAGCTGGAGCTACTGAATATCGAACATATACAGTTAAGCTATTGTCGGAAATCCCTTCTACGCCGATAGGAGTAAGCGACAGAACATCATACGACTGCCAAATGGACAATGTCTTTGGTAACGCTATTGCGATCAACGTCCAGTGTCCAGAGCCAAAAATAATTGAAAATGTTGTTCAGGAACTTCCAAAAACTGGCCCAGGTGAGAACATGACCTTTGCGGCGATTGTCTTTGCGGTCGTAACTTACTTCTACTATCGTTCTAAGCAGTTAAATAAAGAGGTTCGACTTATTAGGCGAAATCTAAACACAGGAGCATTATAAGATGTCTGAGCGTTTAAACGAACAAAACAACGAACGTATCTCTACACCAGAAGTTAGCCCTGAGCGCTACGAAGAGCTAGCCGAACAATTTGAGAAAAAGGCCGAGAAGTCTAATGTCGAGAATATCGAAAAACAAGCCGAACGAGCTAAAACCGAAGCTCTAGAGCAAGCAATTAGCGTTGAAAAAAATAGCGCCGAAAGAAAGAAAAGCACCTCGAAGTCGACCAAGCGTCGCAGTATCAACAAAAAAGAGCGTAACGCCAGCTTTGACAAACGAATGAAAGACGTCAGGTCAGAGATGTCAGCACCCGAAAAAGCCTTTAGTAAAACTATTCACGCTAAGCCAGTAGAAAAGACTAGTGAATTTGTAGGCGCTACAATCGCAAGGCCTAACGCCATACTCTCTGGAGCTTTCGTAGCCTTCGTAGCGGTACTAAGCGTTTACTTAATAGCTAAGAACCTGGGCTACCCCCTATCTGGCTTTGAAACAATCGGCGCATTCATCGTTGGCTGGGTTATCGGCCTACTCTACGACTTCTTCAAAGTAATGATAACTGGCAAAAAATAGTTTTATCTTATTTTAAAACTAACGCCGTCTTGATGCTCGTCGTCTGAATCTCGAAGACTTAGCCTATTTGGATTAGCCACTGGTGGTTGCACTGGTGGCTTTTCTTTTGGCTTACTGACCTCTTTGGTAGCCTCAACCTGTGAAGCAGGTTCAAGCTGTCGGATG
Source organism: uncultured Candidatus Saccharibacteria bacterium (assembly GCA_964609915.1). Taxonomy (GTDB): domain Bacteria; phylum Patescibacteriota; class Saccharimonadia; order Saccharimonadales; family Saccharimonadaceae; genus Microsaccharimonas. The sequence continues at coordinate 9,935 of CAZSTN010000018.1, read as the reverse complement.
CCAACAGTCGGCCCGAAGGCTGGGTTTGGAGCCGGTGCCTGAGCTTTAGGACTTGAAGAATCGCCAGCCGAGTTAGCCTGCTTGGCATTAGCAATCGACTGCCTTTTAGCTAACCACTCGTCAAGGAAAGATCCGCCTGTTGATGCTGGGGAATTAGCCGATGAGGCCGTAGCTCCCGCAGGCATTGGCTGCGGATTATTACCGACTTTAAAACGCTCCATTCTTTCTTGTTGTATTCGCCTCGCATCGTCAAGCTTCTTCTTCCTGGCGACATCACCTGAACTTATACGAGCGAAGAAATCAGCCTCAACCTGAGCTCGTGGCAAACCATACTTAGTAAATGAAAGCTTCTTAAGAGCGTCACGAAGCTCTGGGTTGGACTTACCCAAAGGAGGTATGAGAGACATGCTAAATGCCGATGAAGGCACGTCCTGGATCATTACAGAGGCTATGGTTTGATAATTTGGTAGCCTGGTGATGTCCTCAACATCAAAAGTTGGACTAAACTTCTTAATAAGTATCTCAGCATCAGTTATACCGATACGTCCGCTAATCACCGTACCGATGTTTCCAAGGATAGATTCTCGAATCTGGTCCGTTAACTGTGTCATAAACTGGTTAGCTATAATTAGACTGAGACGATACTTCCTGGCTTCGGACAAAATAGTCGCAAAAGAATCTGTTGCAAAGTTTTGGAACTCGTCAACATAAAGGCTGAAGTCTTCACGTTGGTCTTCGGGGACATTTGCCCTACCCATAGCCGCAACCTGAAATTGCATCACGAAGATCATACCAAGAAGCTGCGAGTTCAACTCACCCACTTTACCCTTAGAGAGATTAACTAGCAGGATTTTCTTACCATCCATAATCTCACGAATATTAAACCCACTTTTAGTCTGGCCGATGATATTTCGCATCATGTCGTTAGCCAAGAAAGCGCCAAACTTACTAGCAAACCAACCCAGCATCTCGCCCTTAGCAGACTCTGGCGTTTGCGCCATTTCTTTATTCCAGAAATCTAGAACTGTTTGAGATTTAACATGTTTTATTTTTTCATCAGCGAAAGCTTGATCGATAAACACCTGCTGAACATCCAAAAATGACGAGCCGGCCGGGTCGGACATGACAGTAATGGCCGCATTCCTGAACCATGATTCAAACCGTGGACCAATAATACCGGTATGCCCCGGGTCATAAAGCCTATAGAGCATCGAAATAGTCTCTTGAATGATAAAGTCCCGTTGGTCTTGAGTATCGTGTTCAAAAAGGTTTAAGCCAATCGGCATCTCCATGTCACCTGGACTGAAATAAATAACGTCCTCAACTCGATGTCGTGGCACCATGCCGAGAAGCTCTTCTGCCGAGTCGCCGTGCGGATCAATAAAAGCAAAACCCCGTCCGTCCATCATGTCCTGGAAGGCCAGGTTTTCAAGCAACTTAGATTTACCTGTACCAGTTTGTCCAATTATATATGCATGACGACGTCGGTCCTTGGCACCTAGCCGGATCTGCTTTTTAGTGCCTCTGTATTCGTTGTACCCCAGCAACAGGCCGTCTTCCAGGACGTGAGTTGGCCCGTCAACCTGCTTAGAGGCTTGCCTTTGGACCTGCGAAGTTGGTATAGATTTCTGATTCGGCATATGAAAAATAGTCGACAGCTCAACAGTATTTAATATGTTCTGAAAAACTTCCTGCGGGAAAAACCTAAAAATATAAGCCGTCACAAATTCGCTAATGTCTTTTGAAACGGTAAACTTGAAGCCGTTATTGTTCGGTGAGTCAAAAAGTGAAAAAGCCGAAACGACACTACTCATGAGTGCCTGCGACTTGGCTGAAGTATTCGAAGAAGCCACAATCCTAATTAAAGTTTCGTAGCCCGGATAGCGAGTCTTGTCTTCTATGGCATCAACCGTGGCCTGCTCAATGGACGACAACTGCCTGTCTTCGGCGCTAACTTCTTTTGTCTCTGGCGGTTTCCAGAGAGCCTCAATCAAACCTTCGGTCTTAAACGAAGGTCCTTTAGATTTACCCTTGCTCTTACGGATTCTGTCAGCCACCGAGCGAGCCTCGCTAGCCCAACCTTCTTTAGCTGGCCTTACTAGTATCTGAATACCTACGCCGTCTTCTTTTCCAGCCTTCGACAAAGCATCAAGCAAAGCTCGCATAGCATCACGTTTACTTTCTTGATAAGTTGCAATCGGATAAGCAAATTCTTTCTTAAGCGTTAGCTCGCCACCTATCGTGCCGCTCATTTTTCCGGCTGGGTTAAAAATATTGCGTTCGTGAACTTCTTCTAAACGTGCCGACGGATAAGCTGCCGATACAGCCTGTTCAATAACCGGAACCAACACAGTTGGCGCCACGGTGTAGTAATGAACCAAACCTTCATGAGCGACTATTTCAAAAGAAATGTGCCTTTGCCCATACACTTTGGTCTTAAACCCTTTTGTTGCAGTGCTAGCTATAATGTTATACATAACCTGAGCTTGTGAAATAACCTCTTCGGTCAAATCTCGTTCGTCACGCCCACCACCCTCAATATCTGAACTCATTGGCGGCACATGTATATATATAGGAACCATCTTAAGGCCCCGTTCGTAGTTTTTCGCCTCTCGGACTAACCGCCTATACTGAAAAAAAGCAAACGCCACACCCGCACCTATAAGGATCAAGATGATGACGATAGTTATAAATGTCCCCATCGTTAGCCCTCGGCGCCAATTACCCTATTATGACGCTTCTTGATGTAGTCTTCTTTGAGTTCAGAAACCTGAAGTGTTCGAGCATGCGGGTCGTCTTTGGTATTCTCTACCACCTGCTTCGCCTTTTCAACCCATTCTTTTTCTATAAGATCTTCGTCAGCCGCTACAACCGGCGCCTGGCCCGCTGGCTGAACCTGAGTAGGCTGTGGACTAGATGCCGCCAAAGGAGTGCCGGGTAAAATTGGCATTGCTGGGCTAGAAATATCGTTCGCAACTGCCCTAGCTTCAGCAACTTGCTCAAAGCGACCCATAGCCCCCTCGCCTTCAACAGCAAGTGGAGGCAACGGTGGAGCCTGCTCAATAATATTGACGGGCGGAGCTGGCGCACGTTCTGAGTTTACAGGCGGAGTCTGGTTCATCTCTGGTTGCATACTACTAAAATTATATCATGTATTGTTGATAATAAGCATAACTTTATTCTGGCATCGTCCTCGAAACATAGATACAGGCGACAACCTCAAAAAGGACCACCAGCAATACCTCATAAACCCCAATCGCCCCAACAGACTGCATGCCAACTAGCAAAACCGGAGCCATAGATAATACCGTACTGTAATAGTAAGCTCTCTTAAATGACATTCGCTTCAATGGTTTTCGAACAGCTAAATGCCCGCCTATTCTAACAATAACAAGGTTTGCACCAAACAAAAAAAAGCTTATCAAACCAAGAAAGGCAAGATAAGCCGAAATGAAAATCATCAAAAGACCAAACGGGCCAGCAGTGACTGGCGTCGTTAGTGCAAAAAGGGCCATTAAAACAGTGAGGCCCATTAAACTTACGGTGGCTACGGTACGTGGTAACATCACTGTTACTATAACATAAGCACGTAAGAATAAAAATGGAGTCTGAGCGATACGCCATAATGTTCAGGTTACAAACATGCGCCGCTTTGTAAACTACTATTAGGCGTGTGAACCAGTGAACGGCATACCGCTACAGACTATCTGACCGCTCCGGGAAGACCCAGAGCAACCGTTTGCTCATAGACCCTAGTTTCCGGCGATACGCCACGAATTTTCACTGCTCACGGTTCACAAAATGAACAGGGATTAACGTGGCGCATCGGTACTCCTAGGACAAACGCTTCAACCTTCCGCAAACGAATTGCGAGGCTTTTGGCGGAGCATCGGTCCCGTCGATCAAAGAACTTTTTGTTTTAAATATGTTTATTTAAAAACCTATAAGGTGCGTATCGACCCGAATTTCAGGCGACATTTTGTTCCGAGACGGTCCCGACTTTTCCGTCAAAAGCGGTTAGATCGAGATGCTTGATTTGATGATGTTAATGTTCTTTTTTTGCTTTTTTGTTTTTGTCAAAAGCTTGTCTTTAATTTAGCATAAGCGGAGCAAATAGTCAAGCCTCCCGAAGTTTAATAGTGTGTATTTTTGACAACAATATGCTTTTTGGTGATATTTCAAGGTGTTGTCTTGCTTTCGTTGTTTTTAGTACAACGTTGTGTATCCCGCAATAAAGTTCTTTAGTTTTGGCTTTTTTGACGACTGTTATAATAAATACAACAGGCTTAGGGGCGATGTATTTATTGCAACTGGCGCTTAATTCTCTACCCTGCTTCGGCCTGACCAGGCAAAGAAGCGGTTGCGTTTTTTCGCAACAAACTCAGGCAAAAAATTAACAAAATATATTAGCACGCCTGAATGATCAAAAAATAATTTAATTCAAAATAGTACAAAAATAGCACAGACTAGTTTTTTAGTTTTTGAAGATCGATCTACGAAAATTGATTGTCCGCTCATTAAGTCCGCTAGGCCCTAGAACGTGCGTGTTCTTCAATAATGCCAATCCTTCAAAATTGCTACCCAGCCACGAGCCTGCTACTTTCAGGCTTTTTGCTTCAGCTCGTGGCTCAACTCGCACAGGCTCTAGCGAACCACTAAAGCCAGCGAAAAAAGAATAGTTGGCTGAAATTGTGAAGTCTTGGCCTATATTTAGGACCGTGCGTTACTTTAAGTCCGAATGCCCCGATTTAAATGGGTTTATCTTTTTTCTAAAATCAGAAAGTGGCTTCTAGATAGAGCGCACTCGCCCTAGTGTGTGGCCCGGCGCCTCAAACACTACATTTATGGTCTTAAAAATTAAGTAAAAAATGTCCAAGAAAGTCATTGACACAAGCGCTTTGAAACGATATTATAGGGGTAGTTCCTGAGTAAATAAATTATGCAGGGGCCAAAAACAAAAAAAAGAAAAAACTCCACACTAAACGACCGTTCCTCGCAGGCGGTCGTTTAAATTTTTAAGGAACTTCCAAACAAAAACCACCCTTGCATGGGTGGGTGTTTTCTATGGTGGAGCTGTCGGGTACTGCCCCCGAGTCCAAAAGGTAACTAGCTATTCGTCTTCAAGTATAGTTTAATTTAAGTTTTTAGAACCGCCTAACCTAGAAATCAAACAAAAATGGTCAGAAAGTTCCGCTAAAAAAGTCCTCTTCAGGCCTTAGCTGCCAGGCACCGAGAGCAAGGAACGGGTGTATAACACCGGCTACCCTACGTCCCCTTGGGTGAACCGATGGTCGTAGTGATTAAGCTACAACTAGCGCAAGAGCAGGTGCACGGAAAAGACCGGCAACACTAGCTTTTACTCTAGCAAATGTGTTTGCAATTAAATTGAACGCTTACGTGCGTAAAACGACTTGCAGAATAACTTGTTAAATTCCTATTGTCTAAAGCTATTTCAGCCCCATCAATAGAGGTAATTATAGCAGATTTTTGTTTGCAAAGCTACTACTCGCCTAAGTAAAATAGATATATGGTAGCAATAATAAAATCTATAGCCCTCGACGGCTTCTACGGAGCGCCCGTTTTAGTAGAGGCGGACATTCGCAACGGCCTCCCAGGTATGCAAATAGTCGGTATGGGCAATAAAGCTATAAACGAAGCCCGTGAAAGGGTTAAAAGTAGCATCAAAAACTCCTCGCTGGTTCTACCGGCCCAAAAAATCACCGTTAACCTAGCTCCGGCAGACCTACCAAAAGACGGCACACACCTTGACCTACCGATAGCTGTCAGCATCTTGGTGGCTTCTGGGCAGGTTAAAGACCACGAGGTGGGCAACGCCCTGTTTATAGGCGAACTGGCCCTAGACGGGCGCATACGGCCCGCCAGGGGTGCTATTGTTGCTGCCGAGACAGCCATAAAAAACAAAATACCGCTCGTATACGCCCCTGTAGAAAACCTACCTCAGCTCAGCCTCATAAAAGGCGTATCGTTTATTGGGGTAGACAGCTTAGCGTCGCTCTACAGGCACCTGAAGCGCATCAAGCTAATCGACGCCCAAAAGCAGTCTTTTTCAGAGGCAGGCTCTAAAAGCGAGCCTGAAAGTGTATCTATCGACGATATACACGGCCACGAACAGGCTAAGCGAGCTCTGACCATAGTCGCAGCTGGCAGGCATAACATTCTGTTAACTGGTCCACCCGGGTCGGGCAAAACACTTCTAGCCAAGTCGCTAGCCAGCCTCCTGCCAGACCTAGACGACCGCTCAAGGGTCGAAGTAACCAAACTTCATAGCATATACGGCGGAGCCTCTGACAAAATAATTGCCCGGCCTCAGATTAGGTCGCCTCATCACAGTACCACTACCACCTCTATAATAGGCGGCGGGGCCAAAGCTCACCCCGGCGAGGTAAGTTTAGCCCATAGAGGCGTGCTTTTACTAGACGAAATACCAGAATATCCAAGGTCGACACTCGAAGCTCTACGCCAGCCAATCGAAGATCGTACGGTTTCCGTTAGTAGAAATGGCACAAAAACCACCTACCCTGCTGATTTCATTTTAGCTGCCACTATGAACCCTTGTCCGTGCGGTAATCTTGGCAATCCGGACAAAGCTTGCGTCTGCAACTTCCGTCAAATTCAGCAATACAAGACCAAGCTGTCGGCTCCGCTCCTAGATAGAATAGACCTGCGATTATGTGTTCAAAAGACCCCCTTTGAACACATTTTCAATACAGAAACGTCGACAAATAAACAACACCTAAAAGTGTTAGGTTCTATAAAGACAGCTCAAAACATGCAAAATGAACGCTATAAAAGTAGTTATTTTAACAACAGTAATGCTTCGGCTGGACAGGTTCAGAAGCTGTTTAAAATAAACCCCGAGGCAAAGAGCCTGGCTATCGAGGCTTCTAAAAAACTCGGACTTTCGACCCGTAGTTACTATCGAATTTTACGCATGGCTCGAACTATCGCCGACCTAGGTGGACACCAAAAAGTTAACAATCAGCACGTCGCCGAGGCTTTGCAGTTTCGGGGAGTTCCATGAGAAAACTCCCCTACCCCTTGTGTTTCTCTGTATTATTTGATAAAATAGTCGCTGAGTAATAGCTCGGAGTATGGGTCACAAAAAGCCCCCAAGTCGTTTACTTTATTAACCGTCAAAAAGACGAAGCGTATAAGGAGTTACCATCAACAATCAAATCCGCACCAACGAACAAATCAGGGCTAAAGAACTGCGAGTAATTGGTGAATCAGGCGAACAACTAGGTATTTTAAGTCGTGCAGACGCCCTAAAAGCCGCCCAGGAAGCCGGACTCGATCTTGTTGAAATATCACCTAACGCTAACCCGCCGGTTGCAAAAATCGTCGACTGGGGAAAATTCCAATACCAGAAGATGAAAGAGGCGCAGAAAAATCGCCGTAGCAACAAGGCAAATGAACTCAAGCAAATGCGTTTTGGTTTGAAAATTGGTCAAGGTGACCTCGAAATCAAACTGCGCAAAATTCGTGGGTTCTTGGCTGACGGACATAAAGTACGTATCCAAATATTCTACCGTGGACGAGAGATGGCCCACAAAGAACTTGGCTACGACCTGATCAATAAAATCACGGGACTACTTGAAGAAGATGCTATAAAAGAACATGAGCCTCAAATGGCCGGACGTAATCTCAGCGTCGTAATAAGGAGTAAATAATGCCAAAGATTAAAACCCACAAGGGAACCGCAAAGCGAGTTAAGGTTACCAAAACTGGTAAAGTTACTCGTCAGCGTGCCTTCGGCGCTCACCTTCTAGCTAAGAAGAGCAAGAGCCGAAAGCGACGTATCAACACCACAGCCGTAGTAACCGGCAAAGAAGCTAAAAACATTAAACGAGCACTAGGAGTATAGCCATGCGAGTCAAGAAAAGCGTCACTGCTCGAAATCGTCACAAGAAAATACTAGCCCAAGCAAAGGGCATGCAACACAATCGCACCCGAAGTTATCGACTTGCTAAGCAGGCCGTTACTCGAGCGCTTGAGTATTCATACCGAGACCGTCGCAATAAAAAGCGTGACCTTAGAAGCCTCTGGATAACACGAATTAACGCCGCTGCTCGCCTTGAAGGCACAACCTACGGCAAACTTATAGCTGGTCTTAAAGCTTCAAAAATTGAGCTAGACCGCAAGATTCTATCTGAACTAGCTGTTTCTGAGCCAAAAGCATTCGCAGCTGTAGTTAAAAGCGTTAAATAATAGCACTTGTTACTCCTTATGAAACACCGCTCATCTCGGGCGGTGTTTTTTGTATGTGTCGTCTACGCTAAAAAGCATAAAAAGCAAAAACTCGCCCTAAAAGCGAGTTCTTGATAGGCAGTCAGCCTGTAAGCCGGGTTTTGTCGAGGACGACCATCTATCTAGTTATGCCATTGCTAGCACAATCAAGCGGGTGTCGGCCAAAGAGCAGACGGCTCTTGATATTGACCTCCTTGCAGCCAACAGGGTTTACCTCCATATCGCGTCACCACGGTATGCTGTGGGCTCTTACCCCACTCATTTCACCCTTACCTCAAAAAAGAGGCGGTTTAGTTTCTGTGGCACTTTCCCTAGGGTTACCCCCGGTCGCCGTTAGCGACTGCTGTGTCTTATGCTGCCCGGACTTTCCTCTTACTCTAATAAGCAAGCGGTCGCCTAGCGGACTGCCTGCGATACATTATACACTATTTTTATGCATACTTTTATGCTCATCGAGTGTCTTGTTGACCATTCCGTCGGCTAATTGGTTAAATTCTCTAGGAACATGTGAAAAGGAAACCCTGTCAAAAGAAGCAACTAACTCACGAACTCGTTCATGAATAGGCCAAAGTTCCCGATTTTTTATTCGATACTGGCCATTCATCTGGTTGACGATAAGCATGCTGTCGACTTTGAAGTTGATCTTCCTCACGCCCAACTCTTTAGCTTTTTCTAGTCCAAGCCTAACGCCATGATATTCAGCCTGATTATTTGTAGTTATACCCAAAAACTCACCGCCCTCAGCAATCGGATGTTGCTCAGAATCTACGATCACATAGCCAGCCGCCGAAGGCCCCGGGTTGCCTCTTGAGCCACCATCTGAAAAAATAGTTACCGCTCCATTTGTTGTTCTTTCCTCAACGTTTCGAGCGTTTGCAAGTATAGCCTCATCTGTTAATGCTTCCTGTTGCATGATTCCTAGCAGAAGTTGCGTCAAATCTGTTAAGTCAATATGTTGTGATGATGACAACGGATGCCACTTGTATTTACTGTAGTTTCCGCTCAGCTCAATGCTATTGTCGCTATCTGCCACAGTCACAATATAGGTAATGACGCCGTACTGGATATTCCTATCGTCGTAGTCGATATACGTGACCGCGTCAAAAAGTTGAGCCGTCTTAACCTGCAGGCCAACGTCGTCTTGCAGGTAGCGTCTAAGCGCATCTTCGGGCTGTTCGCCGTAATTGAGCTTGCCTCCAGGTAATTCAAATTTACCCATAATACTCTGGCGACCATTCGCTCTTTTTAGAAGTAGAGCTTTACCGTTTTGGTTTATAATAGCCCGGACTGAAAGTTTTTGTTTCATCTCTTTAATATTAGCATAAGTTCAATGAATTGGGGGACTTTAGACAACAAAAACCCCAGTAGGGGCTTCGATGGATGATGTTCCCCGCATATGTGCAAGGTGGGTAACCGCAATCTAGCTCCACGGAGATAGACAATTAGGTTTCCCTCATCTATGATATCGGAAAATCATGTGCACCGAGGCGCCCTGCCTGGGTACTAATTATTATAGCACATCAAACTCTAAAAATACCAGAGAATACATTGAGGAAAAAGCTCATAACTTCAGTCATGAATGTACTCAAAAATGAACTACCGATTAAGACCAGGGCGAATATAAATATCAGCCCAAACTGCTCTATAAGACGCATACCGTTACGAAT
>CAZSTN010000017.1:9561-11732 GCA_964609915.1 uncultured Candidatus Saccharibacteria bacterium | reverse complement strand
AGGCTGGAGATTGCCTGGTGGTGGAAGTGCAAACGGCACCGGCAACGAATTTAGCATCCTAAACGCTAAAATGGCTGGCTTTAGCAATAACCAAGATAGTACCTACCTAGATAATTACTGGAACTACTACAGTAACTGGAAAAACACCGGTCCATTTAAAGGAGCCTTCTCCGGCAGCTGGTGGGGAGGCTTCGGCGGCCAGGGCGGCAGCGGTGGGTTTTGGTCCCGTTCTGCCCATCCGGGCTACTCGGATAGTGCTTTCGGCGCGAACTTCTACGCCGATGAAGTCTACCCGGGCGGCGGCAGCGACCGTGACGGCGGTCTCGGGGTTCGCTGTCTCTTAAATATTTCTGACCCGGGGTATAACATTGGTGGCGGTGGCGGAGGGGGCACTAATTAATAGGGCAAACTTCCGGCAAAGTCCACAAAGCGAGGCTAGCGTGAAGGGGTGACCACCCCTGAGCCAGCTGAGTCGACTGGGCTTTCCGGGCTGGTAGTGGGGTACTTTGCATGGAAACCAAAGAGAGTGAAAGACAAAGAAAGAAAACGATACGCCTAAACTGGTTGCGACGAGACCTTAACAGGGCCTACGAAGCTGCTAGTCGAGGCAAGTCGAAGAAGCCACAGGTGGTACAGTTTGCTGACAATCTTGAATTAAACATAGAGGCTTTGGTTTATGAGATTTATTCAAAATCGTATAGACCTAGGCCGTCGACAGCTTTTATTGTTAACAAGCCAGTCAAGAGAGAGATTTTTGCTGCCGATTTTCGTGACAGAGTAGTTCATCATTTTTTATTTAATCAGGTTAATAGTTGGTGGGACGCTCGCTTTATTAACGACAATTATAGCTGTCGCAAGGGTAAGGGCACTTTGTATGGGATCCGTCGGCTGGACCATCATATTCGTTCTGTGAGCGATAATTATTCAAAAAAAGCCTACATCTTAAAGCTTGACCTGCAAGGTTATTTCATGAGTCTTGACCGAGCTTTACTCTACAAAAGAGCTATATGGGGGCCTTGATCGTCAATTTCCAGAAGGTGGGTATGTTTATCAGGTTTGTAAGTTTCTATGGAAAACAATTATTTTTAACGACCCCCTTGAGAACGTTCAATTTAGTTGCCCCCGAACCGCCTGGAGAGGCTTACCTCCCAGTAAGAGCCTCTTCCATCAACCCAAGGGCAGGGGTATTGCAATAGGCAATTTGACCTCGCAACTTTTAAGTAACATATACCTAGACCAGCTCGATAGACGGGTTACTCTGGGTATGGGTTTTAAGCACTACGGTAGGTATGTTGACGATTTTTATATTGTATCAAACAATAGGTCCGAGCTGGTTGTTGCTATGAAAAGCATAGAAGGCTACCTTAAGCGGGAGCTTTCGTTAAATCTACACCCTCATAAAAGGCATCTGCAAGAGTGTAGTAAGGGTGTGGCGTTTTTGGGTGCTGTTATATATCCATATCGAATTCACCCCGGTAAACGGTTGAAGCGCAATCTTTTGGCTGCGCTTGCTCGTCCAGACTGTTCTTTAGCTACAGCAGCTTCCTATGCTGGTTTGGTAAAACATTATAAGCATTACCGGCTTCTGGTACAATAAGGGGGCGCTTTCCTACTAGTCAAGCCAAAGGCGGTTTTCGACGACTTTTTGGAGCTTTTGCTTCATCAACCAACTTTGCAGAGTGACCCTGGAATTAAGAGCGCATCTAAGAGACGGTATTCACTGGTTTTTATAACTAGTTCTGCAGGACGAGAGTCGTTGATCATCCCCTTCATTCAGTACGCTGGGTGGGGTAAAAAGAGTAATATCGACAAGCTGGCCGCTAGGGCAGGCTTTCTCCGGCAACTGGTGGGAAGGCTTCGACGACCAGGACGACAACGGTGAATTTTGGTCCCGTTCTGCCCATCCGGACAACTCGGATAATGCTTTCAACGCGAACTTCAACGCCGATGAAGTCAACCCGGGCGACAACAACAACCGTGACAACGGTATCGGGGTTCGCTCACTCTTAGATTTTCGTAACCTCAAAACATTTCATTTTGTTTTAACAATGTTATAATATAATTATGATTATGACTACTATTCAAAAAATAATTCGTATTGGCTCAAGCAAGGGCGTTACTTTACCTGCTAAACAGCTAAAGCAGCTGGGGGTTGATACTGGCGACGAGGT
>CAZSTN010000017.1:0-9461 GCA_964609915.1 uncultured Candidatus Saccharibacteria bacterium | reverse complement strand
TAGAAAACTTCGCCGTTTCAGTAGCAACCGACCATCTTGACGTCGAGGCGATTGCCGTTTGGCTTGAAGAGCATACCAAGTAAATTTGTGCTATAATAGAGTCAGTTCGCACACAGCGTCTAAGTGCTGGATACGACAGCTTTTGCCGATAAAGCTTTCATATCCGTTACTTACTCGCTAACAATTAAAAAGCGAGCAACAATTTTAAGGAGGACAAATATGTCTACTATCAACCCTCATGGTAAAGAGATCTTTTCTGTTACCACTGATTTTCATGGCAAGCCTTTGACGCTTGAAGTAAACCGAGTCGGTTTTCGTAGCACCGGCAGTGTGCTAGTTAGCTACGGCGAAACTGTTATTTTGGGTACAGCCCAAGTTGGTTCACGCCCAGTTCAGCTCGACTACTTTCCGCTAAGCATTGACTATGAAGAAAAATTTTATGCAGCTGGCAAGATTTCCGGCAGCCGTTTCATTAAACGAGAGGGCCGACCTTCCGATGAAGCTATCTTGATTGGCCGGCTTATCGACCGACCGATTCGTCCACTATTTCCAAAAGGCTACCGCCAAGAAGTACAGGTTGTTGCCAGTGTTCTTTCTACCGATCCTAATTTCCGTCCAGACTCTATTGCCATGATAGCTGCTTCAGCAGCTTTGAGCCTTACTGGAACTCCTTTCGATGGTCCAGTTGCCGGTCTTCGTATCGGTCGAGTAAACGGCGAGTTCAAGGCTTTCTTGACTCCTGAAGAGCGAGAAAAGTCCGATCTTGACCTTGTAGTTGCTGGTATCGAGAGCGGTATTACTATGGTTGAAGCAGGTGCTAACGAGGTCTCTGAAGAAGTTCTTGGCGAAGCCCTAGAGTGGGGCTATAAAGCGTATCAGCCAGCCATTAAACTGCAACAAGAGCTGATAGCTAAAATTAAGCCAGTTGCTCAGGAATACACTCTGGTTCTACCAAATGAAGAGCTACAACTTGAAGTTAACGAGTGGATTGCCGATAAACTTGGGGACAAACTTCGTAAGCCTTACCCGGAGCGCAACGAAATGGTCAACGAACTTCGCTGGGCGTTTCACGAAGCTTTCCGCGAAAAAATGGGTGCCGATGATTACTTGAAGCTCTACGATGAATACGACGAGGCCTTCACGGCTGCTCTTCATAAAGATGTCCGACGTGGCATTGTCGAGGACGGTCTTCGACCAGACGGCCGTAAACTTGACGAGGTTCGTACGCTTTCTAGCGAAACTGGCTTATTGCCACGAGCACACGGCTCAAGCCTATTTACTAGAGGCGTAACTCAAGCTATGAACATTGTTACGCTTGCACCGCTTAGCTACTCGCAAATAGTTGACACTATGGAAGTAAGCGACGGCGAGCGTCATTACATGCATCATTACAACGCCCCAGGTTATACCGTAGGCGAAGTGCGCCGACTTGGTTCGCCTGGTCGTCGTGAAATCGGTCACGGCTACTTGGCTGAACGAGCGATTATACCCGTGCTTCCTGCCGTCGAAGATTTCCCTTATGCTATACGTAGCGTTACTGAAATAATGAGCCAAAATGGTTCAACATCAATGGCCGCTACCTGTTCTAGCGTGTTGGCACTTATGGACGCTGGCGTGCCACTTAAGCGCCCAGTTTCTGGCATAGCTATGGGTCTAATGATGGACGGCGACAAGCCTTATGTGCTAACCGACATCGCTGACGCCGAAGACTTCGCTGGTGACATGGACTTCAAGGCTACAGGTACGTCCGAGGGCATTACCGCCATACAGATGGACATGAAAGTTCACGGCCTTCCTGTTGCTATCTTGAAGCAAGCTATTTCGGCTGCCAAAACTGGCCGAGCTTTCATTTTGGAACACATGATAGAAACTATAGCTCAACCACGTGAGGCTTTGAGCCCATACGCACCACGAATCGAAAAGGTTAAGATTAATCCTGAAAAGATCGGTGCTGTTATTGGCAAGGGCGGGGAAGTCATCAATAAGATTACTGCCGAAACCGGTGCAGAGATCGATATAAAAGAAGACGGTCTGATTACCGTCGCAGCTGCTGACACAGCTAACATTGAAAAAGCCATCAACTGGATAAAAAGTTTAACCGAAGAACCTGAAGTTGGACGAATTTATGAAGGCAAGGTTGTCAGTATTAAGGACTTTGGTGCTTTTGTTAACATCATGCCTGGCACTGACGGCATGGTGCACATTTCGCAACTTTCTAAAGAGCGAGTCGAAAAAGTCACCGATGTCCTAACCGAGGGCCAGATTATCAAGGTCAAGCTTACCGGCATTGACGAGCGAGGACGCTTAAGTCTAAGCATCAAAGACATCGAAGCTTAGGTCATTTACACTGCTCATAAAAAGCAAACGCCCGCAAGTTTTATCTTGCGGGCTTTGCCTACTGCGGTGTTGGTACGCTATTTAGCGTACCCGTTCGAAGTCCCAGGAGTCTGGGACTGTCAGTCGTCGAACGACCACCACGTACGGGTAGTTGTTCCAGGTGGCGTCTTGGATGGCTTCGAAGACAGACACGGGGACGCCCAGGTGTTCGAGGATGGCCTTCGAGAGTTCCGGCCCTGAACCATCATAGCCCAACAGGGCATTGGCCAGGTGCGCCAGTACCTTCTCTCGCTCGGTGCCTTCGGCATCATCGGCGATGAGGAAGACGCCTCTCCGACGGTCGTCCCGAATGAACTCCAGACGCTTCACGAGCGTCGGATCCGGGAAGAGGTTGTCGAGGCTCTCGACGGTCCGCCACGTGTTCTCGGTGTGTACCGGATGACGCCCTGCGATCGTTGTAATCATGTCCCTTGATGAGCACCACTTCCCGGTTTCAACCAGGACTGCATTCTTCGTAGAAGTAGTCACCAATGACCCTTTCTATCAATATACAACTGCACCCTGCAGTAGACTTTATTATAATAACACAAAAACGGAGAAAGTAAACAGAGCTTAGTCTAAGGCTTTTTAAGCCGTACTGCTTCCATAATTTCTGGTAATTGGCGCAGGTCTTCGGCAGTTTTGCAGACTCCTTCAATGCGGACGTAGCCACTAGGGAGCTTGGCGAACCCTACAGAATAGCCGTTTAAATAATCACCACTACTATTTGCAAATTGAACATCATATTCATGAAATTCATAAGAAAAATCGCCTTCAAAAGTCTGAAGTGTTTGTGTGGTATTTTTTGTGAGTGTTACCTTGTCGCCTTCGTAAAATTTTTTACCACTTTCATATTCTTCGTAAAGCTTAGTGACGTCGACTTCGGGCTTTTGGTAATAGCTGTACATCAAGAAGCATCTGTCGGGTGCGGTTTTGCGCATTCCGTCGTTTGCAAGAGGTGAGCCGCCGTGAGTAACTGTCAAGAAGGAGGTCGCCTCATCCTCAGACTTCTCTGTGTCTATTTCTTCATGCTTTTCTAGTTCAGCCTTGGTTTCTTCTGGTGTTGGTGCCCACCATCCAGGCCTAGAATCTCGGTTAAAGCTGAAAAATGGACCGCTCGTTGGTTTGGGC
Source organism: uncultured Candidatus Saccharibacteria bacterium (assembly GCA_964609915.1). Lineage (GTDB taxonomy): Bacteria > Patescibacteriota > Saccharimonadia > Saccharimonadales > Saccharimonadaceae > Microsaccharimonas. Next base: position 5,954 of record CAZSTN010000017.1, on the reverse strand, counting down.
TGTTGTGTTAAAAAATAGACCCCAGCCCCAGCGACAGACAGTATGACCACTCCAGTCATAATTAAAACTATTTTAATTTTGCTCATGCTTGAAGTGTACACTATTCGTGTTTATTAACAACCTGAGCCTATCGGTACGCACCGCCAGATGTGCGAAAAATGGCCACCTCTGTTATAATAGGAAGAGATATGATCATTTCTGCAAACATTGAGGAAAAATCTTTTGGCGACAAGCGCCTATTTTATAATGCCTCATTTTTTGCGGATGATGGCGAGAAGATTGGAATTATCGGACGCAACGGAGAAGGCAAGACAACACTTTTTCGGATTCTGAGCGGTGAAGACACCGATTTTCAGGGCGATATAACCATTAGCAAAGGCGTTTCGCTTATAGCTACTCGCCAGGAGCATCACGGACTAGATTCGACATCCGCCCTAGAGTATATCTTGTCAGACTTGCCGAAGTATAAGAAGCTAAAGCACATCCTAGAGACCTATCCAGATACGATGGGCGACAAGATGCACTTAATTCACGAGTATTCCGAGGCCCTGGAGCGTTTTGACAACCTCGGTTATTACACTATAGAGAACGAAGTCGAGAAAATTTTAAACTCTTTCCAGCTCGGCCATCGCTTAAATGATGCTTTGAGCACTTTTTCTGGCGGTCAGAAACGCCTCATTGAAGTAGCTAAAGTAATGTTGTCAAAAGCACAACTAGCGTTAATAGACGAGCCGACTAACCACATGGATTATATCGCCAAAGACAAGTTCTTGCAGTGGATGGTCTCGGCTAAAGAAACTATGCTAGTCATAACCCACGACCGTGACGTGCTAGAGAAGGTCGACCGCATTTTAGAAGTAAAAGACCAAAAAATAATAAGCTACAAAGGCAACTACAGTGCCTATTTGAGGCAAAACGCTGGCTCGACTAGCAACCAGATGAACGAGTTTGAGCTTACTCAGCGCCGAATCATAAATCTAAAAGCTAAGGTCATAGAGTACAAACGCTACAAAGAGAAGTCTCGTCACCCGAGTACCATTCAGCGTTTTAAGCGCCTCGAGCAACAATCTCGAGAAGAGCTTGCCGAGCTTGAAAAAACCGAAAAACCCACTTTTTGGGTTGATCGAGAATCGGTTTCTGACATGGGCTTAAGGTCGACAGAGCAATATCAAAAGTTTAAAGCTAAAAATATTCGGCTGGCTAGTGTGAACGGCGAAGAAGGCTACGGCCGTCTGCTGGTGAACGTGTCGAACCTTTCACTCGGCTACGATGCCCCGCTTTTTAGCGACATAACCTTCCAAATTCGAGAAGGCGAGGTTGCTGAAATCCGTGGCCGCAACGGTGCCGGTAAGACCACGCTAGTTAAAACTTTACTCGCAACTATAAATAAGGCCGATCTTCCAGCAAAGGTCTATGACGGTATCGTAGAAACAGACAAGAAAATCCGGGTTGGCGTTTATGAGCAAGAAGCACCCGAGGAAATTTTTAAGAAAACTCTCGCCCAGGCTATCGAACACATTTATATGTCTCGTAATTTGAAAATCAACGAAACAAAGATTCGTCAGCTCATGAGCGACTACTTATTTACTCAAGGCGACGCCAACATTCCAGTTAGTCAGCTTAGCGGTGGGCAAAAGGCCCGTCTGCAACTTATCACCATGCTTGCAGATAGTCCGCAGCTACTTGTTTTAGACGAGCCTACCAATCACCTTGATCTGCCAAGTATTGAGGAGCTCGAGAACGCTCTAAATAATTACACGGGGGCCGTTTTATATATTTCACACGATACTTTTCTGCGCAAAAACTTAAATGGAGAGGTTATAAACATATGACAAAGAAAGAAAAAATGGAAGCTTTGGCAAGCGAGATAATTTCAGAAAACATTACGCCCGAACTTGCCGCTCAAGCGACCCAGTTAGTAATGGGTGACGGCAATCTTGATGCTGAAATAATTTTTATAGGCGAAGCTCCAGGCAAAAACGAAGACCAGCAGGGCATACCTTTTGTCGGCGCTGCTGGTAAATTTTTGAACTATATGCTCGAGCAGGCTGACCTCGACAGGGGAGATGTCTACATTACTAATATAGTAAAGTACCGCCCACCAAATAATCGAGACCCACGACCCGAGGAAAAAGCGGCCTTTTTGCCGTACTTATTGCGCCAGATCGAAATAATTAAGCCGAAAATTATCGTAACCCTCGGTCGCCACAGCATGGAATATTTTTTGCCAAAAGCCAGCATCCGTCAGGTTCACGGTAAGATCCAGAACGTCGTTATCGATGAAAAATCTTATGTAATTGCACCACTTTACCACCCAGCAGCAACGCTATATAATGGTGGCCTACGGCAGACTCTTGTAGATGATTTCTTGCAAATAAAGAGCCAGCTTACCTAAAAAGTGAGCATTGAAATAACCTGTTTGGACGGTCATACAGCCCGCAACTACTTGATTTTTCTCACAATCTTTGTTACAATAAGGTAACTTACATGGGGCAATCAATTCAGTAATTAGTCAGTGTAACCCCTCTCTCAGGTAGAATTAATAATATAAAGGAAAAATAATTTATGGGTCAACAAAGACTCTCCACGCCTCAGGCTGATGATAATCAAAAACAGCCACAGCGCCGAAATAACAACAATAAACAAAATAACACCGTTCTGGCCAACACTCATACCCGTCGAGGTGAAGTGTTTAGGGCTCAAAGGCGCACTAGCGACGACGTTAACGCCCGAGCTTCTCAGCATGTTATTAATATACCGGTAAATAAATCTATTTATAACGGTTACGGCGGCAAGCAATTTAGCATTGCCGACCACAAGAAGCAACCTCGTGTTTCGGGACCTCGCCTTCGGATTATACCCATTGGTGGTCTTGGAGAAATGGGCATCGGCAAGAACATGATGGCCATCGAGTACGACAACGACATTTTGGTTGTCGACATGGGACTTCTTTTCCCAGGGTCTGATTATCCTGGTATTAACTACATAATTCCAGACATTAGCTATCTTATTGAAAACAAGCATAAAATTCGTGGACATGTCTTCACTCACGGACACCTTGACCACATTGGGGCTTTTAGGCACCTCATCCATCAGATTCCAGCCCCAGTTTACGCCAGCAAGTTTACTATAGCTATGATTCAGAAGAATCAAGACGAAGCAACTAGTGGTTTCGAGCCTGAGTATCACACTCTTGACCCAGAAGCTCACGAGCGAGTTCAAATTGGCGATAGTTTCTCTATCGAGCTGGTTCGAGTTAACCATTCTATACCAGACTCAACAGCTGTTGTTATTCGTACGCCTCTAGGTGTTCTAGTCGACACCGGTGACTGGCGTTTTGAAGAAAACCCAGTAGACGGTCGCAAGTTTGACCTTGAGCGTTTGACCGAGATCTCGACAAAAGAAGGAATTCTAATGCTCATGAGCGATTCCACTAACTGTGAGTCAGAGGGTACTCATCATCACGGCGAGTTCGACATCGGCGAGAGCGTTGGGCAGGTTATGACTAAGTACGAAAATAGTCGAATCATAATCAGCTCTTTCAGTAGTCAGATACATCGTATGCAGCTAATCTTAAACGAAGCCAAAGAACATGGCCGTAAGGTTGCTTTTGCTGGTTACAGCATGATCCAAAACCTTGAAGTTGCACTCCGCACTGGCACCATAAATGTTCCTAAAGATGTCATCATGAAAATGGAAGACATCGTTAAGCTTCCTGACAATAAAGTTACTATTATATGTACCGGTTCTCAGGGCGAATTTAGCGCTGTATTGAACCGTATGGCCACTGGTGCTCATAGACACATCAAGATCAAGAACAGTGACATCGTTGTTTTCAGCTCTAACCCGATTCCAGGTAATGAAAAATACGTTGTTCGCACTGTCGATGGTCTGATGCGAGAGGGTAGTGGAGTTATTCAAAACGGCAAATCTCATCTTACCGGTGTTGGCCCACTTCACCTTTCTGGTCACGGCTACTACGATGACCACGTTAAGCTTATTAACGCCTTGAACCCTAAGTACTACATGCCAATTCACGGTGAGTTTCACATGCTTGTTCACAATGCTGAACTCGCTGAAAATGAGTGCGCCATACCACGTGACAACATTTTTGTTTGTGACGCAGGTGATGTTATCCAGATAAACCACGAAGGCGCTAAAAAGACCGGTCGTATACCAGTTGGTGGTATTATGTACGACGATTCTGGAGCTATAGTCTCAGAAGTTGTTCTAAAAGACCGACTACACATGGCTAGCGAAGGTATGTTTATTGTTGTGCTTACTGTTGCCAAAGGTAGCGGTCGACTGATGACCAGCCCAGACATTATCTCTAGGGGGTTCATTTACCTCAGAGACAGCGAAGAACTGATGAACGTTATTCGTCAGTACTTGAAGCAAAAGGTTGCTCGCACATTTAGTGGTCGCAAAGTTGACCTAGATGTTGCTAAAAAAGAGATAAAAGACGAGCTTACTCACATTCTTTACGATCAAACTCGCCGAACTCCTATAGTTATACCGGTTATCAACGAAGTTGGTGGTTCTGGTCTAGGGCAGGGCAAGGCTCCAAATAGCGAAAACGGTCGCCAACCTCGTCCACAACAGACTGCTGGACCTGCGCCACATGGCTTTAAGCGCCCAGCGCCAAAGACTTTCCCTCAAAAGATGGTCCCAGACACCGAAGTAGTCGAGCCTAAAGACAAGCCTGACGTACGCTCTTACTAGTTACATATTTCCCCATAAACATAAGCCTATTGCAAAATGTAGTAAATTTTGCTATAATATGTAGTGTTATATATGAGGCAAAACCTCTATAATAAAGAGTATTATGGCTAAAAAGAAAAAGAACACCCGCAAGAAAAAGGTCGTAGATACTGGCCCTCAACACACCCTGCCTAGTGGCTTTTGGGCGCAAGTTGGTGCTTTAGCTTTAATTTCTTTTTCTATTTTGCTCATTTTAGGCTGGTTCCACCTTGGTGGTCCAGTTCTCGACTGGTTATACAGCGCCACGATGGCAACTATCGGTTACGGCGTATTCGTAGTGCCATTTTTGTTCATTTACGTTGCAGTTGAGGTTTTTAGAGCCGAAGATAACCGTCTCCCAGCCGTAATGAAGTTTGCGACCGGGCTTTCTATTGTATGGTTTGCTGGTTTATTTGGTCTGCTAGAGTCTTCCGAGGGTGTCACAACCGGTGGTTTTATCGGCGATACTGTGAATATTGGTCTTTTGGCATTAGTCAATTCTGGCGTAGCGGCTTTTATTTATATCCTTTTGATATTTGTAACAGTTTTGTTTATTGCCAGGACAGACCCACTAACTGTAATTAGGGGAATTTGGCAGTTTATCAAGAAAGACACCTCCGAGCAAGACGAAAACACCAAGGTTATGAGGAGCGCAGCTAATCTTGACACAGCAGAGAAGAACGCCGAGTTCAAGATGAACGCCGGTGTCCCTACTATAGACGGTAGCGCAGAGGCTAAGCGTTCTAAGCAAAATAGCACCCTACGAAATAGCGTCACTAGAGACAAGTCCGCCGAAGAGGGCGCTGCTCTAGTAACTGTCAGCGACCCTAACTGGAAGCCTCTTAGCCTTGATCTTCTAGAGAAGAAAGAGTCACCAGCTGATGTTGGTGATGTTAAGCAAAACGCTCAAATTATTCAAGACACTCTACGAGAATTTAACATATCTGTTGAAATGGAGGGTGCCAACATTGGCCCTAAGGTTACGCAGTATACGCTCAGGCCACCTAGTGGCGTGAAGTTGACACGCATAACTCAGCTTGAGACAAATATCGCTCTGAACTTGGCGGCTCAGAGTCTTCGTATTGAAGCGCCGATTCCTGGTCAAAAAGCAGTTGGCATAGAGGTGCCTAACAGACGAGCCGCTGACGTGCGCCTGCACTCTATCCTAAAAAGCCCGCAGTGGCACACCAACAACGAGCCGTTGGCGTTTGCTA
>CAZSTN010000016.1:7489-11926 GCA_964609915.1 uncultured Candidatus Saccharibacteria bacterium | reverse complement strand
TGCTCGTCTTCAGCTAAGCTAGTCGGATAATTCCTGGCTTTATAGTGAAGCAGTAGCCCCTCGAGTCGCTCATCGACAAAGTTAGGGTGTAGGTCGGCTAGATTGTTAGCATCTGAAGCTCGGACTTTATGAATGGCTAGCTTGTCAGCGTCCGTAACGAAGCCATCGTAAAGCTGAGCCTCTGGGTCTTCGGCTCTAGGAAACTCTGGGCGTGACTCATAAGCCGACCGAACATTCTCGGCGAACACTGGACTTGCTAGCAAAATGTCCCTATGCTTTTTAATAATTTCTTCACTTAGCGACAATTTCTCCCAGCCGTTGTTTTGTTGCAAAACACCAAGTGGTGCCACTGCCGGAGCTCGGTTATATTGCAACTCCTTAACTGGCATAGCCAAAAAGTCTTCCGCCTGACGGTCCTCTCGACTGGCAAAAATAATAGCCTGAAGCTCTTCACTAGATTTATTGACGAAAGGTGTTGGGTCATGGCGAAGATCGTAAACTAAAACGTTACCATTGCGCCCAGAGGTCAACGGAAATGCAACCGTAGCATTACTAAACTCGCTAGAATAACGGCCGCTAGCATAGACAAATGGTTGCTTGTTGTCGAGATTGACTAGCTTTTTAACCTCATTCTTGTCTTTCATCTTAAAAAGATACTCAAATAACTGGGGTTGTTGTTCTTTTATGAGTTTAGTTACGGAGATTAGAGCCTCGACATCGCTCAAAGCGTCGTGAGCCTTTTCGTGGGTGAGACCGTTTTCTTTGGTTATAAGCTCCAGCTTGTTGACAGCTTTGCCGTCTACCACTGGCCACTTGACGCCCTCTGGCCTCAAGGCTCGAGTGATGCGAACGACGTCAAGTAAGTCCCACCGACCCCTTCCGTCACGCCAGGCCCACTCGTAAGGGTCTTGGAATGTCCGCCAAAAAAGTGCCCGAATAAACTCGTCGTCAAACCGAATATTATTAAAACCAATGGCGACCGTGTCGGGCGTAAAAACCTCGTCTAGTAAGAACCGGGCGAAATCGGCTTCGGTATAGCCTTCGTTAACAGTTTGCTGAGGCGTAATACCAGTAACCATTAGGGCGTCCGGGCTTGGCAGAGTGTCGTCATTAAGAGTCACTAGCATATTAAAAGACTCGCCAATTTGCTGAAGGCTTTCGTCAGTGCGGATACCCGCAAACTGCATAATGCGGTCTTCTCTTGGGTTTAGCCCAGAAGTTTCAAGGTCATAAAAAAAATAGGTCTTGGTCATAACACCTATTATACAGACCAAAGCTTAAATAGTCTTTGATTACTGCTCGATCAATGTAAATTCATCGAGTCCGATACGGATTACCGAGTCTCCCTCGGCGCCCTCTCGCTTCAAAGCGTGAGTTATCCCCATTTTCTTCATGATGTCTCGTAGCCTATTCACGCCTTCGTGTGTTTCGAAACGAGTACGTCTAGCAAACTTCTCAATTTTATGGCCTTTTACAACAAAAACCTCATCGCCTGCATCATTTATAATCTTCTTAACCGACCAAGCCAAAGCAACCTGTTCTTTGTTAAGAGAAATAACCGGAAGACCGTCGCTGTCATCAGGCTCCTCGGTGACGGACTGCTCGGCTTCACGAACAGCATTAACCTTTGAACGTAAAGCTCGAAGAACTTCCGTCAAGCCTTTATGGGCCTGGGCAGAAATTGCAAAAACTTCGACGTCTGGAGCAACCGCCCTGACGGCTTCTACCTGCATTTGGATAATATCTTCGTCGAGACCCTCAGTTTTAGTAAGAGCCACTACCTCTGGAAGAGTGGTTAATTCTAGGCTATATTTTTCAAGCTCATTACGAATAACCTTGTAAGAATTAGCGACATCATCAGAATAGGCGTCAATTAGATGTAGCAAAACTGCCGTACGCTCAACATGGCGCAAGAAGGCATCGCCCAGGCCTTTTCCTTCGCTAGCACCCTCAATAAGTCCTGGTATATCAGCGATTAAAATGCTACCGTCATCAATATCAGCAACCCCCAAGTTTGGTGTCAAAGTCGTAAAAGCATAGTCGGCTATCTCAGGTCGAGCATTGCTAACGACACTCAGAAAAGTTGACTTACCCGCATTCGGAAAGCCCAAAAGACCGACATCGGCCAAGAGCTTAAGCTCAAGCTCGGCTTCAAATTCGTCACCAGGTTCGCCATTTTCAGCAACCCGAGGTGTCTGTCTAGTAGATGACCTAAAGTGGGCATTACCAAAACCGCCGTCACCGCCCTTGGCGATAACAACCTTTTGACCATCTTCGGTAAAATCAGCCAGAATATCACCGTCGAGTTTTACAATAGTACCAACCGGCACCTTAACATACAGGCTCTCACCAGTCTTGCCGTGCTGGTCACGCTTAGCGCCGTTACCGCCTGGCTTAGCTCTTAATTCTGGTTTGTAGCGAAAATCTAGAAGAGTGTTGAGGTTGTCTGTAGCAACAAAAATTACATCACCACCATGACCACCGTCGCCACCGTCAGGACCGCCCTTGTCGACATAAATCTCACGCCGAAAACTGACCGCACCATTGCCGCCTTTACCAGCTTGAACCAAAACTTTTGCAGTATCGACAAACATATCTGCTCATTATACCAAAAACGCCTCTAATTTGACAGAGGCGTTTTTTGGTTGTAGTTATATTCTAGTGAATATACATGTAGTTTTGTGTTGTAGAGGCTGGAATTATACGCTCAGCAACATTATACAAACGATAGCCGTAGTTCATGTCTGTTATTCGTAGGTCGCCGTTAACTAGAACTTCTTCAACGATACCAACGTGGTTGCCGGCCTGAATGACTGCACCAGGAGCTGGAGTCTTGTTAACTGAGTAGCCAAGAGCAGCGGCTTGTGTTGCCCAGGTGAAGGCATTACCAAGGTTTGTTGGAACAGGCCTGCCCATTTGAGCCCTCTTTATATAAGCGTAGGCTGTACAGTTACCACCAGCATAGCCGCCAGCATTCGGAGTTGCCTGTGACCACATTCTCAAGACTTGGCCAGACCATGTACCGTAACCGCTAACAAGACCGTAGTAGACAGGGGCTGGAGCCACATAACCTGGCCTTTCGGTTTCCGGAAGCTCTCCGTCAGGTATTATAATCTTGAGACCCTCGGTTAGACCACTAATCTCAAGGTCGTTATAGGTAGCTATTAGTGAAGCGTCTGCTTTGTAGCGTTCAGATAGCTTCTCGATAGTATCGCCAGATTTAACAGTATATACAACACCGTTTCTAGGCAATATCTCTAGAACCTTACCAACTTCGACACTGTCTGCCGATATATCGTTGGACCATTTCAAAGTTTCAACCGAAATTCCGAATTTATTAGCTATAGATGCTAAGGTGTCACCTTCAACGACTGTATAAGATGTAATGTTCCTTGTAGCAGATGAAAGCTCGACGATAGTCGGTTTGCTCATTGAGCGAGTATCTTCATTAACCGCATATTGACTCTGTATCTGGACAGAGGCGGCTAGCTCGTTAATATTACCAGAAATGGAAAGGTTAGCTATGGAAGCGACCGAGGCAGCAACTGAGGCGGCTAAAACATCGTCTGTTGATATTTTAGACTTGCTCATTAATGTGGCTGTATTTACTGTACCGACGTTAGCTGAAGCCGACACTGAGTTAGATGAAGTGTTAGCTATTTCTTCTGGTGCTCGGTATCCGATGGCGACAACCGAAACTAGAAGTGCAAAAACACTTGCGTATATAGCAACAGTCGACGATTTAATGCGCTCTTTGGGGGAGCGTTTTGTTTTAGATTTGGCAACTATTGCGGGTGATTTACTCACAATAGCCCCACCCTGAGAAGTGTTAACACCTCTCGGTGAAAAATCGTTACGAATTATCGTTCTCCTGCCACTCGGATTTCTCTCGAGGGCGTCTACCTTACTTTGTCTTACTTCCTAAGGAAAAGGATACGTTTCGACCAATTTTAATGATATTGTTTCGTTTCCGTGCGACAGTTTAGGCAGGCGCATATTGCTCTCGGTTACCACTCGCATGGTTTGTTGAAACTCAGAGGTAATTCAGACAAACTAGTGCCAAGAACACAATATGTGCTTATTTGAGTATATCAACTACCAAACCGCAGGTCAACCTTTTTATATAATAAGACAATAATATTCAGGTTTTTACAAGACGCTACACTTTACCCGACAGTGTTTCGAGATGTTAGCTTCATGTTCTGCAAAAGTCCTAGCAAAGTAGGTTACGTTGTCATCACCACTCAGGAAATAGAGATAGTCACCGTCGGCAGGGTCAGCCACAGCATTTAGCGCCCTGACTCCAGCATTAGCAATTGGCCCAGGAGGCAAGCCTTTAAAGCGTCTCGTATTATATGGTGAGTCAATATTTAAGTCCCTAGGTACGCCTAACTTGTCAGCGATGTACTGATAAGTCGGGTCGGCCCCGAGTGGCAT
>CAZSTN010000016.1:0-7471 GCA_964609915.1 uncultured Candidatus Saccharibacteria bacterium | reverse complement strand
CACCGATAGATTCACGCTGAATAATAGAAGCTAAGGTGATGCCCTCATGGAGGTTTAACCCTTGGGCCTTAAAGCGCTGAATGAGATTATTCTGCTGGATTACTCTCCAAAATTCGTCAAAACTAGCCTTAAGGGCGTCTTTGGCAGTCGCCGAGCTGTTCAGATTATAAGTCTCGCCGTAAACATAGCCTTCGAGGTCAGCGTCGGCTGGCTTATCTTGAAAAAGAGTCGTATTGTACTCTGGGTAACTGGCTGCGAAAGCTTCATCTACATCCTGGTCGGAGAATCCGGCTCGCAAAAGGGACGACCTAATGTCTCGTTTGGCGTCTGCTGGTGTGTCGGTTTTGTCGTTTAATACCACACCTGGCAGGAACGTTATACTGAAAGAGTCAACGTTACCCCTAACTAGGTGGTCGACCACCTCTGGGAGGCTCTCAGACGGCGAGAGGCGGTATTTGCCAGCCTGAAGGTTGTTCTGCACGGAGTTTAACCTGGTATAAACCCAAAAAGCTCTAGAATTGCTGATAATACCTTCTTCTTTTAAGGTGTCGGCTATCTGTTCTGGGGTGCTACCAGCAACGACATTAACCGAAATTAGAGACTTATTCTCTGGATCGACAGGCTTAAGGTGCTGAGTGTACCAGACTAAACAGGCCACCCCTACGCCAATAGATACGAAAAGTACCGCCAAAAATCCCCATAAAATAACTTTTGGCCACCTTCGGCGCCTTCTTGACCTGATATTACGCATAATGTAGTTCTATATAATCCTGTAAAATTATTGTTGCTGCCTGAGCGTCAATATCGGCCTTTTCGTAGGCAACACCTTGATCTTTAAGGCGCTGTTCGGCCATGACGCTGGTTAGTGATTCGTCCTGAAAAACAATCTTAACTCCCAAATACTCTAACTTTGAGGCAAAATCCTCAACGCATTGGGTCTGTGAGGTCACCTCGCCCGCCTGGTTGCGTGGATAACCTAAAACTAATATATTTGCACCCTGAGAAGAAACAAGGGCTTCTAGCTTCTCTATTTCGGTACCATCGACTAAAATCGTCTCATACGGGACGGCTATCCTGACAGATAGGTCCGCAACCGCTACCCCTATGCGTTTTTTACCAACATCAAGGCCAACTAGCGCCTTATTGGCCATCCTCAACCTTAAATTCAATGGTTATTTTATTCACATTATTAGGAATAGTCCTGACCCAGAAGTACGAGAACTTAACGTCAACCTCTTGTATTCCTGGTTGAGCTTGTAGCGACGACTGAACATCACCGTAAATCCGACCCTTAACTAGCTCTTTAACCTCAAGTTCGTCAATTTCTGGACCGATAGTACCGCTGGAATTAATTGTTACCTGAGCCGGCCCGTCGTCCGATTGTCGGAAACTACCTACGGTGGCTTTGTCTATACCGGTGTCAAAGACTCTCTGATTCTGGCTTAGCTCACTCTCGAGACTCTGCTTCAAGAATGTTTCAAGGTTACTCTTTGGAACAGCATGGATAGTCATAGTGGTTGACATAGCCAGGCTGGCTTTGCCGTCAGGAGCTTCGCCGTCCACCGCTGGAGTCGACTTGACCTCACCCCTCTCTATACTAAAGCTACTGTCAATAACTTTTTCGCCATTAGTGAAACTGCTGATTAACTCTTTCTTGTAGCTATCAGTAGAGCTACCTATTAGCTGACCGGTTGCACGCTCAACATCTTCAGCGGTGACAACTCGAGCCATTTTGGTGGTTCCGCCAGAAGCTGGGGTTGCAAACCTCGCATATATGCCAGACGGCGTGCCACGAAGGTTACCTGTGGCTGTATTGTATTTCTCGCCGGCTTCCGCTGCCGTAACACTTACGTTGACGGCATCATTTTCAATAGACAAAGTAACCGCAACATCAGTAAGAAAAACCAGCCCACCAGATGTAGTAAGCATCGTGCCAGCAGGGACCGTTGGTCTATTTCTTGCAACACTGATTGAGTCTGTTCCTATAGTAACGACTCCAGTCGCCTTGTCACCAACATCTTTCTGCCCAGTAGCCTCAAATTCAACAGATATGTCCTTTTTCTCTTGCTTCATTACTGAGGTTATTATGCCCTTCTCGAAGCTGGTAGCCGCCGTGCCTCCAAGCTGAACGGTCGCATTGACTGTATCGGGGGAAGTTTTAGCGGTAATAATAACTGTTGCGGCCGGAGCAAAAACGAACATCCAAACCAACAAGGCGATTAAAGCTGCGCCACCACCCATTATCAAGAACAGTTTCTTCCTGAATTTGTTAAAATCGGGAACGGTCTTTTTGGCACCCTTTGAAGCTTTACTGCTAACAGCGGAGGCGACGGCCTTTTTGGAAGGTTTTTCGTCATCTAATGAGACGTCAACCTCGTCAATAACCTTACTGCGTGGAGAGCTAACCTCAGCCCCCATATTATTGGCCGTTTGGGCGTGTTCTCCGACTGGAATTTCTGCACCGTCAATAATGTCATCGTCGTCATCAACAATTAGGGCTGGCACCTCTGGAATTTCAGGTTTAGATTGCAGATTTTTAGCAACTGGTATTTGAGCTGCTGCCGCTAAACCAACCAAGGCTGGGTTACCGGTAACTAAAATAAGGTGCTTACCTTCAGCTTTAACCATTCTCTGCAGGAGACGTAAATTAACAGCACTTTGTAAAGCGCCGGCTCTTTTTGGTGGCACTAAAACCACCAACTTTTCTTTAGCTTTTTTGACCTTACCGATTATTGCGGTAACATCGTCGTCGATATCTATATAAATTACGTCTTTTTTCATGCTAGATTCTTAAAAGTCTATTAAGTTTGTCTTTGACGGAGTCGTCATCGCCACTACCTATTAGTGTATCATAACCGACCCTCAGTAGACCCATGGCGGTTATGAAAGTATGGTCGGAAACGTCGCCGGTTTCATCGACAATTCCAATAACCTGCTCGGGTTCAATATGCTGGATTGCTAACTTTTTGGTAAACGGTAACTCTTTGTGCCATTCTTTACCGCCGAGGGCGTCAACCAGCTTACTTAAACTGGCGCCACCACCACAAAGCAAAATGCGATTAGGCAAGTGGTCAACAGAGGTAAATTCACTCAAAGCAAGCTCTACGCCAGCCAGCCAGACCTCTAGGGTTTTGTCTACGGACTCATCGAGTTCTTTTTTAATGCCAGCCTTAATTTTGTCACTCTCAATATTAACTTTCAGCTTTTCGGCATCGGTATAAGAGAGGTTCAGGTCGTTGGCGATAGTCTGCGTAAAGCTCCGGCCACCAATGCCGAACATCTTGGTACCCTCAACACCACCGTCATTAACAACAGCAATGTCGGTAGTACCACCACCAACGTCAGCGATAATTGCCGTAAAGTTACTGCCAGCATCATTGCCAAGAACGCTTCGGCTAACAGCGAAAGGCTCAGCCGCTACCGCCAGAAGCTCCAAAGATAGCTCATCGGCAACTCGCTCTAGGGCGCCAATATGAACCATCGGTGCAAAAGCGGTGTAGATTTGTACAGCTACGTCACGCCCCTGGAAGCCAATCGGGTTAGAGATCTTGTAACCGTCAATGTGAATACCAACCAATGCGCTGTTAACCAACTTAACCTCAACGTCTTTATTACCAGTCTCAAGAGCTATCTGTCTTTGGGCTTTAGTCTGGGCCCGCTCTTGAACCTTGTCTATGATAAATTCCATCTCCGACTCGTCTAGCGGACGATCCGGCTGAGGTCGCCTATAGCGAATTGTGTCGGTCGTGCCTTTAACGAGCTCGCCAGCAATACCGATAACCACTTTTTTGGCCTGAAGCCCGGCCTGCTCTTCGGCTTGTACTAGCGCCTCTTCGCAATGACGAACTACACCCGAGATATCGGCTATAGCCCCAGAGTGCATGTCACTAACATCTTGCCTGGCTCGACCAACACCAACTACCTTTAAGTTATCACCCTCAAGTCGAGCGATTAAAGCTTTCACAAATTCGGTTCCAATATCAAGGGCTACGATATAATCGTCAGTCGATACTTTAACCTTTTTACTCTTTCTTAATTTTTCTAAAACCATAACTAAGTTCTATTATATACCAAAATCATTGACTCTCATATATTGCTTGCGTTTTTTAGTACTTTGTGATATAATAGAAGGATGGAATATGAGCTGGAGAAAGAAAAAAGTGAAGTAGTTTCAATTATTGAGACAGCTACGAGCGAGCTTGCGCCTAAGCCCGGGAATAATTACAGCATCGACTTATATGGTTTGCCCATCAGCCAGAACTTGTTGCGTAGGCTTGAACAAAGCTTTCAAGAATCTATAGACCAAGGCACCAGAGCTAGCGTACGCCTAGAGGCCGACATCTCAGCTGGCGCTCTGTACGCAAAAATCTTATCCATAAGAACAGCTCATCAAAAAAAGGACTCTCAATTATCTTACGTCAATAAACGTGGGTATGTACCTTTTGGCACCACCAAAAAAGAGCCGCCTATTTTCTCATACAGCAAAGAGGAGGTCCTTGAAGGCCTAAACATCCAGCAACCGCCGTCGCTCGAGCTTCCTGAATACGCTCCATGGCGCTCGTCTATTATAGAAAGAGTCGATGGCTGGAAACTAGAAGAAAGTGCTAGTATGGTTGGTGAATTAGAAGATATCGGCTCGAAGGTTTTTCGACTAGGTAACGATGAATACCTCCGTAGTAGCCAAGGCCAAAATAAAGGATATAATAAGGATTCTTATATTGAAACAGAGCTTACCTCACAACTAGGACGTGACAAAATAATACAGCGCGGAACTAGACTTGAGCTCAGGCAGCGAAGACTCCGTAAAGAACTTGGTGTCATTACTGGATACCTAATAAGAAGTCGTCCGAGCGGGCTGTCTATGATTTCCGATGAACCCGAGAATGCGCATTTCGTCGAAAAAGATACTGACGACATAGACACAATACGCCAGGCAAGAAACATAGCCGAGGTAGCCTTAAAGATGAACCGCCAAAGGCATCGGGCTTAAAACTTAATTAAGCCAGCGTACCCTTAACTCGCCTAATCCCTGCGCTTGAAGCTTCTTCTTTGGTTATCTTGAAGGTTTTGTTGCCTTCTGCGAGCTGTCCAGTATGATCAACGTGTGGACCGCCACATATTTCAAAGCTAACCCGGTTGTCGCCCTCGCCCATCTGATAGACCTTGACTACATCGCCGTAACGATCGCCAAAAGCACCAATTGCTCCCATGGCGAAGGCTTCTGCGGTTGGATATTCTTTAAATGAAACCGGTAGGTCTTGAGAAATCCACTGGTTAACTAAGTTTTCGACTTGATCAAGCTGGTCCCGAGATACTTTTCCATCATTATTGAAGTCAAATCTGAGGCGCTCTTCGGTGATGTTTGAGCCGTGCTGAGTAACATGTTCGCCAACTACCTTCTTGAGAGCTGCGTACATAAGATGATTAGCGGTATGCAATTTTTTATGCTCAAGAGTCTGCCCGCCTAGGCCACCCTTAAAAGTGCCTTTGGTGGCAGTTTGCGAACGAGCTCGCTGCTCGGCCATTTTGGCATCAAATTCTTGACGCCAATTTTCAGATAATTTAATATTTTGCCTAAAAACCTCTTCGGTTGAAAGCTCAACTGGAAAACCGTAGGTGTCATAAAGGGTGAAGAGTTCAGCACCAGTTAAACCGTCGGCGGCAAACTTACCGAGTTGTTGCAAGCCCTTACGTAGAGTTTGACGAAAAACTTTTTCTTCTTTAGTCAGAACAGCTACTACTTCGTGACGTTTTTCAGCGACCTCTGGATAGTCGGGTGCATACATATCGACAACAACTGGTACAACTTGCTCAAGGAAATTCTGCTCGACACCAAGGTCAAAAGCGAAACGAATCGCTCGACGAAGCAAGCGACGCATAACGTAACCCTGCTCTTTGTTAGCCGGCACGCAACCGTCAACCGCTAGAAATGTTGCTGCTCTTAAGTGGTCAGCTATAACCCGCATGCTTGAAGTGTTGCTTTCATAGCTCTTACCAGAAAGCTCCTCAATTTTTTCGATCACCGGCCACATAAGGCTAATCTTGAAAACGTCGGGGTTATTTATT
Source organism: uncultured Candidatus Saccharibacteria bacterium (assembly GCA_964609915.1). Lineage (GTDB taxonomy): Bacteria > Patescibacteriota > Saccharimonadia > Saccharimonadales > Saccharimonadaceae > Microsaccharimonas. Next base: position 1,405 of record CAZSTN010000016.1, on the reverse strand, counting down.
TTTGCCGCAGCAATTCGCTCTAAGCCAGAGCCGTGATCGATGTTTGGCCTTTCTAGCGGCTCAAACTTACCTTCTGCGACCTTGCGATAAGCCATGAAAACGTTATTGCCAATTTCCATAAAACGACCACAGTCGCAGTTCGGGTGGCAAAACTCGCCATAAGACGGGTCATGAGGCGTACCAAAGTCATAAAACATTTCACTATCTGGACCACAAGGGTCGCCGACCGGAGTAGTTTCGGGCGAGCCATTTCGGCTCCACCAGTTTTTGCTACCATCATAATAAAAGATTCGCTCGCCGTCTTTAATACCCCGTTTGTAACCGTCCTCTTCAGAGCCAATTTCGGCCTCTCCAGAACTCAAACCTCGAGCCTCAAAAAGCCTCTTCCAGATAGCTGCCGCTTCAATGTCTTTTTCGATGCCATATTCTGGCGCACCAATAAAAGTAGTGACGTAAACACGACTCATGTCCAGCTGGACTACCTCAGACAACCACTCGAACATCCACTCAATTTGCTGTTCTTTGAAATAGTCACCCATGCTCCAGTTACCAAGCATTTCAAAAAAGGTCGTATGACGATTATCGCCAATATCTTCGATATCTTGCGCTCGAAGACAGGTCTGGCTGTCGGTAATACGAGAACCCTTAGGGTGCGGCTCGCCAAGCAAGTATGGTATCATCGGCTGCATACCAGAACCAGTAAATAATGTCGACGGGTCGTCTTTCAAGACAAGCGGCGCTCTCTTCACCACAGCATGCCCCCGCTCTTTGAAAAACTCCAAATACGAGTTACGAATTTCTTGAGTGTTCATATCTGTTAATTATAACAGATTTACAAGTAAAAGATAATACAGAAAATGCTCCCCGCGTGAAGTGCGTTGCTGATAGCACAGGAGGTTCAGTCGGCTGAGCTAGATGGGGTAGCAAAACCTTTGTGATTGCTTGGTGGGTTCTGGAATGGAAGTTATTTAGTCTGGAATTATATGATAGTAGCCAATGTTATAGCCCGGGTCAGAAATGTTTAAGAGACAGCGAACCCCAAACCCGCCGCCACGATAACCGTGTCTGCTGTCCGGTATGACCCAATCGGCATAGAAGCCCACGACAAAAGCTCTAGACGAATCATCCGGACGGGTAGAACGGGACCAAAGCCCACCGTAGTAGCCCTGGTCGTTGAAGCCCTCCCACCAGTCGCCGGAGAATACTCCTTTAAATGGACCGGTGTTTTCCCAGTTACTGTAGTAGTTCCAGTAATTACCTAGGTAGGTACTATCTTGGTTATTGCTAAAGCCAGCCATACGAGCGTTTAGATAGCTAAATTCGTTACCGGTGCCGTTTGCACTTCCACCGCCAGGCAATCTCCAGCCTACTGGGCAGATAGAGTGTGGAGCATTGCCACTACCTG
>CAZSTN010000015.1:11916-12329 GCA_964609915.1 uncultured Candidatus Saccharibacteria bacterium | reverse complement strand
ATATGGGTAGATTGAACCAAGAGCTAGCTCGACGAAACGCAAGAAAGAGCTCAGCTTTTACTATCGTTGAACTTCTCATCGTTGTCGTTGTTATTGCTATTCTAGCGGCTATAACTATCGTTTCGTATAACGGTATAGCCTCTCAGGCTAAAGACTCTGCTCTTAAATCTAACCTATCTCAAGCCGCTAAAAAGTTCGAACTACACAAGACGAAGAACGGCACTTATCCAAGCACCGCCAATGCCACCACACCAGCTCCAAGCACTAGCATTTCTGTTTGTCCAGCTGGCTGGCGACTACCAACAGGTGAAATTGCTACTGGAGAATTCGCTCTACTAAACAACGCCATAAATAGTGGACTAACCGACTCTGACGCTGGCCTGCGTTCTAATTGGCTAGCTCAGCTTGGGGGC
>CAZSTN010000015.1:10932-11866 GCA_964609915.1 uncultured Candidatus Saccharibacteria bacterium | reverse complement strand
ACAGGGTAGCCCCGGCCACTACTGGTCCGCCTCGCAGAACTACACCACCGACGCCCGCACCCTGTACTTCGATAGCTCCTATGTTTACCCCGCGAGCAACGTCCTCAAGAGCGACGTCAGATCCGTCCGCTGTTTAGCTAGCTAAGTGCTTGCCCTTAGCGAACCCAGCGTGAAGCCTAGGTCAAAAGAGGAAGGCTAGGCAAGAACTCCTGGTTAATCGACTATCCACAGAACTGTGGAAAACCACAAGTATTTTCGGTTATTATGAGGTTTTGTCAAAAATGGGGGTTGAAGTGGGTAATTGTGGGTAGTATAGTGGAACTAGTGGAAAGAACCACGAAACAAAAAATACATTAAAAACTAATCAGAATTTCCTAAGAAGGAAGGGGCTAAAGTGGCGCAAGTAGACTACTTTGAGCGGAAGCTTGATGATAAGCGTCGGTTAACTATACCGGCTGAGCTTCGTGAAGAGTTTTTGTCTGGCGTTGTCCTAACCAGGGGTTTTGGCAAGTATTTGCATCTGTACGCAAAAAGCGTTTGGCAGGAGCAGGTTGAGCCAGCCTTGAATGACGGTGGGGGTATTCTCGACGAGAAAATAGCCGACACCAACGTTCAGTTCCGAAGAGGGAAGACTGAAGCAGAGCTTGACCAAAAACAAGGCCGAGTAACGATAGAACAGCATTTGCTGGACTATGCAGACATCGACCGAGAAATTGTAGCGGTTAGAGCGGGTGCCTATTGGCGTTTGATGACAAACGACAATTAGTTAGTTTTATCAGGTTCTTTAAAAATTAAACTAAAAGAAAAACTCTCGAGATCAACTATCTGGTAGTTAGGCAATGGTTTCGGAACCATTAAAATTCCGCGTACCTTATTCAAAAAACACCTCCCAAAAAACTCCACCTCACACATAAGTCTCTCAGATGAACCTCTT
>CAZSTN010000015.1:2278-10922 GCA_964609915.1 uncultured Candidatus Saccharibacteria bacterium | reverse complement strand
TCGATAACACATTAAACAAATCGAAGCTCTTTCCTCAAAAAACACACCTCCCTAAAAAATAACTCCACCTCACATAAGTCTCTCAATTTGCTAGGTCGCTATGAATGCCTTAGGGCACTCTGTTGAAAACCTAGCATGACTTTCAAACAAAAACAAAAACACATAAAAACAAACAGCCTCATTATCAGATAGGTGATCTCGAAACAATTTAGGTTATACTAGATTGTATGAGTAAAGAACATCCACCACATCATGTTCCAGTTCTTCTAAGTAGCGTTCTTGAGCTTCTACGACCAAAGGCGGGCGAGTCTTATCTAGACTTAACTGCTGGTTACGGAGGTCATGCGAGCGCAGTTTTAGAGGTAACTAAAAACTATAAGGACAGTGCGTTGGTTGATCGAGACGATTATGCTATTTCGCATCTGTCGTCTTTCGAGCAACTTGGCGTACAACTAATCCATTCTGACTTTTTGTCAGCGGCCGAGAAGCTTGCTAGCGAAAAGAGAGTATTTGATTTAATCCTGATAGATCTGGGGGTGTCGTCACCACAGCTTGATCAGGGCGAACGAGGTTTTTCCTTTATGCGCAGAGGTCCACTCGACATGCGAATGGATAGGTCTAGCGGTCTAACGGCTGCTGAGCTTATCGAAAGTAGTAGTGTTAAGGACTTGGCGAACATTATTCACCAGTACGGTGAAGAGCCATACAAAGTAGCTCTTTATCTTGCCGAACTAATAGTCGCTAATAAGCCGTATAAAGACACCGAAGAACTCGCTGAACTGATAAAGCAAAATTATCGTGGCCGTTGGAAGAAAATCCACCCGGCTACACGTACATTTCAGGCGCTTCGTATAGCGGTTAACGACGAGCTAGGTCAGATAAAGTCGACCTTGCCTCTTCTGCCTCAGTTATTAAAATCTGGTGGTAGGGTAGGGGTAATAAGCTTTCATAGTCTTGAAGACCGCCTCGTCAAGCAGTTCCTAAAGGAACAGCAAGACTCTGGGCTAGAAGGGGAGCTAAACGTTCTCACTAAAAAGCCAATCGACGGAGCCATTTCAGATGTTCACAATCTGCGTTCACGTAGTGCAAAACTACGAGTCGCTGTGAAAAAATAAACAAAAAAAGGAAGGGGCAACAAAATGCCAATCCACATACCTGTTCAGTACTCTGACCAGCCACAGATCATATCTGTTCGGGTCAAATAACGACTGACAAAAACGCCTCGCTTGCTTCTCATAGGGCGAGCGAGGCACCAAAACAAAAAAAGAAAACCAAAATAAAAACAAAAAAGCACCAAAAAATGTCATATCAACCAAAAACTTATTATACTAGTCGTCGTCAGCAAAACTGGTCACGCAACCAAAATACGACACGTTATGTATCGGCAGTAAAGCTGGGGCCTATTGCTCATACAATACTTGTCGCACTGATGATAGCCGTCCTGGGGCTTATTTATTTGACCCAAGCGACCCAAGCTACAAGTTATGACTACGAAGCTAAGGCTGTTGAGTCACAAATTGCCGATTTGAATCAAGAGAAGGGCGAGCTTGAAATTGAAAATGCCCGACTTACTGCCATTGAAACTATTCGAAATAGTAACGTAGCACGTGAAATGACTACCCCATCTGATGTACAATATGTAAGCAGATAGTATGAATCAAAAACTTTATCATAGTCGTTCTCGGATTCTAGCGGCGCTACTGTTCACGATGGTGGCGATTTTTGCGGTGCGCCTTTTTTATATTCAAGTCATTCAGCATAGCTACTATGTCGGGCTAGCCGACCACGAGCAGCTCAAGAAAGAGCGTATTCCAGCTAGCCGGGGCCTGATCTATCTTAAAAACGGTGACCAAATCCGGCCACTGGTCATGAACGAAACTGTTTATACCGTTTTTGCTGATCCGCAAGTGATAAAAGACAAAGAGAAAATTATTGAAGTTATGCGTCAGGTAGCTGGCGGAAATTTACGTAAAGATTTCGACAAGCTTCTCGACAAAACTGACACTCGGTACCAGATTATTGCCTATAAAGTTACCCGACTGCAGGCTGACAAGATAAAAGAGGCCGGTCTTTACGGCATCGGTTTCCAGGCGGTTAGTCAGCGGGTTTATCCCGAAGGGGACTTGGCTGCTCAGGTTCTCGGGTTTGTCGACACCGAGGGCGAGGGTAAATACGGCATAGAGGACTACCTGAACGATGATCTTAAGGGCGTTGACGGCCGTTTAGAGACGGTTACAGACGTTAGTGACGTGCCGTTGACCATTGGTGACAAGAATATTCGTGAGCCAGCTCAGGACGGCGATAACGTTGTTCTTTCTATAGACCGAAACATTCAGTTTTATGTTGAGGATGCTTTGGCTCGGGGTCTGGAAAAAACTGGTGCTACAAACGGCAGCGTCCTAGTGATGAACCCTAAAAACGGTAAGATAATGGCCATGGCTAATCTACCGACGTATAACCCTGCTGAATACTCCAAGGTGCAAGATGTCTCTTTGTTCAATAACCATGCAATTTCTGAGCCTTATGAGCCTGGCTCTGACATAAAAACGCTGACTTTGGCCGCCGGTATAGACAAGGGCGTAGTCAGGCCGACGGACACTTTTTACAATACCGACTCGATTAAGATTGGTGGCTGGACAATAGGCAACGCCACTAAAGGCGTGACCGGAAATATAACTTACCAGACCGCTTTGCAGTGGTCACTAAACACCGGTTTTGTGAGTATCGCTCAGCGCCTTGGTGACGGGCAGAATATCAACCGTACTGCTAGAGACACTCTGTACTATTACTTCCACGACAAGTTTAGGCTTGGTCAGTTGACTGGCATAGAGCTTTCTGGAGAGGCTAAAGGCATCTTAATAAGCCCCGATCAGCATGAAGGCAACGCTATTCGCTATGCAACTATGTCTTTCGGTCAGGGAATGAGTTCCACCATGGTGCAGGTGACGGCTGGTTTTGCGTCGATGATTAACGGCGGTAGTTACTACAAGCCAACAATTATAGACGGCTATCTAGAAAATGGTCAGTTTAAGCCCGTGAACATTGCTGAGCCTCTAGAAAAGGGTGTAGTCAAACAAAGTACCTCTGACCAAGTCAGAAGCATGATGGAGCAGGCCAGGGAAGCATCTTTCACTAATATCGACAAGCCAGGGTATAACATTGGTGGCAAAACCGGAACCTCTCAGGTGCCAACCGAGGACGGCTCTGGCTACAAGAGCAACGAATCTATCGGAACCTACCTTGGTTATGGTGGCACAGATATGCCAGAGTATGTCATAATGGTATCTGTATCTGGCCAGAACCGTGAACTTCAGGGCGCAAGAGACGCTATGCCAATTTTCACCGATATTTCTAACTGGATGATAGATTATTTAAGGATTCAACCGAGAGGATAATACTAACATGAGTTTTGTAAACGAAGCACTCAACGACGCCGCCTTAAGAGCTTTTTTCTTGGGGATAATGGCTTTTCTCATTGCTATGTTGCTCACACCGATTTATACTTTTTTGGCGTATCGCTACCGGTTCTGGAAGAAGCAGCGCACCACCAGTACGACTGGTGAGGCTCTGAAGATATTTACTAAACTCCACGCTAAAAAGTTCAAGCGAAATATACCAACTATGGCCGGCATGGTTTTTGTGCTAGCGATAGTTATTGTGACGTTTATTTTTAACCTCGACAGGCGAGAAACGTGGCTACCTTTAGCGGCTTTAGCCGGCGGTGCAATAGTTGGCCTGATCGACGATATCATAAACCTGCGTGGCAAGGGCAGAGGAGTGGCTGGGCTACGTTCGCAAATTAAATTCTTAATGATAACCTCTATCGGACTTTTTTTGGGCTGGTACTTTTTCGAGAAGCTCGGTGTTTCGGCAGTTCACGTGCCATTCGTAGGTGACTGGGAGCTTGGCTGGTTCATAATACCACTGTTCGCCTTTGTCGTCGTTGCCACTGGTAACGCTGTCAACATTAGCGACGGTCTTGACGGCCTAGCTGGTGGTCTGGCGGCCGCCTCATTCACAGGCTTTGGGGTCATCGCTCTGCTTCAGGGCAACGCTATGCTAGCGGCCTTCTGTTTTACAGTTGTTGGCGCACTGCTGAGCTACTTGTGGTTTAATATTTATCCGGCCAGATTCTTTATGGGAGATGTCGGTAGCTTCGCTCTTGGCACCTCACTCGGCGTTATTGCTATGTTGACCAACTCGCTATTTATTCTACCGATTATCGGGCTATTGTTCGTAGTCGAGGCCGGCTCGAGTCTTATTCAGATTACTAGCAAAAAATTCTTTGGTCGAAAGGTGTTCATTTCGGCACCAATACACCATCATCTAGAGGCGACAGGTTGGCCAGAGACTAAAATAACTATGCGTTTTTGGGTGATTGCAGCCGTAACGGCATTCATCGGCGTAGTAATAGCCCTCGTGGGAGGGATAATTTAACATGCTCCAAGGGTGGAAAGCTAGTTCTTCGTCTGAAGTGACGGTCCGTAAGCACCGAGCCGACCACCTAATCGCTTTATATACCGGCATTATAATGTTGATTGGCTTAATCGTCATTTATGCCATTGGTCCTCAACGTGCCAACGTCATGAACTCTGTTTTTGGTTATGAATACAGTGACACTTATTTTATTATTAAGCAGGCGATCAGTTTTGCTCTAGCGACAGGTTCGTTTATACTTTTTGCAACCCTTCCTTATAAATGGGTTTTTAGGTATGCTACGACACTACTAGTATTGGGGCTGGTGGCTTGTTTAGTTTTAGCGGTGGCTGGTTGGGCTGGTATGGATAGTATTGCTCTAACGACAAACGGAGCTACTAGGTGGTTTGTCGTGCCAGGTTTCGGTACGGTGCAACCAGCTGAGTTTCTGAAGTTTGGCGTCCTGATTTACATGGCTGCTTTTTTGGCTAAAAGGGCCAAAGAGGGCTTAGTCAACGACTGGAACGCCACGTTGCTACCGGCGCTTGTAGTGTCGGGCCTGTCGCTTGTTATCATAGTCATCATACAAAAAGACCTTGGTACGGGTATTTCTTTAGCGGCCATTATCGTTTCGATATTTTTCATAGCTGGCCTAAACAAGGCTAATCTGTTAAAACTCGGGGCGGTGGCTGTTATTTTGGGGTCTTTGTTCATATTTACCTCGCCACACCGTATTGACCGAGTAGCGACCTATCTTAAGGGCGACAGCACGACAACCAGTGACGCCGACTCGTACCATATTCAGCACGCTAAAATCGCCCTGGGTTCGGGTGGTTTATTGGGAGTTGGTGTCGGCAAAAGTGTTCAGGCTTCAGGCTACTTACCGGAAGCTATAAACGACTCTATATTTGCCATTTATGGTGAGATGTTCGGTTATGTCGGGTCGCTGGTCTTAATAGCGCTTTTCGTAGCATTATTGATGCGGATTCTTAAGGTCTCCGAAGCTTTAGTTGATTTACGATTAAAATTTGTAGCCGCCGGTGTGTTCGGTTGGCTCGGTATACATGTTATTCTTAATATAGCGGCTATGATAGGCATCTTCCCCCTAACGGGCATAACCCTGTCGTTAATGAGCTACGGTGGTACAAGCATGTTGTTCGTAACTGCAGCCTTGGGGCTAGTCTATCAGTTTTCACGTTATACAATACACGAGTCAAGATTAAAGGAGGCTAAAAATGAAGGTATTAGCAGTCGGCGGGGGGTCGGGCGGACACGTCACTCCAGTCGTAGCGGTGCTTAAGGAGTTACGTCAGCGCAACCCCGAGGTTGAGCTTCGTTTTTGGTGCGATAAGCGCTTCGCCAAGCAAGCTAAGTCAATTTTGAGTTCGTTTGATGACACTATTCCAATGCATACCATTACGGCCGGTAAGCTACGGCGCTATCATCACCTGACATTTTGGCAGCATATAACTTGGCCATCTTTGATGTTTAAGAATATTGCAGATATGATTTTGGTAGCTGTCGGCGTGGTTCAGAGCTTTTTTAAGCTACTGTTCTGGCGACCCGATGTTATTTTCACGAAAGGTGGCTACGTCTGTTTGCCAGTTGGAGTGGCTGCTCGAGCTCTAGGCATACCAATCGTCGTTCACGACTCCGATGCCCACCCAGGGCTTACTAACAGAATTCTAGCTAAATGGGCTAACTCGATAGCTACTGGCGCACCCCTGAGCTATTATTCCTACCCCAAGAGTAAATCGCACTACGTTGGTATTCCCATCGACCCTAGGTTCAAGCCGGCTTCGGTGGAGGAACAGATTGCTGCTAAGAAAGAGTGGGGTGTCGACGAGAACAAGCCTCTACTGGTAGCTACCGGTGGTGGTTTGGGGGCAAAGAGAATTAACGACGCCGTCATACACGTGTTGTCAAAGCTACAACAAAGCAGTAGCGTGATTTTAGTAGCCGGGGCAGGGCAGTACGATGAGCTTCGCTCGCTGGTTCCAGAAAACACCAAGAACTTTCAGATATATCCTTTTATAAGTAACATGCATAGTCTTTTGACGGCTGCCGACATAGTAGTCGCTAGGGCAGGGGCAACTACCATATTGGAGCTGGTGGCCACTGCAAAGCCAACTATTTTGGTTCCAAACGCCAAGCTGACCGGTGGTCATCAGGTTAAAAACGCTAAAGTTTATGCTGACGCTAGAGCCGTTGTGACAATCGACGAGAACGAAATGGACAAAGACCCTACTTTGTTAGTTGAGGCCGTCCAGGGGCTTTTGGACGACCCTAGTGGCACGAAAGACATGGCGGAACGCTTCGCAGCCTTTGCTAAACCCGATGCCGCCAAGGATGTCGCTATTTTAATAGAAGAGGCCATCAAGAGGTAGTATGCAGGGCAGGGGAGATTCTAACGATGAGCCACGAGACAAGACTGTCGGCTACAGGCGCAATCAAACATTGAGCGGGGTTCGCCACGTTACTGAAGAGAATTCTTCAAGGCGCAAGGTCCATAGTCTTGCCGACAAGAGGCGAAAGGCTGGGCTAGGTTTTTTGATATCAGCCGCAGTTGTCGTGTTATTGTCTGTGCTTCTTTTTCAGCTTATCGGCTCGGTGGTTTTGACCAGCGGTAGTGCCGACCTATCTCGAAGCTTCAGCTCCAAAGAGGAGGAATATAGAGAGGCTATTAGTTCATATTTCGGCACTCAGCCAGTCGAGCGACTAAAGTTTTTGCTAAATGAGGAAGCCCTGACTAACTACGTTGGTGGTGTGTTTCCAGAGGTAAAAACCCTTAAGTTGTCTGAGGATAATAATTTAGCCGAAGCCCGATTCGTCATTGAATTTAGGAAACCAGTAGCTGGTTGGCAAATCAAAGATCGGCAGTATTATGTTGACAGCGAAGGCGTAGTTTTTGAAGAAAATTACTTCATTTCTCCAGGGGTCCAGATAGTCGATGAAAGCGGTGTTGACGTTCAGCAAGGTGGCGGAGTGGTGGCCAGTGGCCGCTTGCTCGGTTTTGTCGGTAGGGTAGTTTCTTTGAGCGAGAGTGGGGGACATAAGGTCACTAAAGTTGTACTACCCGAAGGCACTACTCGTCGTCTCGACGTCACCTATGAAGGGGTGGCGCCAACAATTCGCTTTTCTGTCGACAGAGGGGCAGGGGAGCAGGTGAGCGAAGCGACCTTGTCTATTAGTCACTTAGTCTCCCGGGGGCTATCAGCACAATATATTGATGTTCGAGTTGCCGGCAGGGCAGTGTACCGCTAAAATTTGTCCAGCTAGTTGTTGTTATATTAGTCATTGGCGCTTGAGCGTCGGCGTTGCTAGACACGGCTGTGTTGGTGTGGACGTGGGGTCGAAGTTTACGGTACTCTCCACTCTCCTATTTTAGTTTGTGTGTGTTCTATTTTTGTTCTGTATATTATTATATCAAAAAACTATACGAAACAACCAAAATACGCAAAAGTCAAAAAAGGGGCAATGAAGGGGGAGATGAAAGTATTAAAACTATTCTATGCAAAAGTCAAATATAAGGCCAGCAAGCTGTGGAAAACTAGCCTGAGGGGCCTTTCAGGGTCTTCTGGGCAAAGTGGCACCTGTGTAGGGTGCTGGCTCTGGGCAGGTTTAAGTAAGTGTTAAGTGTAAACTAAGTGCGCTAAGGGGTTAATCGCCGAATGTACCCCTATTCTAGAGGTATGTGTAATCATCTTTATTTGTATATTGCTGTGACGTAAAAGGCACATTGTGCGACGTTAAGTCTATATCAAAACAATGAACCGACATGCCTCCCTTTTTATTGGTTTTGAATTTATTTTTACTCTGCACGTTGTTTGTTAAATTAATTTTTCGCTCTGCCCCGTTTTTTGAATTTTGATACTATGCCCGACTAGCTGGGTTTTGTTGATTTCTATATATTGGACCGTTGAGCCATATTTAACGAGAATTTAAAAATGGGAGCTTTTTCGGCCCCCATTTCATTTTTGTGCGTGTTCTATTTTTGTTCGATATTTCCTAGACGTTGTTTTGCTGGTCTTCTTGGGTAGCGATAGTGTCATTTTGATACTGTGGGATTTGCTGAGGTTCGACAGTTTCTGGTGCTGGTGCGACCTGAGGCTCTGGTGTGCTTGAAGGCTCAGCTGGAGCTTCAGGTGTTTCAGGGGTTTCTGGAGCTGTTGAAGCCTCAGGTGTTGCTACCGGAGCTTCTTCGGTGGTATTTACATTTAAGGACTTT
>CAZSTN010000015.1:0-2268 GCA_964609915.1 uncultured Candidatus Saccharibacteria bacterium | reverse complement strand
ATGGCGTGAATGTCTTTGCGCATAGCTACAGAGGCTCTGTATGAGCGGATCTTCAAGAGGAATACAACAATAAATGAGATTAGTATTATCGCACTAAGGACGATTGCGTAGCCTCCTAAAATAGGAATTAACGAGTTGATAGTTTCGCTTGTGATATTTTGAGTAAACATAAGGTTATTCTATCATTTTTATTAGTTATGGTATAGTTAGACTATGAAAAGACTATCCACTAGATTCATTGCAGGAATTATTATAATAATCATAGGAGTGGTGGCGCTTCTCAGTAATATTGGCGTTCCCTATTTTGAAAACGCTTTTGGTACTTGGTGGCCATCGCTTATTGTTTTGTGGGGAGCTTTTGTTTTCATAAACAACCCTCGAAATTACTTTTGGTCGGCGATTCTGGTTATTTTCGGTGCCGTTTGGCAACTAGAGAAATTTGAAGTTATTGATTTCAGCCCATGGCAGATCGTCTGGCCGGTTTTGATCATTCTGATAGGTGGTTCGCTTCTGTTCAGTCGAAAGGACTCCCCTGCTCGGCTAGACAAGCAGGATCGACATGACGTGACGGCTATCTTGTCGGGTAGCGAAATCAAGAACGGTTCCCCTGACTTTAAGGGCGGTAAGATGACCGCTGTTATGGGAGGCGCCCAGCTCGACCTCCGTAAGGCGACTATTAAGAAGAGTGCTACCATTGAGGTCTTTGCCTTTTGGGGTGGCATTGAGATTTTCGCCCCTAGCGATGTACTGGTGAAGAGTCAAACTAACGTAATTCTTGGTGGCATAGAAGACACCACTGCAAGTCCAGCTGACGAAAAGGCCCCAGTGCTACACATCGTTGGAGATGTCATTATGGCTGGCGTTGAGGTTAAGAACTAGCGGTAGCCGTCCCCGTGTAAACTTGAAGTTCAGCGATGTGCCTTGGCAGTCTATCTTCTTTGTAGCTTGAAGCTGCGGCTAGAATTCGACATATCTTTTCACACTCTCCTGGCGCGTACACCTGGGTAGTATGGTTTTGCAGCATTCTATTTAGGTTCGCCTTTCCGGTTAATACTCGTGGGTCATCGGCTTTGACCATGCTGGCATCGGTGAATACCACTATAGAGTGAATTGGGGTCTTTAGATTGTTTCCTAGTAGAAGTTCTAACGACTTTACGTGCTTGTAATTTTGGAGCAATGGGTTGTAAAGCTTTTCTCTTTGCTTATTGTATTTACACTGTGTCCAGTTTTTCTGGTCAGCACTCCCAAAAATATAACCAACATGAGCTTTATACTCGATACAGAAAATACCGTAAGGCGAAACAATAACCTCGTCTATCTCTGTGTAGCGTGTATTGTAGCCTGAGTAAAGAACGAGGTTGTGGAAAGTTAGCTTTTTGTTATAAGCGTTAGCCTTTATCTTAAAACTTTTGGTATTTATAGTTGCAGGGTTGACTAAAAGGGGGTCTTTTTCGGAGGTTTTTTGTTTCTTTGATTCCCTCTCTGTTGATTCGAGAGCTATTAGTACAAAGAGCAGTATCAAGGGTAGTATTGATACAAAGAATATTACCATAAGTGCTAAACCATTGATCATACCTATATTATAGCACATTGTTGTAATAAATGCAAGTATAGGTATTAAAACTAAGAAGATGAGGACTTAAGAGGGGGTGATTATCTCCCCTCGTATTCCCCGATCTTGCCTATTCGGCGGACGTGGCGTTCTTCGCCACTGAACGGCTCGGCAATGAAGATGTCGATGAGGCGTAGGGCCTCTTCTTCGCTGTGTTGACGGGCGCCGATCGAGATGATGTTAGCATCGTTGTGTTGCCTAGCTAGCAGTGCAGTTGACTCGTTCCAGACCAGAGCCGCCCGAATGCCGGCAACTTTGTTGGCAGTGATTTGCTCGCCGTTGCCTGAGCCACCAAAGACGACACCTAGCGCCTGCACGCCGCTTGCAAGGTCGTTAGCGGTGGCTTCAGCGGCCTTGATGATAAAGTCTGGGTAGTCGTCGTCGGCGTCGTACTCGTAAGCGCCATGATCGACAACCTCGACCCCCTGCCCTTCCAGGTGGTTTTTTAATTTGTCCTTAAATTCTAGACCAGCGTGGTCGGTAGCGATATGGATTTTCATAAGCTTTATTATACACCATCGGCTAGTTACCCGTTGTTTATGGTAGGCAAGATAATTGTAATAATCTCGTCATAAGTCAGTTCACGGGGCTTGTCGATTTCGAAGACTTTATGCCTTGATGTATGCCCACGCACAAGGTGTACCTGAGATCTTCTC
>CAZSTN010000014.1:0-12403 GCA_964609915.1 uncultured Candidatus Saccharibacteria bacterium | reverse complement strand
GTCTTCACCGTCCCATAGCCAGTTAAGCTGTGCGAGAATAGCTTTGTCTGTTTGTGATTGATCAGTGGCGTTAAGAGTTATACCCTTACTCTCCATATATTCCATGACACCATATCTTCTTCCTGTAGAATTCCCACCCGTGTTGGTCCACTGTATGAGTCCAAAACCGACATTTATAAGTGTTTTAACTATTGAACTATTTCCATTCTCACCCGCCCATGGGTTAAAACCAGGAGATTCTTGCTCTATGTTACCCATTGCTCCTGCAGCTGCTATAGGTGTTAAGCCTCTGGCTATAAAATAGTTCCAAACCTTTTCTGCTTTTTCACTTCCGACCAGTGAAGTTGGGGCTGGAGCAGTTAATGACCCAGATGCCACACATGTATTTGACTGCTGATCGCCACAGGCGAGGTGAAGTATGTCGTTACCGGAAAAAAAGCTAGTATCACAGTTAATAGCTGAAGCCTGGTAAGGAGAAACATTTACAAGTGAAACGATAACAACCAAGCAACTTAATAAAAAATATATTTTTTTAGTTATATTTTTAAAACCCATACTAAATACCCTCACCTATAGTAAAAGTTTCTTCTTCGATTAAGTAGCTGACGGTATATTTATCATCGTCGATCGTTATTAATAGACTTAGAGTTTGTTCTTGTTGTGCTTCTTCTGCACTTATTGTCCCGCTTATAAACTCTTCTGATGTAGGATTTTTAGATAAGTGCTTTTTAAGAACTGACTGATTTATATCATTTTGCATGTTTACTGGTATGATATTGGCAATTTCTACTTCGTCAACCTTTTCGTCCCAACCGGATAATAATAGGACTTGACCGTTTGGAGTTCCTGCTCCACCCGTTTCTGGTTGTGGAGTGGTATTAATAAACTCTTGGGACTCTGTTTGCTCAATACTATCGTCGCTACTGGAATTGCCAATATTAGATAATAAGAATATAGCTACTATAAAAACACAAAGTGATGCAAAGAATGCCAAAACTGATATTATAGGGTGTTCTTGAATAAAATCTTTCATCATGCAGCCTTCTTAACTATCCACATTCCTTTAGTGCCGGTGCTTAAACCGAAATTAAACTGATCAACCGAAAAGCCGCTATTGTTTTGAGACCGTGACCTGCTGTTAGGATCGCCTACAAGGAAGTTGTTGCCAGCCTTACCCCTTATCATCATAATATGACCACCTGTAGTGAATGGAGTGTCTTTACCTACGGACAGCAAGACGAGACCACCCTCTTCTAGGCCCTTTGTAGCATTAGCTGCCGAAGGAGCTACTGACGTTACAGATATTCCGTATTTTTCTTGGGTTACTGAAGACTCCCAGGCCGTCCATTTTGACCCACAGTCTATATTTTGACCACCGATAGACACAAAATGATCAGCTACCTGTTTTGGATTTACTTGTTTTTCTGGGTAGAATGTTGAGACTATTGAAGCAATCGTTGTCGGTCCGCAACCACACATCTGAATTGTGCCAGTCCCGTAACTTTGACTCTTCCACGGATCTTCATTTTGATAATACTGAACAGTATTTCCATTTATATCTGGAGACGAGTTTATGCTAGAGCTATCTTGAGAAGCAGTTTCTTCAAAACCTTCGTAATTTATTGATTGTGATAGTTGTAGGTCTAGTAGAAAAGGTACTATAGCCGACAATTGCCTTTCGTTATAAGTTTGTTCTATTTGCGCAATTTCATTCTCACCATCATACACCGGGTCGCCTTGACAGTGTTCGGTACCGTCATCACCGGCAATACAAAAATCATCTACCGACACAGAGTTGGTGACGTTAGGAAGAGTCGCTACGCTAGATGAACCCGTAAACATACAACCAGACGACTCGTTCAAATAGTCTCCAGATTCGGGATTTCCACAAAGTTGAATATAGTCTGCTAGAGGTGTTTCTTTTATTATGTAACCAGTCTCAAGTAGATCGAACGCAGTGGCTCCTTCTGGGTATTCAGCTTCTTCATCGAGCCATTCTGAAACCAAGTCTATAGCTTCGTCTGTGGACATAGCGGCCTGTTCTTGAGTTAAGCCTACACAAGGAAGACCTGCGACGTTAACTGCAGGAGTTGTTGAGCTGTTGCCTGTACTCATGTCGAACTCTTCTGCGTAATTACATAAAGGTGCTTGAGAGCTAGCTGCTGACACCTTAGTTCCAGGCGTGAGAATAGTGCTAGGTATAGACAATATACTAGATATGATCGAAGCTGGTGAATCGGTGCTAAATCCACTTAATAACATAGAGGACTTCATATTATTTACTATGCTACCTAAAAAGGTATATTTACTAGAAATATCAAATGGGCTTAACCCTGCAATATCAACTTCTTTCAAGTAAGCTTCATCTTCTAGGCGCATTTCATTAAAGGCTATATTTTGATTTTCTGACAATACCGACAAACCAGCAGATGCGCCTCCTACAGAGAATAGAGACAGTAGCGACATTCCTATGGCATCTCCCCTCTCTTCGCCCCTAGATTCTCTTATGTAGTCATTTTCTGCAATTGACTTAATTACATTATCTCCAACCATAGTAATAATGCCTGGAACAATTCGACTGGCTATTTCACCTATAGCAAACCCAGCGGCAAATTTCACTAGATGACCAACACCTGGTAAAGCTAGTGCTATTCCACCCTCTACTGCCATTGCCGAGTACATAGTTATTGGGTTGCTGATTATATTACAAGCATCTCCAGTAGCTCTCTCGGCGGCGGTGCCGCCTTTCACTAAGGAGTTGCTTATTACCGAGTAGCCAGGTGAAAACTTTTCTGAAACTGGTAACCTACCGCTGCCTAGGCCTATAGCCGCTAATAGATATTTTGAATCCATCGCAGATGTTAGCTTGTCGGGGTCATTAGGTGAAGGTGTCTTTTCTGTTAATGGTACAGTTACTGCTTCCATATCTTCGGGCGACATATTAGAGAAAACTCCAGAAGCTTCGGTTTTAGAAGCTGGTGACAATACAGTCTCCATAGCTAATGGTAGCAGTTGAGCAAGTTGATAAGCGGCTACGCCGGCTGCTATGTATTTAGGGCCTTTTAGCACCATACAGCCAGCAAGCGTGGCGGTGTAGCCAACGCTTGCTTTTCCGGCAATTCTCAGCCTACTACTTAGTTTTGTCTCTAGGTTTGCCTTAACTTCACTAGCGCCCTCGATTCCAGGTACTTTTTCTTTTAGCTTAGCAATCATGTCATTAGCCGTGGAGCCTTTTTTATTTTTTCCGTCTGCTAGACCACCGTTTCTAGTTATTTTTAGCTTCGATAAAACGTTGTTCATTGTTTTACTAGTCCATGACTTAAAACGAAGATTGAACGCCCCTCTTGTACCAAGAACTTTTGATGCTAGTTTTTTATCGTTTGCAAGCTCGCCTTGCAGGTCTTTAGCGGCGACTACACCTTCTCTACCATCTATTTTGTAGCCAGTAATTTTTTTGTCAGGCATCCCTGTCCTTTTTCCGTCATAGTCTATATTACCTTCGAAGACGGCTGTAACACCTTTTCTCTGGAGAGTTTTAAGGGCATTATTAGACAGCCTACTCATGTGGCACTTTGCCTTGATTCTAGCACCAGTACACAGAACGCTAGCATCACCACTAGACATATTCCCAAATATTTTCTGGAATCGTCGTTGCATTGCTGGGGTTAGTGAGTCGTTGACCTCTTGAGCATTTCTAGATAGATGAGACAGCATTGTTGCCTGGCTACCAATTATACCTATGCCGCCACTAAGCAACGTCAATATAGATATTACGCCTACCGCACCCCATCTTTTTACGGGGCTTTTTGCAGCAAACTTAGTACGCTTAGGCCTTTTTTTCTCCGAAGGCTTATATAACCCGCCTTTTCTTTCTTGATCATTAATAGTAGACTCTTGAGAGCCTTGATTCCCCAAAGATTCGTTATTTTTCTGAGCCGTCGGTGAATAACTAGAGCCGTCACCAAACTTATTCTCATAGTCATTTTTGCCAGGATTCAGTTTTTCTTCTTCTTTAGGACTCGCCATAAGCTAATTATACCATTATTTAGGTGTTGAAGGGGTTGTGTTAACTAGTCGAGTTTCGGTTGCGCTGGCTTGAATTTGAATATGTACGTGATTTTGACCAGCGAAGAAAAGCCCCTGCCCTATTGGGAAGTTTGCTAGACGCTTCTTTTCTTCTTCAGTTAACTTAAATACATCAGACAAAACATCAACCGCACTAGACGACTGCTTCAATAATATTTGCATAGAACTGTTTGAAACTATGGCCCGACCCATTTTACTACTCATAAAGTCCTCAACGTCCTGAGTGATGGTAGTTAGACCTAGCTGATACTTTCTAGCTCGTTTCGCTAAACTGAACAAGAAGTTGGCGGAGTCCTCGTATTTCATGAGTTGCCAAGCTTCGTCAACGACTAACATTCTTTTCTTTTGTTCGGTTCTGGTTATATTCCAGATGTGACTCAATACAATATACATGGCGACAGGCCGAAGCTCGTCTTCTAGGTCTCGAATATTAAACACAACCATCGGGTTATTAATATCGATGTTAGATTGCTGGCTAAAAATACCCGCAAAAGTACCGGTTGTGTATTTCCTGAGTCTTTGCGCCAACGAAGGTCCGCTTCCACCCATGTGTAAAAGCGTGTCATGTAGGTCAGATATCGTAGGTGGCGGAGAGTTATGGGTTAGTGGGTCGCTCGTTATGCCAACTCGGGCGTAAGTGTCTATTAAAGCTTGGTCGAGGTCAGCTTCTTCCGTCGGCGTAAGTGGTGCTACAGGCGCTCCGCTAGCAGATTGCGAACCACCAAGCATTAACCTTAATAAACCGTGTAGGGTTACTAGGTTTGCCCTGAGTGCGTCGTCAGCTTCGTCGCTGTCGATCACTCTTGGCAGGTCAAATGGATTTATTCTGGTTTGAGAATTTAAACTCAGTCTTATATATGAACCACCAACAGCCTCGGCTAGTTTTTGGTATTCATTCTCAGGGTCGATAATAATAATTTCTGTACCGATCATCATACTTCTTAGAGCTTCGAGCTTAACTGTAAATGACTTACCAGCACCAGATTTAGCAAAAACCACCAAGTTGGCGTTTTCGAGCTTGAATCTGTCAAAAATAACTAAACCGTTGTTGTGCATGTTGATGCCATATAGAATTCCAGAATTGTCGGTGAGATCGGCGCTAGTAAACGGAAAACTAGTGCTAATAGCCCCGGTGTTCATGTTGCGACGTATTTGTAGCTGGTCAGTCAATTGAGGAATTGTACTATTTAGCCCCTGCTCTTGCTGAGACGAGGCAACTTTACTAAAGACCATCTGTTGTCCAAACAAAGTTTCTATTTTTTGTTGAACGAAACTAAGTTCGTCTAGACTATCGGCATAAATAGTTACATATAAACCGAACCTAAAGAATTTCTCAGCTCCAACCTGAATTTTGTCTCGAAGTTCTTCGGCATCGTTTATGGCAGCTTCTAGTGCTGGGTCACGAGTTGAACCCCTCTCGGCGTTAATAGACGCCGTAGCTTCTAGCTGAGTAACTTTTTTACGTAAGTTATTTAAGACCACCTGACTCTCAACTGGGTAAATATACATACTAATATCTAAAACTTCGTCGATATTTATTAATGGACTGAGCCAACCGGTGTATATTTGTCGGGGGTAACCATATATATAAAGAGTTTTGCCGTATTTTGTACCGAGTCTGAAATAAGCGGAATGAATTTCTAAACTACTTGGTGCGATAAGGTCTCTTAGGGTGGAGATGCCCTTTAAAAAGGCCTGCTCAACCTCGGCTTGTTCTCTGGCTCTTTGTTGAGCCGCTACGTCAACAGCGCTTTGTCTGGCCATTATGCTGGTCCTTTCGAGGGTTCATTAGTAGGTTCGCCTTTTCTGACATATACAGTAGCAAGATTATCGAAATTATTTATTGGCTGCCGAAGGGCCGTGTCCGGGTTATATGAACTGTAAAGAAGCTCACCTAGAAGTTTAGTGTCTAGTTGAACACCGTGAACGCCGATTTGAAACAATCCAGCAAGAACAGAGTCGACTCTATTTCTAATTTCATCTTTAGCTTTTTGAAAATTAACAGCATCTATATGAGTTATGGTATTTGTCGGCTTAGCGAATAGTTTTCCAAAAAAACCTTTACTTTGACTCAATAAATTAGCAATATCTCCGTTAGGGAAATATGGAATTACTACATAGAAACTTTTTTCCATAATATTAGCTTCTTGCGATAGAATATCGATAAAGTCGATGTAATCGTCCATCAAAACCCCAAGAAGCATATTTTCTTGTTTTTGCCTTCGGTCAACTAGCTTGTCGATATAAGGTGTAATGTCGACCTTGCGAGATTTAACTAAAACTTGAATCGGAAAAGCAAGCGAGTTTAAAAAGTTCTGGTAGCTGTATTCAACGCCCTCTCTTTCTCTGTCGCTCATTAGGTCGAAGTTGATAGACTTGCAGGCGATAACCGCTCGAAAAGACCCGTCGTTCATGATCATCATATTGTCTCTTATTTCAGAGAATTGTAGGGAGCTTTGAGTAGAGTTAGGGTTTTTAGGTGTTGCCTGGGTGTTCTTAGGCTGTTGGTCTTGGTTTGCTTGAGAAGGTTCTGTATTCGGGAACATTGGCTGAGCAGGAGGCACCTGCCCCATTGGGGGTGTTGGGACGGGTTGCGGATTCATATTATTTTGTGGCTGCATTGTTTATTATCCCACTCCATTACCTTAAAGATATAAATACTTCGTCTTGGCTCTTCTTGTTTAGTCGCCTATTAGCCTCTTTGCTGATAGTCGCCACACTTAAATCACCTGCGTTATTGGCTAGGTCTATTATATCAGGTGATATAGCCTCCTCGCTAGCCTCTATTTTAGGTGCTGGTGCCACAATTTCTGGACTAACTGGTTTGTAAGCGTTCTGATTCGTCTGAACAGTAGGCGTCGGTATGTTTGGTGTAGGCATGGCAATTGGTGGGGTGAAGTGCTGAGTTGCTGGCAAAGGTTCGGTGGTTTGCGTTAGGTTTTGCATCATGGCGATAGTTTCTTCTTTTTTCTTCTCGACCGACTGATCAATGAGGAAATTAAAAGACTGAGCAACACTGCTGTTGTCGTCAAGCAGGTCTTCGGTTTTTTGGGCGTCGTAGAAAACTTCAGAAATCATCGGACTGTCGGGCTGTGCGTTAGCGCCCCTAATCGCCCAGCCACCGGAGTCAACAATATTTGCTAAATAACTGAGTCGCTTCTGAGTTTCATCTTCAGATAAGCCTTTTAGTTTTATGTCGTCAGTTGATTTAGGCGCTGAAACGAAAATATAAGATTCCACGCCTTCTGGGTCCCATAGTCTAGTCCGGGGCTTTAGGTAAAATGAAACTATAGCCGCTAGATATATTTCCATGGGTTGGTCTTTTTTAAGCGGTAAAGCCAGCGCTCCAAAAAAGATTATTATCGGTACTGGTATTAATGCCAAACCAATAAAAATCTGACTTAAAGCCCAAGCTATAAAGATCGACATAGCAACGACAACTAGGTAAATAAATTGCCTAAAACTAAAAGGCCCAATAAGCTTGTCATCTGCTTCGACATCTTGGGGAACTTTATAGGTGGCCATATGTTATTATTATATCAGAACAAGCCATATAACGGATATGCTTATCTTGTATTAAGGTTGCTAAAAACGCAAAAAAGACGTAATCTTTAAATATACCTTATGAAAAAAATATTTTTAGCTGTAATTACACTTGCGATTTTTGCTACCTTGTCTTTCTTCAGTTCCGGTGTAGCTTCGGCTGAAATAGGAAATAATAATTGCGAAACCGACACCAGTGTTATCTCGTGTGATTCAAGGCTCGATTCTAGCGGTCAACCAATAGAAGGCATTGAAGGCACCGGTCTTTGGAGTCTTTTATTACTTGTCCTGAACATTATGGCCGGTGGTGTTGGCATAGCCGCTTTGGCGGGACTTGTCTATGGTTCGGCACTTTATGCATCGGCTAACGGTAAGCCAGACCAATTACAAAAAGCTACAGCTGTTTTCACTGGTATAATTTACGGAGTAATAACTTTCGCTGCCATGTGGTCAATTCTAAACTTTTTAATACCAGGAGGAGTATTTGCATAATGCTTAAAAAGATAAAAAGTCTAATTATGGGTTTTGCGTTCGCATTCTTAGTCGCCTCCCCGGTACTTGCTGTAGTAAGTCCAGCAGTGCCAGTCGCCTCAGCTAGTTGTGATGCACGTTTCTTGGGTTTGCCAGCCTGGTATAGAGGTTTAACCGAAGGCGACGATTGTAGCAAGCTAGTATCTCCTGCTGACGTAGAGGGCGGGATTGGTGGTTACATCACCATGATAGTCTTGAACATAGTAGAAGCCGGGCTGTTTATAGTTGGTTATGTTGCGGTGTACTTTATCTTATACGGTGGTTTTCAGTTTATAGTCGGTGGCTCTAACCCGGACAAGGTAGCTAAAGCTCGAAAGAGCATACTTAATGCCTCTATCGGCCTTCTGATATCTATGGCGTCTATTGGTTTAGTTAACTTTGTATTTAGTTTTGTTCTTACAGGGAGTGCGGGTTAATTATGAAAAGTACATTGATAATTTTATATACAAATTTTGCCCAGAAAATCACAATCGGTGACGAAAGTGGTCAAGTCTCTGGCATAGGCACCCAAGATGCCGATGTGATACTCGCCAACACATTAAACGGCTTTTACTTTGTCGCTGGTGCTGTCGCTGTGGTGGTGCTAATTGTCGGCGGTATAATGTATACAATTTCAGGTGGCAATGCGGCTTCGGTTACTAAGGCAAAAGGCCTCGTCACCTATTCAATAATTGGTCTAATAGTAGTCTTTATAGCCTTTGCTATAACAAATTTCGTAAGGGGGATTTTTTAGATGAAGATAATAATAGCCTCAATAATAGCTTCTTTAGTACTCTTTACGGGTAACGTTGCGGCCATCGATGTTTTTGACGAGCAGTGTAACAATATTGGAGGCGACGACAGTCTAATCTGTAAAGATGAAAATAGGAACCAGTCACTTGTTGGTAGCAATGGTATTTTCAATAATATAGTAAATGCTCTGTTGTTTATAGTTGGCGCTCTTTCGGTTGTGATGTTGATTTATGGTGGCATTCGCTATACAGCTTCGGCCGGTAACGCTAACTCTGTTACGGCAGCAAAGAACACGATAATCTACGCCATAGTTGGTTTAGTGGTGGCATTTTTGGCATTCGCTATCATCAACTGGGTTATTACCCGGCTATAAGTTCGTTTTTGGTATTTTGAATAATCTCTCTAGCCTCGTTGAGCTTTTCTAGTGCTTCATTGCCAACATCCAGGGCATAGGCTTGGTCAAGCTTTCTGTAGGCTGTCAGTAGCGCTTCGGCTAACTGCTCTTTGTTTACCTCGCCAGTATAGAAAGACATTTCCTTTATATCACCGACATCTCTTGCAAGGTCAGAAATTATCGTTGCGTGCTCGTTATTCTGATCGTAGACTAACCTGATGGCGTCCGTAGTTGTCTCTAAAGCTTGCGGAACGCTAGAGATTTTATTTTCGGTATCGATCTCTTTGATGATGTCTGAAGTTTTTCTCACGTCAAATACCGAGTCTTCAAGAGACGAACTACTTTTGCCTAGTGCGCCGACTAGTGACTCGGCATCGTCGAAAAGGCCTTGTAACAGCGATCTGGCTTCTTCTTGACTAAGTTCTGGCAACAAGTTATAGGCACGACTTCTCCAAAATTCTACCTTTTCGTTAGCTTCGCCTAGTATACGCACGGCATGTTCGGTGCCTAAAGCACTCTCTTCAATAATTTGTTCAAGTTTTAATACAGAAGCCTCAAGCTCTTCGTTCAGGTTTGTTTCTGTTTCAGGTTCATATTTGAAGAAATCGTTAGGTTCAGCTAGGTCATTTAGCTCGGATCCAGACTCTTCATTTTGAGGCTCGTCGTTTAAGGATTCGAGCTTTTCTCTTGCCGTAGCTTCTAGAAGGTTGCCGTACCTACCGACTAAGGATGCTGGGTGGACGCTTGGGTCAACAAGTGGCGCTAGTTGTTCTCTCAGGCCTCCAGACCTAGGTAGGCGCATGGCGGGGTGCACGTCGCCATTGCCTTCAAGATTTCGGGCCGCTAAGATTCGATTTAATATCTGTCGTTCACTAAAAGGCTCTTCTTGAACAGAAGTTGTCAAGTCGCCGGATCGTGCTGACGCTAAAACGGACTCTAGTATATTGTCTATATTGTTTTCAGCTTCTAAAGATTCCGGCTCTGGCGCTTTATTAAAAAGATTCGCCAGGACGTCTTCTCTAGCCTTTTGCCTGTCCTGGGGAGATTCTATTTTTGCTGCCTCTGGTGACGGCACTTCACTTTCGTAGTTGTCCATTTGGCTCTTTTCTTTTTTGTGTTTTAAATACTTAAATTAACTATAGCATAAGTTTAATAAAAAATCAAGCTCAGAGGTTGTTTATTTTTGTTCCTATATGTGGTATAACTAAAGACATATTACTCGAAGAAAGGAAAATATTTAAAATGAAGAATATACTAAAGAAGACAAAGATTCTTTTTTTGGTAGCTACTTTTGCTGTAGCCGGTGTTTTGGCCCCAGTTGGTGTAAGTAGTGTTCAGGCGCAGATTCAGGGGGGAGTTAACGAAGCTAACCCTAATGGTCCAGGTGGCGAAAGCGCTACACTGTTTGGAGAAGGCTCTATCTTTACCAACATAATCAACGCTTTGCTGTTCATTATTGGAGCATTATCGGTTGTTATGTTGATTTACGGTGGTATCCGCTACACTACATCTGGTGGTAACTCAAACTCTGTTACGGCAGCTAAAAACACTATTATCTACGCTATAATCGGTTTGATTGTTGCCTTTCTAGCATTCGCTGTAGTCAACTGGGTTCTAAACACCTTATAAACGTAGCTCGTTTCAAACATTTATACCCCGAAACTTTCGGGGTATTTTTGTTGGCGTAGTTGTGGCTATAATAAAACCGCCCCTTTTTAGGGAGCGGTTATTATTAGTTCTCGCAGGTTTAACTATTGAATAGTAATTCTTTTAGCTTGTTCTTGCTTGATCTTGCCGAAGCTGATGGTTAGAACGCCGTCTTTAAGGACTGCATCTACTTCATCTTCTTTGACGCTGACCGGAAGTGCAAGTGTTCGGCTGAACTCACCCCAGTAGCACTCTTGGATGTGCCAGTTTGTTGCGTCTGTGTCGTCACCACTGCTTAGGGTGCCACTAATGGTCAAAATGCCGTCGCTAATGCTGACGTCTAGATCTTCCTTGTTTACACCTGCAGTACGTGCTTTTACGACGAGCTTGTCGTCGGTTTCGTAAACGTCAACTGCTAGCTGACCTAAGAAATCTTCTTGCGAATCGTCCCAATTGTCTTCGTTTGCAGTTGGCTCATCAGCCAATGAAAGGCTGTCGTCACTCAAAAAGGCAGCTGTTAGCTCGTCCTCAATAAGTAAATCTTCATTTGGTTTCCTGGCCATGATATCCTCCACTTTCTCTAGGCTCATTTGACAAATAGTCCCTCGTATTATAGCTAGATATTGATGTATAATCAACTAATATGGGTGGTTTTGGTGTAAAAAATACAATAATAGACAAAATGGTGCAAATTATCGCACCTCGCCTCTGTATAAAATGCCAAAAAGAATACGATATTTTATGCGAGTGTTGTTTAAATGACATCGTTAATGACCCATTCATGGGCTGTTGGCGATGCGACTGGCCGACTTTCTCTGGTATTTGCAGTCAGCATAAGGATATTCCGATCGACTCCTTCTGGGTGGCAGCCCTGCGTAAAGACGAAGTCAAAGACTTGTTGGATGTCTATAAGTTTAGCAGCGTGAAGAGCGCATCAAAGGCCATGGCCGAACTACTTAACTATAGACTTCCGGTTTTGCCTGCAGAAACAGCCATAATCCCCGTTCCAACAAAACGAAGCAGTCTTAGAAGTCGAGGCTTTGACCATACTCTTTTGTTAGCGCAGGAGCTGGCTAGCCTTAGAGGCATCCAAGTAGCAGAGATTATGTCAGTCGGCCGGTCCAAGGTTCAACATTTCCTAGATAAAGACGAGCGAGCTAATCAGGTTAAAGGTATATTTAAGGTTATCGGCGACTTTGATTTTAGTCGCCCCGTGCTTTTGCTCGATGATATCGTGACGACCGGAGCGACTATGCTGGAAGTGGCCGAAGTACTGCGCCAACACGGGGCTAAAACGGTCTGGGCGACGGCGGTGGCTAAACAGCCTCTCGACTAAAGGCTTTGTATCTGTTAAAATACATAAAGCTCGCACCAACATGGAGAGGTGACCGAGCGGTTGATGGTACTGGTCTTGAAAACCAGCGTAGGGTGAAACTTACCGAGGGTTCGAATCCCTCCCTCTCCGCCAAT